>CAZSTF010000166.1:0-3947 GCA_964609555.1 uncultured Alcaligenaceae bacterium | reverse complement strand
CGCCGACCAAGGCGGCCGGACCCGCGGGGCCCGGCTCAGGTGGCGCTGCGGCACCGGCCGCGGGTGGCGGGGGCACTGCGGGCGCACCACCGAGCCCTGCAGGCAAGGGCGGGTGAGCGCATGAAATTCTTCGACCTGTGCATCAAGCGGCCGGTGCTCGCCACCGTGCTGTCGCTGATCGTCGTGCTGCTCGGGCTCATCAGCTACCAGCGCCTGTCGGTGCGCGAGTATCCGAAGATCGATGAGCCGATCGTCTCGGTCTCCACGGGTTACAAAGGGGCATCGCCCGAGGTCATCGAATCCCAGATCACCAAGGTGCTCGAGGATTCGCTCTCGGGAATCGAGGGGGTGAACCTCATCACCTCGAACTCGCGCTCGGAGCGCTCGGACATCACGGTGTCATTCAAGATCACCAAGGATCCCGACGTCGCTGCGGCCGAGGTGCGCGACAAGGTGGCTCGCGTGCGTGCGCGCCTGCCGGACGCTGCCGATGAGCCGGTGGTGGCCAAGGTCGAGGCGGACGCCTTTCCGGTCATGTGGTTCGCGCTCGTCTCGGATCGCCATTCTCAGCTCGAGCTGACCGAAACGGTCAACCGTGTCATCAAGCCCCGACTCCTCGTGCTGCCGGGTGCGGCGGATTTGCGCATCTTCGGCGAGCGCCGGACGTCGATGCGCATCTTCCTCGAGCCGCAGAAGCTGGCCGCCTACCGGCTGACGCCCGCGGAAGTCGAGGCCGCGCTTCGCTCGCAGAACGTGGAGATCCCGGCCGGGCGCATCGAGAGCCGGTTCCGCGAGTTCAACGTGCTCGCGCGGACCGATCTGTCGACGCCCGAAGAATTCGGCGCCGTCGTCGTGGCGCAGTCGGGCGGCTTCCCGGTGCGCATCCGGGACGTTGCCACGGTCAAGGTGGCCGCAGCCGAGGAACGCGGTTTCCAGCGTTTCATGGGCAAGACCGCGGTGGGCTTCGGCATCATCCGTCAGTCCACCGGCAACCCGCTCGAGCTCTCGGCCGCGGTGAAGGAGGCCCTGCCCCAGATCGAGGCGGTGCTGCCCGAGGGCATGTCGGTGCAGCTCAACTACGACAGCTCGGTGTTCATCGCGGAATCGATCAAGGCGGTATTCCAGACGATCGGGGAGGCGGTGCTCCTGGTCGCGATCGTGATCTTCTTCTTCCTGAGAAGCTTCCGGGCGACGATCATTCCGCTCGTGACCATCCCGGTCTCGCTGATCGGCGCGTTCTTCCTCATGTGGCTGTTCGGCTTCACGGTCAACACGCTCACGTTGCTCGCGATGGTGCTCGCGGTCGGACTGGTGGTCGATGACGCCATCGTCGTGCTCGAGAACATCCATCGCCATATCGAGGAGGGGATGGACCGCATCCAGGCGGCCATCGTCGGCACACGGGAGATCGGCTTCGCGGTGATCGCGATGACGCTCACGCTCGCGGCCGTGTTCGCGCCGCTCGCCTTCGCCACCGGGCGCACCGGACGACTGTTCATCGAGTTTGCGCTTGCGCTCGCGGGCGCCGTGCTCGTCTCGGGCTTCGTGGCGCTCACGCTCTCGCCGATGATGTGCTCGCTCCTGCTCAAGCACGAGCCCAAGCATTCGCGGCTCTACCTGGTCATCGAACGGGGCTTCGATGCGCTGTCGCGCGGGTACCGGCGCACGCTTGATCTCGCGCTCGACAACCGACTGGTCGTGATCCTCGTCATGCTCATCGTCGCGGGTGCGGCCGCGGTCATGTTCAAGACGACGAAGACCGAGCTTTCGCCGCTCGAGGACCGCGGCGTCATCTTCGGTTTCGTGACCGCGCCCGAGGGCTCGACCGCGGACTTCACTCTGCGCTACATCCGTGAGGTCGAGGCGATCTATCAGCAGATTCCCGAGATGCGCGCCTACGGCGGCAACGGGGGATTCCCCGACGTCTCGTCGGGCACGGCCATCCTCCGGCTCAAGGACTGGAACGAGCGTTCGCGCTCGCAGGCCGATGTGGCCAAGGAACTGTTCCCGAAGTTCCAGAGCCTCGCCGGTGTGTCGGCCTTTCCCTCGCAGCCCGCCTCGCTCGGCCAGTCGCCGCGCGCGAAGCCGGTCGAGATGGTCATCATGGCTCAGGTGCCCTATGCACAGATGCAGGGCTTCGTCCAGCGCATGCAGGAGGAGATGCGCAGGAACCCCGGCCTGACCAACATCGACACCGATCTGCGCATCAACACGCCGGAACTCCGGGTGCGCGTCAACCGCGATCGCGTGCTCGACGTCGGCGCCAACATCGATACCGTGGGTCGCACGCTCGAGACCATGCTCGGCGGTCGTCTCGTCACGCGCTACAAGCAGGACGGCGAGCAGTACGACGTGATCGTGCAGGTGGCCCGCGACGGCCGCGACACGCCGGAGCGCATCAGCGAGATCTACGTCAAGAACCGCGCTGGCGACATGGTGCCGCTGTCGAACCTCGTCACGGTGCAGGAAGGCGTCTCGCCCCGGTCGATCGCGCACTTCCAGCGCGTGCGCTCGGCCACCGTGAACGCCAACCTTCAGCCAGGCTATACCCAGGGCGAAGCGTTGCGTTTCATGGAAGAAACGGCGAAGCGCGTCCTGCCGGCCACGGTGCAGACGGATTTTGCCGGTTCGTCACGCGAGTTCCGCGAATCCTCGAACGACATCTACTTCGTCTTCCTGCTGGCGATCGGCTTCATCTACCTCGTGCTCGCGGCGCAGTTCGAGAGCTTCCGCGATCCGTTCATCATCCTGCTCACGGTGCCGCTGTCCATGACGGGCGCCCTGGCCGCGATCAACCTCACGGGCAATTCGCTCAACATCTACTCGCAGATCGGACTCATCACGCTCGTGGGTCTCATCACCAAGCACGGCATCCTGATCGTCGAGTTCGCCAATCAACTCCGCGATCGCGGACGGGGCATCCGCGAGGCGGTCGTCGAGGCGAGTCAGCTGCGATTGCGCCCGATCCTCATGACCACCGGGGCGATGGTGCTCGGCGCGATCCCGCTCGCGCTGGCCACCGGTGCCGGCTCGGAGAGCCGTGCAGTCATCGGCTGGGTGATCGTGGGCGGTTTGCTGCTTGGCACGCTCCTGACGCTCTACGTGGTGCCGACCGCGTACACCTTGCTCGCCGGGCGCAAGCGCGGCACCCGCGAGCGGGCCGTGGCGGCCGCCGAGCAGGCCATTGCCGGAATGCGGCCGGCTCATGGAGAATAGGGCGAACCCGCGTTCTCCGGGGCCTCCGCCCGATCCCCCGTCAGGTTGATTGCATGACCGCTCCCGGCGTTTCCGTCCGTCGACTGAACATCGACCACACCGGCCTGTACCGCGCGCTCATGCTGCGCGCGTACAGCGAACACGAGACGGCCTACATCTCCTCCTTCGAGGAGCGGGCCGGACGCCCGCTCGAGTGGTGGCACCGGCGGCTGTCGGATCCGACCAGTGTCACGCTCGGGGCGTTCGATTCGGCCGATGCGCTGGTCGGGACAGCCCGGATCGAGCTCTACCAGCGTCGGCGCGAGCGGCACAAGGTCGACCTGGTCTCGCTCTACGTCATGAAGGACCACGCGGGCAACGGCATCGGCCGTCGCCTCATGGACGAGGCGCTCGTCGAGGCCCGCAAGCTCCCGGGTATCGAACTCATGCTGCTCGTCGTGGTGGGCGAAAACCTGCCGGCGCTTCGCCTGTTCTCGCGCCTCGGCTTCGTCGAATACGGACGCGAGCCGAAGGCGGTCCGGCATGCCGACCGCTATTACGACAAGGGACTGTTCTGGCGACCGGTCACTGCCGACTACGTGGTTGCCGCCTGACGCAGTTGAAGCGCGGGATGCCCGGTCTCAGAGCCTGACGGAGCGCCCGCCGTCCACGTTGAGGGTGACGCCGGTGACGTAGTCCGCCTCGCAGGCGAGGTAATGCACGGCGGTGGCGATCTGCGCGACGCCGCCCTC
>CAZSTF010000165.1:0-3958 GCA_964609555.1 uncultured Alcaligenaceae bacterium | reverse complement strand
GTTCGGGCTTTGCGCCGTTCCGCGGCGGGCCGATCAATGCGCGCCGTGCCCAGGCGGCCGCCTGACGCAACGGCGAGGCGCCGCGCCTCGGGCGAGCGCGGCGCCGTTTCGCCCGACTCGGGCGATCAGAACTTGTAGGTCACGCCTATGCCGACCAGGAGCGGATCGACCCGGATCTCCCCGAGGTTGCTCGCGCCGGCCTTGAGGTCGGTGCGGATCTGCGCCTTCTTCACATCGACGTTGAGCGCAAGTCGGGCATCGAGCGCGTAGTCGAAACCCACCTGCCCGGCCAGACCGAAGCTGTTCTTGTCGATGCCCAAACCCGCCGGCAGCTTGACACTCATGAAGCGCGTGTAGTTCAAGCCTACCCCGACATACGGCTTGAACGCCCCGAAACCCGTGAAGTGATACTGCAGCGAAAGCACCGGCGGCAGATGCTTGAGCGTACCGATCTTCCCCCCGTGCGTGGACGAGGACACGTCATGCTTCTGCGGATAGGTCAGGATCAGTTCGGCCGCCACGTTGGGCGTGAGGAAGTAGGTGAAATCCACTTCCGGAATCACCTTGTCGTTGACGCTCACATTGGTGATGGCGATCGAATCCTTGTTGGCTGGGTCGAGATGGACGATGCGCGCTCGGGCGAGCAGATCGCCGGCCTTGAAACTGTTGAACGATTGGGCGTTGGCCGCGGACGCGGTGAGGGCGAGGGCTAAGGCAACGGATGCCGCCAGCATGCGCTTGCTCATGGTTGGTCTCCAGAAGGTGTCGAGAAAGAATTAACCCTGTGCACAGTCGGGTCATGCTAGGCCGGCCCGGTCCGGCCGATCTTGCGTGGCATCAATCGGCGTGCGAGCCCGCCGCGATTCGCGAGATGCAAGCCTGTCGGGTCAAGCGCGAGCACGTCTCCCCGCGCGCCGCGGGAGGGGTCAGCGGGCTGATGCCTGACGAAGCCACGCGAGGAGACGCGTGCGCTCCTCTTCGGTCATGCCGGTCGTGTTGTTGATCGGCATGAGGCGTGCGCTCACCTGCTGGAGCGCGCTCCGAGCGTGCTGCTGGAGCAGTTCGGACGTATGGAGCGCCACGTTCTTCGACTGCACCTGCGCGTTGTGGCAGGCGAGGCAGCGCGCCTGCACGATCGTCTGCACCTCGGACAGGGTCGGTGGGGCGAGGTCGGCGCTGCCGGAGCGGTTTGCCGGGGCCAGTGCTACGGCCACGGCGAGGAGCAGCCCACCGCCGAGTGACCACCAGCGCCATTCCGTGCGCCCGAAATGCCGCGCGATGAAGAACTGGCGGATCAAGGCCCCCGCGAGCATGATCGCAACGAGTACGAGCCAATTCCATGACGCGTTGTAGGCACTCGCATAGTGGTTCGAGATCATTGCGAACAGCACAGGAAGCGTGAAGTACGTGTTGTGCACGCTTCGCTGCTTGGCGCGCTTCGGGTGCGTGGGGTCGGGCGCAGCACCGGCCCGGAGCGCGGCCACCGTGCGCTTCTGGCCAGGGATGATGACCATGAGCACGTTTGCGCTCATGATGGTGGCGAGCATCGCGCCGGTGAGCAGAAAAGCCGCCCGTCCCGCGAACAGATGGCAGGCGATCCACGCGGCGGCGATCACGTAGGCGAACACGAGCCCGCCCACCACCAGGTCGCCCCGCGGCCGCTGGCCGAAGGCGCGACAGATCACGTCATAGACCACCCAACCCGCGGCGAGATAGACGAGCGCGGCGACGATCGCCGCCCAGGACGAGCCCCAGGCGAAGACCTTCGGGTCGATGAGCATCGTCTCGGCCTGCGCGAGGTAGAGCACGACGAAGAGCGCGAAGCCCGAGATCCATGTCCAGTAGCTTTCCCAGTAGAACCAGTGCAGCCCCTCGGGCAGCGCCTTGGGCGCGACCATGTACTTGTGCGCGTTGTAGAAGCCGCCCCCGTGCACGGCCCAGAGCTCCCCATCGACCCCCTTGGCCTTGAGGTCGTCGGCGGTCGGCCGGACAAGGTGGTTGTCGAGCCAGACGAAATAGAACGAGGCACCGATCCAGGCGATGCCGGTGATCAGATGCAGCCAGCGCAAGAGCAGGTTGGCCCAGTCGAGCAGGTAGGCGTCCACCCTTCAGCTGCCCCGGTAGGTTGAAAGCGCCCAGGGGGAGCACACGAGGGGCACGTGATAGCTGCCGCCATCCTCGGCGATGCCGAAGTCGATCGTCACCTGGTCGAGGAAGGGCGGGTCGGGCAGCACCACCCCGTGCGCCCGGAAATAGTCCCCGATGTGGAAGACGAGGCGATAGCGGCCGCGCCGGACTGCCTCGCCGGCGAGGAGCGGTGCATCCGTGCGGCCGTCCGCATTGGTCGTGGTCTCGACGAGCAGCCGCGCGGCCCCCTCCCCATCGAGGGCATGGAGCGCGAGCTTCACGCCAGCGGCCGGCTGGCCGTGGAAGGTGTCGAGGACATGGGTCGACAATTTGCCCATCTTCATCACTCCGCAACCAGGTCGAGCAGCCGGAGCCGTGCGATCTCGGCCACCTGGGCGAGCGCGTTGTTCACTTCCATGCTCCGGGTATTGTGCAGACGCGCCTCGAGCGAGCCGAAGATCGCCGCCTGCGTGTGATTGCGCACCGCGATGATGAACGGAAAGCCGAATTTGTCGCGATAGCGGACATTCAGTTCGCGCAGGCGCGCCACATCCGCGGCGGTCAGCGCAGTGAGTCCAGCGCTCGTCTGCTCTGCATGAGAGGCGGGCGTCAGGCTGCCCGAGGCCGCCTCCTTGCCGGCGAGCTCCGGGTGGGCGTCGAGCAGGGCGAGCTTTTCGGCTTCGCTCGCCGACTGCACCGTGGCCACGAGCGCCGCATGCAGATGCGCGCGCGAAGGAAAGCCGCCGGGGCCCCGAAGGGCAAACGCGCGCTCGGCGATCCAGGGCGAGTGCTCATAGACGCCACCGAGGAGGGCAGTGAACGCATGGGCGTCCATGCGATTGAGTTCGTCGAGACGGGGCATGGAGCGGGAGTCTAGTGACCCGGGCGCGCGCAAGCCATCGCGCAGCCTTGATGGACGCGATCACTGGGCGTGCTCGAACCACCCGAGTGTCGCGCGGGTGTCCGGCGTGGAGGGCCGGTACTCCGCCCCGACCCAGCCGCGGTAGCCGATCCGGTCGAGGTGGGCGAAGACATGCGGGTACGCGATCTCCCCAGTGCCCGGCTCATGACGACCCGGGTTGTCGGCGAATTGGATGTGCGCGATGCGCGGCAGGAGTCGCTCGAGCGTGGCGCAGAGTTCGCCCTCCATACGCTGCATGTGGTAGCAGTCGTACTGCAGAAACAGGTTGGGAGCGCCGACCGCATCGAGGAGCGCGATGGCCTGGGCGCTGGTGGTCACGAGGAAACCCGGCACGTCGCGGTCGTTGATCGGCTCGAGCAGGAGTCGCATGCCCGCGCGCTGCAGTTCTGCGGCGGCCCAGCGCAGGTTGGCGATGAGAACCGCCTCGGCCTCGGCGCGGTCGAGCCCGGAGCCGAGGACACCGGCAATCACGTTGAGCTGTGGGCAGTCGAGCGCACGCGCGTAGCGGATCGCCTCGTGCACGCCGTCCCTGAACTCGGCTTGCCGGCCGGGCAGGCAGGCGAGGCCGAAGTCGCCGCGCGCGCTGTCGCCCATCGGCAGGTTGAAGAGCACCTGTGCGAGACCGTGTGCCGAGAGCCGCTCGCGCAGCTCGGCCGGATCGAAAGCGTAGGGCTGGTGATACTCGACTGCCCGGAAGCCCGCGCCCCGCGCCGCCGCGAAGCGGTCGAGGAAAGGCAACTCGGGGAACAGCAAGGACAGGTTGGCAGAGAAACGCGGCACGTGAGGCTTGGCTTCCATGACGCTCATCACCGCGGCCCCATGGGCAGAGCGCAGTGCGCTCGCTAGACTCGCGGCCAATGAGCAGTTGGAGCCGAGATTATCCGCGTGACCTCGTGGGCTATGGGCGCA
>CAZSTF010000164.1:0-3991 GCA_964609555.1 uncultured Alcaligenaceae bacterium | reverse complement strand
TGACCTATTCGGTCAAGGAAATCTTCTACACGCTGCAGGGCGAGGGCGCGCAGGCCGGCCGCCCGGCCGTGTTCTGCCGCTTTGCCGGCTGCAATCTCTGGAGTGGACGTGAGGAGGATCGCGCGAGCGCCATCTGCCGCTTCTGCGACACCGACTTCGTTGGTACCGACGGCACGGCGGGCGGCAAGTACGCGAGCGCCGAGGCGCTTGCCCAGGCCGTTGCCGCGCATTGGCCCGCGGCGGGCGGCGCGTCCCGCGGGCGGCCGCTCGTCGTCTGCACGGGCGGCGAACCTCTCCTGCAGCTCGACGCGCCCCTCATCGAGGCCTTCCACCGCGCAGGGTTCGAGATCGCAGTCGAGACCAACGGCACGATCGCCGTACCCGATGGCATCGACTGGATCTGCGTGAGCCCGAAGGCCGGCGCCGAGTTCGTCCAGCAGCAGGGCCAGGAATTGAAGGTCGTCTACCCGCAGGACCTCGACTGGGATCGGCTCGAACGGCTCGCCTTCACCCACCGCTTCGTGCAGCCGATGGACGGCCCGGATCGGGAAGCGAACACGCAGGCGGCAATCGCCTTTTGCCTTGCCCGCCCTGCATGGCGGCTGTCGGTGCAGACGCACAAGGTCGTGGGCTTACGCTGACCGTCGCTCCGGCAGGCGCCGATAATTCGAAGGTGAACTTCGAAATCCATCAGCGTTTCTTCTTCGACGCCGCCCACACCCTGAACCGCGAGATCGAGGCCGAGGGCTCGCGGCGTGTGCACGGCCACACGTACTGGTGCGAGGTCGCGCTTCGCGGCTCGCCCGACGCGGCCACCGGCATGGTGACCGATCTCGGGCACCTGCGTGCTCACCTCACAGCGGTCCGCGAGCAACTCGATCATCATCTGCTCAACGAAGTGCCGGGCCTCGGTGTGCCGACGCTCGAGAACCTGTGCGCCTTCGTCTGGCGCGCGACCGCGACACGCTTCGGCAACGTCTGCCGCGTGCGCATCTGGCGTGACAGCATCGGTGATGGCTGCGAGCTGACCGCGCCGCCAGCGCAATGATGCCGGAGCGAAGCGGGACGCCCGAGGGGCGTAGCAGACCGCGGCCCACGCTCTCGATCCGTGCGCGAAGCGTGGGCGAGGCCGTGCAGCGCTTCTTTTCCCCCTGTCCGCGCGGCCTCGAGGCGGTGCTGGCCGAGGAACTCACGGCCCTCGGCGCGGCCCGCGTGGCCGAAGCCCCGGGCGGCGTCGGCTTCGAGGGGCCATTCACGCTCGGGCAGCAGGTCTGCCTGCACAGTCGCGTGGCGAGCCGCGTGCTCTGGCGGCTGGCCGAAGCCGAGTACCGTACCGAAGCCGACCTCTACCGGCTCGCCCGCACGATCGACTGGCCACATCTCTTCACGACGCGCGAGACGATCCGGGTGCAGGTGGATGCCGTGCGCTCGCCCTTGCGTTCGCTCGACTTCGTGGCGCTTCGCGTCAAGGATGCCGTAGTCGATGCCTTCCGCGCCGCGATGAATGCGCGCCCGAGCGTCGATACCGCGCGGCCCGACATGCGCATCCACGTCTTTCTCACGGCCTGGCGGGCGACGATCTATCTCGATCTCGCCGGTGAAGCGCTCTTCAAGCGCGGCTACCGCCGCGACACGCTGGCGGCGCCGCTGCGCGAGAACCTGGCGGCTGGCATCCTCCTGCTCAAGAAATGGCGGGGCGAGCGCGTGCTCCTCGATCCGATGATGGGCAGCGGCACCTTTCTTGCCGAGGCGGCGATGATCGCGACGGGCCGTGCGCCCGGACGGGATCGCAGCTTCGCCTTCGAGCGCCTGCGTGCGCACGACCCGAATGCATGGCGCGCCCTTCGGATGGCCGCCGATCAAGGTGTGCGTGCCTTGCCGGACGGGCTGCTCCACGGCAACGACACCGACCCGCAGGCCATCACGGCGACGCGGGCGAATCTCACTGCACTGGGAGGACCGGCCTGGGTTGAGGCCATTCGCATCACGGAAGGGCCCGTCGAGCAGATGACGCCACCCGAAGCGGGCCCGACCGGCGGCTTGCTCGTCTGCAACCCGCCCTATGGCGAGCGGCTCGAAACGCTGGCAACACTGCGCGCCTGGTACCCCGACCTCGGGCGCTGGATGAAGCGCTCACTCACGGGCTGGACCGCGTGCTTCCTCACGGCCGACCGTGAATTTCCTTCCGGCATCGGCTTCAAGCCGGCCCGCCGGACACCGCTCTACAACGGCCCACTCGAATGTCGCCTGTATGAGTTCGAGATGTATGCCGGCTCACGTCGCGCCGGCGCCGGCCCGACGCCCGCGGTCGGCTGAGCGGCGATAATCGCAAAGCCACCGAATCCCTGCAGCGCTCCATCCACCGCATCGTCCGCCTGCCATCTGCCATGTACGAAAGCGAAGTCACCCAATTTCTCAAGGCGCTCCGGGCCGAGCGGCCGCATCTTGAGGCAGAGCAGTTGCGCGGTCGCGCCATCTGGTGGGACAAACGGCCGCTCGACCCGGTCGAGCGCCGAGAGACCGACGCCGCCCGCGTGCCCCAAAGGCCCTATCCGTATTCGGCTGGCTGACACGCGGCCGTCCGCCATGGGTTGACGGCCGCATGGGCGCGGGCTAGAATCGCGGTCTTTCCCGATAAAGCATCGCCCTTCAGGGCGAAAAGGCATTGCTTCTTGCGCAGGCGCGCGAGGTGCCCTCGGGTGAAGCGGTTTATCGCCGGCCGCCAATTGAAGTGGCCGGTTCAACACAAAAAGGCTCGACATGCCCACCATCAATCAACTCGTGCGCCACGGGCGCACGCCGGTCGTTCAGAAGAGCAAGGTGCCGGCCCTGCAGGAAAGCCCGCAGAAGCGTGGCGTGTGCACCCGGGTCTACACCACGACGCCCAAGAAGCCGAACTCCGCCCTCCGTAAAGTGGCGAAGGTTCGCCTCGTGAACGGCTACGAAGTCATTTCCTACATCGGCGGCGAAGGTCACAACCTTCAGGAGCACTCGGTTGTGCTCATCCGCGGCGGTCGCGTCAAGGACTTGCCGGGTGTCCGTTACCACATGGTGCGCGGCTCGCTCGACACGGCCGGCGTCAAGGATCGCAAGCAGGCACGCTCGAAGTACGGCACCAAGCGGCCCAAGAAGGCCTGACCTGGCGAAACGATTCGGAGGCAGGGGCGAGCCACTCCTGTCCGCTCCTGTCATTGGCGCGCGGTAGGCGGAACGTCCCTCACCGCGGTTCACTCACCTGATTGACCCCTGGCGTCCGTGATCGACGCCCTACCGATACCGAAGGATTCCCATGCCACGCCGTCGCGAAGTTCCCAAGCGGGACATTCTCCCCGACCCGAAATTCGGCAACGTCGAAGTCTCCAAGTTCATGAACGTGGTGATGACCCGCGGCAAGAAGGCCGTGGCCGAGCGCATCGTCTATGGCGCGCTCGACATCATCGCAAAGAAGGGTGGCAAGGACGCCCTCGAGGTGTTTTCGACGGCGCTCAACAACGCCAAGCCCATGGTCGAGGTCAAGAGCCGCCGTGTCGGCGGTGCCAACTTCCAGGTTCCGGTCGAAGTCCGGCCGACGCGGCGCGTGGCGCTCTCGATGCGTTGGCTGCGTGACGCGGCGCGCAAGCGGAGCGAGAAGTCGATGGGGCTCCGTCTCGCCAACGAGCTGCTCGAAGCGGCCGAGGGTCGCGGCGGTGCGGTCAAGAAGCGCGAGGAAGTCCATCGCATGGCCGAGGCCAACAAGGCGTTCTCGCACTTCCGCTTCTAAGTCAACACAGATGAGGTCGGTGCTGGGCCACGAGTCCGGCGCCGATACGAGGTCAGTTCCATGCCACGCACCACCCCCATCGAGCGCTATCGCAACATCGGTATCTCCGCCCACATCGACGCGGGCAAGACCACGACGACCGAGCGCATCCTCTTCTACACCGGCGTCTCGCACAAGATTGGCGAGGTGCACGACGGTGCCGCCACCATGGACTGGATGGAGCAGGAGCGT
>CAZSTF010000163.1:0-3992 GCA_964609555.1 uncultured Alcaligenaceae bacterium | reverse complement strand
ATCGCCGGGCGGTCGATGCCGGGGAGGGTTTTCAGCACGAAGCGCGCGGTGGCCATCAGCGCACCGGTATTGCCGGCGCTGACGCAGGCCTGGGCCGTGCCGGCCTTGACCGCATTCACCGCGAGCCGCATGGTCGAACGCTTCTTGTTCTTGAGCGCCTGCGCGGGCGGCTCGTCCATGCCGACCACGTCGTCGGCTTCGAGCGTGTCGACGCGACGGATCAGGTCCGACGGGATGAGCGATGGTGCCTGGGCGAGCGACGCCGGTGTGCCGACCAGCAGCACACGGGCGTGCGGATGAGCGCGCAGGAAGGCGGCAACCCCAGGCAGGGTCACCGACGCGCCGTGATCACCGCCGTCGACGTCGACGGCGAGGATGAGGGGAGTGGAGTCGCTCAACGACGTCCAAGGGGCAGACCAGAGGGCCTGCCCACGCCGATCACTCGTCAGCCTTGGTCTCGATGACCTTCTTGCCGCGGTAGTAGCCGCTCGGGGAGATGTGATGCCGGAGATGCGGCTCGCCGGTCACCGGCTCGATCGACAGATGCGGCGCGGTGAGGAAATCGTGCGCACGGTGCATGCCACGCTTCGACGGGGATTTCTTGTTCTGTTGAACGGCCATGATGGGCTCCTCTGAAACTCAAACCAAAAAACGGACTAACCAAAACTGAATCGCTGCGGTTCGGGGCTCGCGGCACAGGCCGGGCACCGGGGCACCACGGGCACGGCGAGCAGCAGCTCGTCCTCGACCAGGCTGAGCGCACTGGCCTGCTCGTCGGCCAGAACGACCTCCAACTCGGCAGCACCGTGCGCCGAGGGGCCATCGTCTTCCCCCTCCGCATCGATGTCGGCTCGGGCCGCGGACTGCTCCCAGGCCAGCAACTCACGCTCGTCCCGAGCCACCCACAGTGTGGACAGCGTGCTCACCGCGTGGGCAAACGGCTCACCGCAGGACTGACAGGTCAGGCGAAGTTCTGCCTTCGCCTCAACTGTGAACCCTGGCCGGTGGGTTGGCATGCGCACGCTGGCCGACCCCGATGCAGACTGCCCCTCCGAAACGGCCGTGATGCGCGCGGCCACCCGACCGACGATCGCCGCATCCTCCATCCGCTCGAAGCGACCCGCCTCAAGCTCCGCATCGAGCGAGGCGGCCAGTTGGGCGAATGCCCGCATCGGGCGCACCCGCTGCCAGTCAGACGCCTTGGCCGCCTTGGCCACTGGCCCATGCCGGCCCGCATCCTGCGGCGCATCGGTCGCGTCCGACACGCTCGTCATCGAAGCGGCAGATCCGGTCACGTCAGCTTGGCCCCGCGCGGCGCCGATTGCTCGGCTCGCAGCGAGATAATCGGGAAACAGAGCATTATAGCCCGTGACACCCATTCATCGCATGGGCCGGTGCAGAATGTTCTGCTCTCGCCACCGATGCCGCCGACCGTGCCAGCGCCCCTTCTGCTTGCTTCGACCTCCCGCTACCGCCGAGAACTGCTCGGCCGCCTTGGCTGGCCGTTCGAGGCCATTGCGCCCGAGGTGATCGAAGTGCAAGGGCCGGGCGAGACACCGCTCGCCCACTGCCTGCGGCTGGCGCGTGAAAAGGCCCAAGCCGTTGCCGCACGCCGTCCCGAGGCCGTCGTCATTGGCTCGGACCAGGTGCTCGACCTCGACGGGGAAGCGCTCTCCAAGCCGGGCGACTTCGCCACCGCGCTCGCCCAACTGCAGCGCTGCCGGGGCCGGACCCTCATCTGCCACACGGCGCTCTGCGTGCTCGCCGGTGGGCAGGCGGTGGTGGAGAGCGTCCCGACCGAAATCGTCTACCGCGATCTGCCAGACGCGGACTTGATCGCCTACCTCGAACACGAACGCCCCTTCGACGCCGCGGGTGCGGTCAAGGTCGAAACCGCCGGCATCAAACTCCTGGCCCGGGTGCGAAGCGACGACCCGACCGCGCTCATCGGGCTCCCGCTGATCCGGCTTTGCGAACTGTTGGCTCCGCATGGCTACCGGTGAGTCACCCGGGCAGCAGCGTGGCACGCTCTATCTCGTGCCTGCCCTCCTCTCGGCGACCGTGCCCGAGGCCGTGCTCCCCGCTGGAACGCTCGAGATCGCACGCCGGCTGCGCCACTTCGTCGCGGAGACGCCCAAGGCCGCCCGCGCCTTTCTGAAAGCAATCGCGCATCCCGACCCGATCGCAACCCTCGAGATCACGCCCGTCGATCCGCTGCCCTTCGCCCTCGCGGACGCCGAAACCTGGCTCGCCGCCGGGCATGATGTGGGTGTGCTCTCCGATGCCGGCATGCCCGCGATCGCGGATCCCGGCGCCGCGATCGTCGCCCGGGCGCATCAGCTGGGCGTGCGCGTGGTGCCGCTCACCGGCCCCTCGTCGATCCTGCTCGCGTTGGCGGCGAGCGGCCTCGACGGCCAGCGCTTCGAATTCCTGGGCTATCTGCCTGCCAAGCCCGCCGAGCGGGATCGTGCGATCCGGGATGCGGTTGCCCGGGTGCGCGCAACCGGCGCGACCCAGCTGTTCATCGAAACGCCCTACCGGCACGTGCCGCTGCTCGCGTCACTCTGCGAACTGCTGCCGGGTGACCTCATCCTCGCCGCTGCGCAGGATCTCACGGGCGAGGCCGAGACCGTCCTTGCCAAGCCCCGCGCCGCCTGGACCCCGGCAGACCGCGCGCGGTTCGCCGAAAAACGCCCGACGATCTTTCTCATCGGGCGCATGACCAAGCTGCCCGTATCGCCGCGGCTATGATCGTCGGTGAAACCGTGCCCAGCGGGAGCAAAGGATGCAGCCAAGCGCCCGAGTGATGGAATAGGTAGACATAGCGGACTTAAAATCCGCCGCCTCGCGAAAGCAGGCATACCGGTTCGAGTCCGGTCTCGGGCACCAAATCCGACGTCGCTGCCCTCAGGGAACGCTCATTGACTGTCGCGAGCAAGCCCGAGTGCGCGAAGCCGCGCAGTGAATCGCGAGACATACCTTGAAGGTAGGCGAGCGATGAGCGAAAACGAAGTTTCGCCAAAACGGAGTTTCGGCGAAGGCTAACCTCGGCGAAGCCGAGGTTAGGCGAAGCGGCCGAAGCCAACATGCGACAAAGCAATCGGGTTGCGCAGCAGGTCGATGAGCGTTTCCTCAGCCGCCCTTGGCCGCGCAGTCGCCGCAGAGGCCATGAACCTCGATCGACTGCATGGCGAAGCCCGGCCGGTGGGGCTTCGCATGATCGAGCGCATGGATCATGCCTTCGGCCTCGACTTCGTCGACCGCGCCGCAGCGCTGGCATACCAGAAACGCGACCTGCCCGTGAGCATGTTCCCCCTCGTGCGTGCAAGGCACGAAGCTCGCCGTCGCTGCGATCTTGTGAATCAACCCCGCCTCGATCAGGAAATCGAGCGCGCGGTAGACCGTCATGGGCGCCATGCCCGGGGCGTCCTGCTGCATGCGGGTGAGCAGTTCGTACGCCTTGACCGGCCCGTCGAACGCAAGCAGCGTCCGGTAGACCGCCTCGCGCTGCGGTGTGAGGTTCAGGCGTCGCGCGTCGCAGTGGGCGCGCGCATGGACGACGCGAGAGTCTTCGAGCGCACGTTCGACGCGCTGCGCCGCCGCCTGAGCTCTTGTCTTGTGTCCGTCTCGCCCCATCGCGGCAGATTCTAGAGACGCGATCGTTTCCGGAGCGACAAGCCCTCCGATTCCCGGGCACCGTACCGCCCGTGTTTGGGCAGCGTTCGATTCCCCTGCGCTCTGCAGACGATGCGCGTCGCCTTGCTTGCTATAAACCGGTCACACCAAAACAAGGAGGTCCACCATGACTGTTCGGTCCCGCTTGACACGCGCACTGTTCGCGCTGCAAGCCTTGCTCGGCGCTGCGGCCATCGCTTCCGCCCAAGCCCCCGCCTGGCCCGCCAAGCCCGTCACGATCGTCGTCCCCTTCCCGGCCGGGGGCGGCACGGATGCCTTTGCGCGGCCGCTCACCGCGCATCTGTCCAAGGCGCTCG
>CAZSTF010000162.1:0-4013 GCA_964609555.1 uncultured Alcaligenaceae bacterium | reverse complement strand
AGCCCTCGAGGCGGCTGCGTGTCTGCGCTTCGTCCGAGAGCGGTGCGCTTTCGCGTCTGAGCAGGACCTCGCGCTCGACACCGCCGGACTCCACCGTGAGCGCGAGTTCCTGGGAGAACAGCCGCGTGAGCAACTGCCAGCGCACATCGCCCCAGTGCAAAACACGATTGCCGTCGATGGCAACGACGCGTTCGCCACCCCGCAGACCTGCGCTCGCCGCAGGCGACTGGGCCGGTGGCGGCGCGATCACCGTATCGAGTCCCCGCTCCGGGATCGCCAGCGCGAAGGCATAGAGCGCCGCGGCGAGAATGAAATTGGCCAAGGGACCGGCCGCCACGATGAACGAGCGCTTCCAGAGCACCTGGCGATCGAAGGCGGACGCGAGATCACCCTCCGGGGCCAGTTGTCGCGCATCCGGATCGCGAGAATCGAGCATGCGCACATAGCCGCCGAGCGGAATCGCCGAGACGGCGAACTCGGTGCCGGCGAAGATGCTCCGCCGCCCCATCCAGCGAATGAGCACCGGCCCGAAGCCGACCGAGAAGCGCAGCACCCGCACGCCACACCATCGTGCGGCCAGGTAATGACCGAACTCGTGCACGGTGACCAGAATCGCCACCGCAAGCAGGAAACCGAGGATCGCGCTGCCGAAGAGGCTCATGCCGCCCTCCGGCGCCGCGTAGCAACGGCGTCCTCGGCCATCCGTCGCACCTCGCCGTCGAGCGCGAACACTTGCGCGATGTCTGATGGATCGGCGACTGTATGGCTAGCGAGCGTGGTTTCGATCACGGGAACGATGTCGGTGTATGCGATACGGCGATCCAGAAACGCTTGGACCGCCACCTCGTTGCTTGCGTTCAATGCGAGGCATGCGCCCTGCCCGGCCGCGAGCGCCGCGTAGGCCAGTCGAAGCGCGGGGTACCGCACCGGATCGACCGGGAAGAATTCGAGACGACCCAGTTTGAGCAGTGACAGGCGGTCGACCTCGAGTGCGAGGCGCTCGGGCAGGCCAAGCGCATGCGCGATCGGCACCGACATGTTCGAAGGGCCGAGGTGCGCGAGCACGCTGCCATCGACGAACTCCACCAGCGCATGGACCGTACTCGTAGGATGGATCAGCACGTCGATGTCCGTGCCGGGCCGGTCGAAGAGGAGCGCGGCCTCGATGACCTCGAGGCCTTTGTTGACGAGTGTGGCTGAGTCGACCGAAATCTTGCGCCCCATCGACCAGTTGGGGTGCTTGCACGCCTCCTCCGGCGTGATCGATGCGAAGGAGCCCGGATCCCGCGTGCGGAAGGGCCCGCCCGAGGCCGTGAGCGTGAGCCGGGCCACCTGCTTCGGGCAGGCCGTGATGCCGCCGAGGCACTGGTACAGCGCGTTGTGCTCGCTGTCGAGCGGAAGGATCATTGCGCCGTGCGCGCGAGCCTGGGCAAGCAGCAGGCGCCCCGAGGCCACGAGGGCCTCCTTGTTGGCGAGGAGCAGTCGCTTGCCCGCGCTGACCGCCGCCCAAGCAGAGCCCAGACCAGCGAAGCCGGAAATGCCGGCGATGACGGTATCGACTTCCGGTGCCCGCGCGATCGCCGCGACCGCATCCGAACCGACCTCGATCCGGACGTCCGAGTGATGACGCCCCAGCGCCTCGCGCAATGCAAGCGCCGAGTCGGCATCGTTCATCACGACGGTGCGCGGCGCAAACTCGCGCACGAGCGCAAGCATGCCCTGCCAGTCGGCGTTGGCCGCGAGTGACTCGACGACAAAGCGCTCGCGGTGCTGCCGGACCACCTCGAGCGTGTGCTGGCCGATGGAGCCCGTGGCCCCGAGCACGGCGAGATGCGTCACGGCACTCATGGCAACTGCCCTAGAAGAATCAGGGCCAGCGTGACTCCAGGCAAGACCGCGAGTTGGGCGTCGATCCGGTCGAGCACCCCGCCGTGTCCGGGCAGCAGATTCGAGGAATCCTTCACCCCCGCTTGCCGCTTGAGCTGCGATTCCCACAGATCCCCGAGGATCGAGAGCACGCCGAGCAACGCGCCGGCCACCAGGGCCACGAGCCACGCGCCGGCACTCGAGAGCAGTCCCGCCAGCCACGCCGAAACCGCAACCCACGCCGATGCCGCGAGCAGCCCGCCGATGGCCCCTTCACGGGTTTTCTTCGGGCTCACTTGCGGCGCGAGCTTGACCCGGCCCCAGCGTCTGCCGACGAAGTAGGCTGCGACATCCGCGACCACCGCGATGACCAAGGCGGCGACGAGCCACGCCACCCCCTTCCGGTGCAGCAGCACGACCGAAAGCACTGTCGCCCCGACCACGAGCGCGATCGACAACGCTCCCAGCGGCGTGACGGTGGCGATGTGCGTTCTGGCCAATCCGATCGGCACGGGGACGACCCAGTAGACCAAGGCGAGCAGAAGCCAGAGGACGATCACCTCGTTGCCCGCAGCCGGATCGAGCCGTGCGGTCAACACGAGCGCGGTGGCCACGGCCACGAGCCCGAGACCGAGCGCCAACGGATCGGCAGCGCGCTCGCCTCCGCCAGCACCCCGCCCCACGAGCCTCGAACCTTCCCAGACGGCCACGGACGCAAAGACGAAGACGAGGACCGCCCACCCCCACGTCCCACCCACGGCCAACGTACCCAGAACCACGGCTGCGAGCAGCACGGCGGTGACCACCCGTACCCGCAGGTCGGATGGCGGGCGCGACGCCTCAACCACCGGCGACCTCTCGCACCTGCTCGCCGGTCATGCCGAACCGCCGCTCTCGGCCCGCGTACCAAGCGAGTGCCTGCTCGAGGTCCTCGGCACCGAATTCGGGCCAAAGAACGTCCGTGAAATAGAGCTCGGTGTAGGCCATCTGCCAGAGCAGAAAGTTGCTGACCCGACGCTCACCCCCCGTGCGGATGAACAGGTCCGGATCAGGCTGTCCCGCGAGCGCGAGGTAGTCGGGGAAGGCATGCGGACGCCCCTCGGCCGCGGCGCGCGCGACCGCCTGGGCGATGTCCCAGCGCCCGCCATAGTTGACCGCGACGTTGAGCCACAGGCGATCGTTGGCTGCCGTGCGCGCTTGCGCCTCGGCGATCAGTTGCTGGGTCTCCGGTGCCAGACGCGAGAGATCACCAATGGCGGTGAAACGAACGCCGCTGTCATGCAGGCGATCCATCTCCTCCCGCAGCGCGCGGAGGAACAGTTCCATGAGGAAGCCCACTTCATCGGCCGGACGCTGCCAGTTTTCGCTGCTGAACGCGAACAGCGTCAGATGCCGGATGCCCCGCTCGCCGACCACCCGGATGATCGAGCGAACCGATTCGACGCCCTGACGGTGGCCGGCCACCCGCGGCAGCATGCGCCGCTGGGCCCAACGGCCATTGCCATCCATCACCACGGCAACGTGGCGTGGCACTTTCGGGGCGGGCGACATCGGACGAGGCGCGCGGGTCGTGTGAGTTCGGGCCGCCGCGGTCGGTCACACCGCCATCAACTCGGCTTCCTTGGCCGCAAATAGCTTGTCGATCTCGCCGATGTAGCGGTCGGTCATCTTCTGGATCTCGTCCTGGCCGCGCCGTTCTTCGTCCTCGGAGACCGTCTTGGCCTTCAAGGCATCCTTGAGCGCGCCATTGGCGTCGCGCCGCGCGTTGCGGACGGCAACACGTGCGTCCTCGGCCTCGCCCTTCACGACCTTGACCAGTTCCCGCCGACGCTCCTCGCTCATCATCGGCATCGGCACGCGAATGATGTCCGAGTTGACCGACGGGTTGAGACCGAGGTCCGCCTCGCGGATGGCCTTCTCGATGGTCTGGATCATCTTCTTCTCGAACGGCTGCACGCCGATCGTCCGTGCATCGAGCAGCGTGATGCTGGCCACGCCGTTGATCGGTGTCATCGTCCCGTAGTACTCGACCATCACGCCATCGAGCATGCCAGCGTGGGCACGTCCGGTCCGGACGCGCGAGAAGTTGTGCTTGAGCGCTTCGATCGCCTTCTGCATCTTCTGCTCGGCGGTTTTCTTGGTTTCGG
>CAZSTF010000161.1:0-4015 GCA_964609555.1 uncultured Alcaligenaceae bacterium | reverse complement strand
GCGAGGAAGCCGCGGTGACCGGCTTCCGGCAGGCGATCGAGTGGCTGCTCGACCGGGCGCGTGCGAACCTCTCGATCCAGCGCTACAAGGGCTTGGGCGAGATGAATGCCGAGCAGCTCTGGGAAACCACCATGGACCCGAAGGTGCGGCGTCTGCTCAAGGTGCAGATCGAGGACGCCATTGCCGCCGACGAGATCTTCACTACGCTCATGGGCGAGGACGTGGAGCCACGCCGCGCCTTCATCGAGGGCAATGCGCTCGGCGTGCGCAATCTCGACGTGTAGTCTCAGTCGCCCCTGCAGATGGCAAGGAGGAATCAATGATGATGCGCAGCATGGCACTTCTTGCTTTGGCCGTGGCGAGCCCTGCGATTTCTGCGCAGGGCGTCGTGAATCTCGGCGATCTCGGGGCTGCCGATCTGTGTCGCGCCGTGACCGCAGGGGAAGTCGAGGCCTTGCTTTCGAAGCCGGCGGTCGCGGAAGGCAAGCGGTTCAGCTATGACGGCACGGCGGCCTCGAGTGGATGCCAGTGGGATGGCGGGAAGTCAGGCAGGGAGGCGGTCTTCGCTTACGCTGCGCTTGTTCCCGCAGCAACCATGCGTCGCGAGCCTGCGGTGTCCCGCCGTCCCGTCTCCGGGCTTGGCCGGGAGGCGTTCCTGAACAACGGTGCCGATGCCCGGCAACTGTGGGTCCTGATCAACGACCAGCAGGCGTTGCTCGTGGCTCGCGGTGATCGGCCGGACGACGGCCGGCTCGAAGCGTTTGGGCGCGCATTGTTGCCGCGCCTTCGAAAGTGAGCGCTGCATCGACCTCGATGAAGATCCTCTTCGTCTGCATGGGCAACATCTGCCGAAGCCCGACGGCCGAAGGCGTGTTCCGGGCCAAGGTCGAAGCGGCGGGGCTCGCGGGTCGCGTCCACATCGATTCCGCAGGGACCTACAGCGGCCACATCGGACAGCCGCCGGATCCGCGCACGCAGCAGGCGGCGCGGGCCCGCGGTTATGACCTGTCGATGCTGCGTGCACGGGCGGTCGTGCCCGAGGATTACGATCGCTTCGACCTCCTGCTCGCGAAGGATGAGTTCAATCGCGCAGCGCTCCTGGGTCATGCACCCGCCGGACATGACGATCGGGTGCGGCGCTTCCTTGACTTTGCCTCGAATGGGCGGATCCGCGATCTGCGCGAAGTTCCCGATCCGTACTACGAGGGGCCGGAAGCGTTCGAGCACGTGCTGGATCTCGTCGAGCACGCAAGCGAGGGCTTGCTCACTTATGTGACGCGGCAGCTCGATGCGCGTCTGTGAGGCGTCTGAGACGCTGTTGACGAGGGGCCGGGCGCCGAGACCCCGGTGGCCATGATGCGACGCGACCGGTCCTTTGGACAGGAGGCCAACGCGGAGCGGGTGCGCTGGCCGTGGTTCATCTTCGGGCTGTTGCTGGCTGCGATGCTCTGGCAGACGGCGCCCATGCTGTGGGCCGGCCTCGTGATCGACGATTGGGTGTTCACGGCCACTGCCCGATCGATCACGAATCCGTGGAGCGCGTTCTGGACGTCGCATTTCTACGAGCCGCTCTACTTCCGGCCGGTGGGCGTGATCGCCTGGTGGCTCGTTCAGGCGGCGTCGGGAGGGTCAGAGCGCGCCCAGTTTGCCGTGAATCTCCTGCTTCACGCGGCGAACGCGGTGGTGGCGGTCAGCGTCCTGCGGGCGCTCGCGCTACCACGGCGTGCGCTCTGGGTTGGGGCGATGCTCGTCCTGCTCGGACCGATGGCGCTCGTGGCGGCTGTCTGGCCGTCCAATCGCTTCGATCTGCTCGCGGTGCTGTGGACACTGGTTACGGCACGTCTGGCGCTGGTCGTGCTCACGCGGCCGACGCCGACCGTCGGTCTTGCGGCATGGAGCGCCTGTCTCGTGGCTGCCGCGCTGGCGTGCTTCAGCAAGGAATCGGCCTACGCGATGCTGGGTGGGCTCGCGGTCGTTCTCGCGCTTGCGCGATCCATCGGTGGAGAACCGGTGCATCGTAGCCTCGCGCTGCGGCTGGCCGGGTCACTCGTTGCGGTCGCCGTCGGGTGTTTTCTGTGGCGCCATCATCTGCTGACCGATGCCTACGCAGCCGTGCCTGCCGACCCGCTTGCGGCGGCGTGGCGGGGCTTTCTTGCGTGGGGTGCGGCGGCGGGCCGCTGGTTCGATTTGTTGCAACCGGGTCGGGGTGAACTCCTTGCTTGGGTCGGGGTTGGGCTGTCACTGATTGCGGTTGCGTGGGGCGGGGTTCGCTCGCCCGGTCTCCTCTTGGCGCTCGGTGTCATGATCCCAGCGGCGACCGTGTCCCAGCTTGCGCTGGCAGGCGGCTTTGCGGTGATGCTCAATGGCGAGCCGCTCGGCACCGTCACCTACGCACGCTTCTTCTATGCGCCGTGGATTGCCGTGTCGATGGCCGTCGCGGCGGGTGTGGGGGTCATGCCACGGGGGCGGTCGTGGCTTCTGCTGCTCGGGTTTGCCGTCTGGCTTGGGTTGTCAGTGACCGCAGTGAGACCGGTCGCCGAACGGTATCAGACGTGGTCGACCGGACCGCTGCGCACCGTGTCGGAGACCGCCGTACGGACCGCGGAGGAGGTGGCCAGAACGTCCGAGCCCTGCGTCCTGGTCTTTCTTGACACCGCATCGGCCGATCCAGGGGGATGGTTCCCGCGCTTTGCCGATGTGACCGTCAAGGCGCTTGCGAAAGAGTCGGCAACGGTCGCCCGGTGTCATGTGCTGACCGAGATGACGCCGTTTCTCTTTGTCCTGCGTGCGGACGGTGCTCCGCCTGCGCCCGGGGCGCTCAAGCCAATCATCAACCCGAACGGCTCGACCAAATCAGATCGGGTCTGGGACGGCGTGCGCTACCGGTATCGCTTGCCGCCCGCGTCGCTGGCCTCGATCGAGGGCGCGCGGTTCTTTCGCTGGACCGGGCAGGGCTTTGAGGAGGTGACGTCCGCGGTGCGCTCAGGTGAGCGGGCCGTGCCGTCCCGATCCTGGGGCTTCTGACGTTTCACGTGAAACAGGGGCCCGCCGGGCGGCTCAAACTACAATTCCGCCTCCCTGATCACGGCGCCGGGTTTCACGTGAAACCTCGAGGACGTCTCTCGGATTGGGCCATCAACCTCCATGATCTACCCTGACCGCTTCGATGTGATCGTGGTCGGTGGCGGCCATGCCGGCACCGAGGCTGCGCTCGCGGCCGCCCGCACGGGCGCGAAAACGCTGCTGCTCACGCACTCGATCGAAACGCTCGGGCAGATGAGCTGCAACCCATCGATCGGGGGCATCGGAAAGAGTCACCTGGTCAAGGAGGTCGATGCCCTGGGCGGTGCGATGGCGATCGCGACGGACGAGGCAGGCATCCAGTTCCGCATCCTGAACGCCTCCAAGGGGCCCGCAGTGCGTGCAACTCGGGCGCAGAACGACCGCGTGCTCTACCGGGCGGCCATCCGGCGGCGTCTCGAGAACCAGCCGAACCTGACCTTGTTCCAGCAGCCGGTCGATGACGTGCTGACCGAGGGCGATCGGGCAACCCGCGTGCGCACCCAGATGGGGGTGGACTTCCTCGGTGCGACCGTTGTGCTGACAGCGGGCACTTTTCTTTCCGGGCTGATCCACATCGGCCTGCAGAACTACACCGCGGGACGCGCAGGCGATCCCGCGGCGACCACACTCGGTGCCCGCCTGCGGGAGATGAAGCTGCCTCAGGGACGCCTCAAGACGGGCACCCCGCCCCGACTCGACGGCAAGACAATCGACTTCTCGAAGCTTGCGATCCAGCCGGGCGATGATCCGGTCCCGGTGTTCAGCTTTCTGGGCCGGCGGGAGATGCATCCGCGCCAATTGCCGTGCTGGATCACGCACACCAACGAACGCACGCACGAAATCATCCGCTCCGGCCTCGACCGGAGCCCGATGTTCACCGGGGTGATCGAGGGCGTCGGCCCGCGCTACTGTCCCTCGATCGAGGACAAGATCCACCGCTTCGCCGACAAGA
>CAZSTF010000160.1:0-4021 GCA_964609555.1 uncultured Alcaligenaceae bacterium | reverse complement strand
TCCCCATGAGCACCAGCGCGTCGCCCCCCTCGAGCACGAGTCCTGCATCCGGCGTGAGCCGCTGTCCCGCACGCCGGATGTGCGTGACCTCCACGTCTTCGCCCCGAAACAGTGCTTCCAGGTCCTGCCAGCGCTGACCCACGGCGGATGAACCCGTCGGCAGCACGACCGTGTGCAGCACGCGCGCATCGCCATCGGCTTCATTGCCGTCGGAGGCCCCCCGATAGAAGCCGCGGAACAGGCTGTAGCGCTCCTCTCGCACCGCGCGGATGCGGCGAAGCACCTGAGGCAGCGGCGTGCCAATGAGCAGCAGTGAATGCGAGGCCAGCATGAGCGAGCCTTCGAGCACGTCCGGCACGACCTCGGTCGCACCCGCCGCGAGCAGCCGATCGATCGCCTCGTCGTCGGCGGTCCGTACGATGATCGGCAGATCGGCGCGCACACTGCGCACCGTGCCGATGATCCGGAGGGCGACATCGACGCTCGCGAACGAAATCACGAGCGCCCGCGCCCGCTCGATCCCGGCGGCGATCAGCACCTCGCGCCGGGCGGCATCGCCGAAGACGACTTCCCCGCTGCCCGCGGCCTCGCGCACCCGCTCGGGGTCGTGATCGAGCGCGACCACGCGCACACCCTCGGCTTCGAGCAGCCGCGCGAGGTACTGTCCGCTTCGCCCGAAGCCGCAGATCAGCACATGGTCGCTGCGCGAAATGCTTTCGGCCGCGATCTTGAAGATGTCGGCCGAACGGGCGAGGAAGTCACGGGCCGAGAGCCGCTTGT
This sequence comes from uncultured Alcaligenaceae bacterium, assembly GCA_964609555.1. Classification (GTDB taxonomy): domain Bacteria; phylum Pseudomonadota; class Gammaproteobacteria; order Burkholderiales; family Casimicrobiaceae; genus Casimicrobium. The sequence continues at coordinate 3,241 of CAZSTF010000160.1, read as the reverse complement.
TGATGCGCTCGGCCAACGCGGGATACAGCGGTGCGGCCAGCATGAGCAACACCATGGCCGCAATCGCGATCTGCGCTGGATGTTCGCCGAGCACGCCGAGCGTGAGCCCGAGCGTGATCAGCACGAAGCCGAACTCGCCCGCCGGCAGAAGAAGCGCGTTTGCGAGCGTGGCCTCGGTGTTGCGCAGACCGAAGCGGCGCGCAAGTGGGTACGTCACGGCCGTCTTGATGAGCGGTATGAACACGACGAGCGCCGCCACCCAGAAGAAGTTCGCGAGCACGAAACGGGCATCGAGCTGCATGCCCACCGAGATGAAGAAGAGCCCGAGCAGCACGTCGCGGAACGGGCGGATGTCGTCCTCCACCTGCAGCTTGTATTCGGTCTCGGCGATCAGCATCCCGGCAACGAAGGCACCGAGCGCGAGCGGCAGGCCGGCCAGATGACAGAGCCAGGCGAGCGAGAGCGTGACCAGGAGCACGTTCAGCATGAACAACTCGCCGGTCTTGCGGCGGGCGACCTGATCGAGCCAGAAGCGCAGGAGGGGCTGGCCGAAACCGAGGAGCAGCCCGAGCAGGGCGAGCGTCTTCGCGATCGTCCAGCCGATGTCGCTCCAGCCGGCGCTCCCGCCTGCAAGCACCGGCAGGACGATCAGAAGCGGGATCACCACGATGTCCTCGAAGATCAGGATGCCGAGCGTGTGCCGCGCGTGGGGCGCGGACAGTTCGTTGCGCTCCACCAGGAGCTTGGCACCGATCGCGGTGGAGGACATCGCGAGCGCCGAGGCGAGCACGATCGCGGCCGGCCACTGCCCAAGCCAGACGAAGGCAAGGACGCCGAAGAGGGCGAACAGGATCGCGAACTGCGCCGCGCCCAGCCCGAGCACGAGGTGCCGCATCGCCCGGAACTGCGGCAGCGAGAACTCGAGCCCGATCGAGAACATGAGAAAGACCACGCCGTATTCGGCCAGATGACGCGCCTGCTCGCTGTCGGGAATCAGCTTCAACGCATGCGGGCCGAGAAGCATGCCCACCGCCAGGTAGCCCAGGAGCGAAGGCAGCCCGAGCGCACGGCAGACGGCCACCGTCAGCACGCTCGCAGCGAGCACGATCACGACGAGGGCCAGCGCGGAGGTCATGCGCCCGAATCTAGCAAAGGCCTCCTAAACTGCCTGCAAATCATGCTGGATCGTCATCTGCTGCCGATATTTGCAAGTGCGCACCGCGCCATCGCGGCACGGCTCCACGCGCGGGGCGTGCGTGCGGACACGGTCACGATCGCGGGCTGGCTCGTCGGCATGGCAGCCGCCCCCCTCATCGTGATCGGCCAGACCGAGGCGGCCCTGGTCATGATCCTCGTCAACCGATTTCTGGATGGCGTCGATGGCGCACTCGCCCGCCTCGGCACGCCCACGGCCCGTGGGGCTTTTCTCGACATCGTGCTCGACTTCGTCTTCTACGCCTCGATCCCGCTGGCCTTTGCCGTGGCCGCTCCGGCGCAGAACGCGCTCCCGGCCGCCGCGCTCCTCGCGGGATTCATCGGCACCGGCACGAGCTTTCTGGCCTATGCCGCCGCGCGTCCCGGTGTGTCGAACCCGGTCTATCCGGGCAAGGGGCTCTACTACTTGGGCGGACTTACCGAGGGCACCGAAACAATCCTCGCCTTCGCCCTCGTGTGCCTGTGGCCGAAGCACTTTGCGCCGATCGCCTGGGTGTTCGCCGCGGCCTGCGCTGTCACGACCGTGACGCGGATCGTGGTGGGGGCAAAAAGTCTTGGCGGCACCGATCCGGGCGCGCACTGATCAACCGTCGCGGGCAAGCCGCACGCCGGTGAACTGCCAGCGGGCACCCGCAGGAAAGAAATTGCGGTAGCTCAGACGCCGATGCGCGGGGGGCGTGGCGAACGACCCGCCGCGCAAGACGTACTGGTTGACCATGAATTTGCCGTTGTATTCGCCCACCGCTCCGGGTGGAGGACGGTAGCCCGGATAGGCGGCGTAACTTGAACTTGTCCACTGCCAGAGCGTGTCGTCCACCTGCACACAGCCTGACACGTCATCGCCCGGAGCGGCTTGGGGGTGAAGGCCATCCTGCGCTTCGGCCACGCATTCCACCGCGCTGGCAACGGGACGATGTAGGCTGACGGCGACCTCCCACTCCACCTCGGTGGGCAACCGCGCGCCCGCGCAATGCGGATCGGTGGCCGAGCGCCAGCGGGCATAGGCGTCGGCCTCGTAATAGCTCACGTGCAGGACAGGGCTCGATGGCTCCACGGTCTCGAGGCCATGGAGCGTGAACACCGGATCCTCGGCCCGCGTGCCCTGCCAATAGAGCGGCGCCTGGATGCCTTGGCTCGTCACCCACGCCCAGCCCTCGGAGAGCCACCAGGACGGATTCCGATAGCCGCCATCGGCGATGAACTCGGCCCATTCCGCATGTGTCACCAAGCGGTGGGCGACTGCGCACCGTTCAAGCCAGATACGATGGCGCGGCCCTTCGTTGTCAAACGCGAATCGGGGCCCCGCGTGACCGATTTCGTAGCATCCTTCTGCAACCCGGAGCCACTGGAGCGGTGCCACTCCACCCGCGGCAGGCGGGTTTGCCGCAGGTCGCGGCTGATACGCCGGGTAAAGCAGCGTCTGCGAGAAGAGGTGCTTCACGTCAGTCAGCATCAGCTCCTGATGCTGCTCTTCGTGATTGCAGCCGAGTTCGATGAGCGCGCACGCCTCGGACTCCGGGGCTTGCATGAGCAGTTGCGTGATTCGCGCATCCACGTCAGCGCGCCACGCGCGCACCTGCTCGAGCGTCGGGCGGGTGAGCAGCCCGCGAAGCGGACGCGGATGGCGGTCACCCACCGCGTCGTAGTAGCTGTTGAAGAGCACCCGGAACGAGGGATCAAAGGGGCGAAACACCGGCTCGAAGCGCTCGAGCACGAAGGTCTCGAAGAACCAGCACGTGTGCGCCAGATGCCACTTCACCGGGCTCGCATCCGGCATCGACTGCGCCTGGCAGTCCTCGGCCGTGAGCGGCGCGGCGAGTCGCTCGGTCACCGCCCGCACACCCTGAAAGCGTGCCAGCAGGCGGGCGTGGGGAGTCTCGATGATCTGCACGGTTGGCTGGATAGCGGGAGAGAGTCAAAGCATACGCGGCGCACCGCGAGCCGGATGCGCCACCCCCGCGATGCCATGGCTCAGCCCCGGTTGAGGGGCAGATTGAGCAGCAGGTTCTGCGGCTTCAACTTCAGG
>CAZSTF010000159.1:2096-4034 GCA_964609555.1 uncultured Alcaligenaceae bacterium | reverse complement strand
TTTCCCGCGTCCGGGTGGATCGAGAAGCTGAGCCGGATCTTGCGCCCGGTGCCGAAATCCAGCCGCCCCTCGGCAATATGCTGCCGCAGGTCGAAGTCGTCGGGCGGGCGAAACGCTTGTGGAAGAACCTCCGCCTCGCGAATGCGGTGAAGGGCGAGGTGCCGGGGCTCCGTGCGGCCTTCGTAGAGCGCGACGAGGTAGAGGCGTTCCCCTTGCTGGATCAGGCCAAGCGGTTGCACCTCGCCCGGGTGCTCGCGGTCGTGCTTGTTGCGGTAGGTGAGACGCAGCCAGCGATCCTCGAAAAGCGCCGTGGCGACCGCTTCGAGCACCTTCGCCTCGATAGGCGGCGGCAGAAGCGGTTGCGACGTGCTGTCGATGCCGATCTTTCTGGGCCAGCGTCCTTCGGGTGTGCCGCGGTCGGGGCCCAGGTTGAGCCGCGCCTGCTCGAGAAAGGGCGCAAGGCGCTCGATCGTTCGCGGGGGCAGAACGCGTCGCAGGTGATCGGTCGCGAGTTTGAGGAGCAGCGATTCCTGCGGCGTCAGGGTCGCGGCCATGGAAAACGCGGCTGCGCCGGTCTTCCAGCGGTAGCCGTACGGACGGCTGCGCCGATCGCATTCGATGTCGAGATGCATGCTGAGCACTTCGAGCAGGCGCTGGATGCTGCGCAGTTCGCGCTCGAACCCCCGCTTTTGCAGCTCTTGCTGCAACTGGGGTGCCGTGATGGGCGTGTCCCGCGGGATGAGCCGGATCAGCTCGAGCGCGAGCATGAGCGATTCCGCCGTGCCGCCCCGTCGTCCCATTCGCTCCTTCTCCCCCCTCAGCGTTCCTTGATCGACTGCCCCGTGAGATGCTGCCACAGCCGCACGAGGGCGAGCGTGTCGCGCTCGCAGTAGCGCAGGAGCGCGGCTTTCAGCTCACGCTTGCGTTCGTCGAGGGTGTCTGGCCAGATGAGTTCGGCATAGGCCACCTGCGCCATCGGCCCGTTACGCACGCCTTCGAGGGTTTCGTAGTCGAGCGCCGGCGCAATCGTGGGCAGCACGGCCTTGATGCTCCAACTGCCTTGCTGGTCGGGGTGGTAGTAGTGTTCACGCGTCAGCGGCAGCAGGTCCACGATGCGCTTCGCGATCGCGAGAATGGGCTTTGCCAGCCGTTGCGGCAGCCGTCCGGCCATCCGTTCGAGGCAGCCTACCTCGACCGATGCGTTGTAGACGAACACGGGCCCATCGACGCCGCAGGCTGCGATCAGCATTTCGGCCAGCGCGCGCGTGGGGTCCGCGCCCGTCTCATCGAGAAAGGCGTGGTACTTGAGCCGCGCGCGCGCGGTGATCTCGTGGACGCTGGCTTGGAAAGGCACCTGTTCTTTCGGGCGCGTGCCCTTCCAGCGCGGAATGGCCCAGTCAATCGTTTCGAAGTCGAGGAAATACGCAGGCGGACGAACGCCGCCGAGCTTCTCGAGCGCCGCAATCGCCCCCGTGCGGTTCAGATACGGTTTGCCGGAGAGCGTGGCTTGCTTCACGAGCAATTGCTTTCGGTTGAGCAGCTCGTCGGGCACGTCCTCCATCGTGCGCACCCCAGTCTCGGCCACGTGGTCAAAGGCCTTCTTCCCGCGGGGCAGCCACGCGATCGGATGCCCGGCGCTCGGGGCGCTGCCCGCGCAGTGCGTGTGGAAGGGACAGAGATACGGGTCGGTGCAGTGCGGCCCCATCGCCGTGTCTGGCGCACGCCGTTTGCGCAACGTCGCGCGGGCCGCCTCCATCCACGTCGGTACATCGGCAGCGAGCGTCCGCGCCGTTTCGGTCAAGTCGTCCTGAACGAAGAGCCCGGTGAGATCGCGATCGCCTGCGTAAACCCAGTCACCGTCGAGCCGAAGCAGCCCGACGTCCTCGACCGAGAGCCCCATGCGCTCCGCAGCATGAACCTGAATCGCGATCCGATCGA
>CAZSTF010000159.1:0-1996 GCA_964609555.1 uncultured Alcaligenaceae bacterium | reverse complement strand
TCGACCGAGAGCCCCATGCGCTCCGCAGCATGAACCTGAATCGCGATCCGATCGACGTGGTGCGTCGACGCCTTCGTCACGGAGCGCACATCGACGAGCGCCCAGCGCCCCCGCGAGCGCGGGCTCCCCGCAGGCAGAAGCACCGGCACGTGCGCACAGAGCGCTTCATCCCCGACCATGCCGTGGAAGACGGGGTCACGGTGCGCGAGCGCCTTGCGCGTCGCCGACAGCGTCCAGAGGGGATCGACATGACCAATCGATGAATCGAGCAGGTCTTCGACGACGATCCCCTCGTCATCGGCGTCGAAATGAAAGCGGACCTCCTCGAAAAGCGCCCTGCGCTCGATGCGGCGCCGATCCGCCTGCGTCCATGCCCATGGGTCGTCGGGTTCCTGCTCGTCGCGGTGCTCCGGCGCGTGCACGGACAGCCAGAGCAGCTTCGGACATCGCCGGAAGGCAAGCAGATCCCGGAGTTGGAGCGGGTTCGGTGGGCGTGAAGTGCGACTGGGGGCGGTGTTCATGGTCGTGAGCCAGCGGGGATGGATGGGGCAAGCGACGGGAGGTTCTGCGTTCAAAGGTTCCGCGTTCAATGGCGAACGAAACCGATGGATGCGTGCGCGCGCTCCTTCAGGCGGCCTTCGGCTTCGAGCGCCTCGGCGAGGGCATTTGCATCCGGGAAGGGATGGACGCGGTGCTGCCGCATGACAGTCGCGAAGTCACCCGGCGTGATGAGACTCAGCCGACCGACCCTCTCGAGCGCGGATTCGGTGGGCGGCGCGAGGCCGAGCGTCGTCGCGGCATGGATCAGGAGGGCCTTGGCCTGAACCGCGGTGAGTGGGTGGAAGGCAATCTTCAGATCGAACCGACGCAGCGAGGCGGGATCGATGTCCTCCATCAGGTTGGTCGAGGCGATGAAGATGCCCTCGAAGGCCTCCATCTGCGTGAGCATCTCGTTGACCTGTGTGACTTCCCACGAGGCGCGCGCCGTCCGTCGATCGCGCAGGAAGCTGTCGGCCTCGTCGATGAGCAGGACGGCCTCCTCCCGCCGCGCTTCTTCGAACGCAGCCGCCACGAGGGCTTCCGTTGCACCGACCCAGGGTGAAAGAAGGTCCGAGGCGCGACGCACGAGCAGCGGCCGGTCGATCCGATGGGCCAGCCAGCGCGCAAAGGCGCTCTTGCCCGTGCCCGGTGGCCCGTGAAAGCAAAGCCGCCCGCTCCCGGTGCGTGCCAGACCGTCGGCGAGCGCGAGCAGGTCCGCGCGCGTGTTGACGAAGGCCGGGTCGTACAGGTCAGGCAGCGAGATCGTTGGCCGCGAAAGGATTCGGCCATGACCCTGGGCCTTGAGCGTTTCCTCGAGCAGCCGTTCGAACAGCACCGACCGCTCGGCAGGATCGAGCGCGGGGTCGACCGAGTGGATCACGTCGCGTGCACGGCTCACGAGCGCGGGCGCGATGTCACCGTTCTCCGCAAGTTCGGCAATGCGCGCCGGAGACAGCAGGCCGCCCGCGTGCGCGGTCAGGATCGCGCGGCGCTTGGCGCGAGGTGGTGTCGGCATTTCGAGCACGACGTCAAAGCGCCGGATCAGTGCCTCGTCGAGCGATGCAATCGAGTTGGCGACCCAGAACGTCGGTGCGGCGTTGCGCTCGAGCATGCGTGTGCGCCAGCCCTTGCTCGCGGCCGACGCGACGACAGGGCCCTTCCAGACGTGATAGTCACCTCGGTCGTCAAACGCGTCCTCGCACTCATCGAAGACCAGCAGGCTCGCTGGTCGCTCGGCCACCAGACGCTGGGCAAAGCGGTAGGCACCGAGGCGCGATCCGCTCGAAATGGGGTTTCCACCCACGTCCTCCCGGGCGACTTCGAGCAGTTGGCACCCAAGGCGTGCCGCGAGGGCGCGGGTGAGTTGCGTCTTGCCGGTTCCCGAGGGCCCGTAAAGAAGCACGTTCACCCCGGCACGCCGCTCGGCCAGCGCCTGCGCGAGGACGCGCTCGATCAG
>CAZSTF010000158.1:0-4051 GCA_964609555.1 uncultured Alcaligenaceae bacterium | reverse complement strand
GCCAGACGGGCTCCGGCCGATTGACCGGCGGGCGCTGCATGTACGGTTGCAGCGAGCTCACGTTGTCCTGCAGCGGCGTACCCCGCAGGTCCATCGCGGAGCCGGTGACGACCTCGCAGCGGCCGGTGTAGCCCGGCCCGGTGCAGAGGTTCCACGTCCCTGAACGCACCTGGAAGCTCGAAATCGTGTTGTTGAAGCCGAGTCGCGACAGGTCAGGCGTGCTGCCGCGCACCGTGACGCACTGGCCCCGTAGCCATGAATCCGAGCAGACCCGGATCTCGTTTGCGACAGCCCAGCTCGCCGCGAGCAGGCCAAGGGCTGCGACCACCGCGACGCGCGCGGAACGTCCTGCAAGGTGGGGCTGGACCGCTTTCGCTTGGAGGGATTCCATGGTGTGATGTGATTTGAGCGTTGGAATGCAAGGCATCGTAGCGCGTCCCTTCGCTTCTGCCTAGCACTCCATCTGCGCAAGATCAGGCATCCCTAGAATGCCTGTCGATGGACTTTTCCCTTCCCGATCCGCGTGCGTTCGCGCCCGAGCGCGTCGATGCGCTGCCGCCCGCGGCCGCGGAGCTGATCGACGCGGCCCAAGCCAGCCTCGTTGCCGAGGTGGCCGTGATCGCCGAGAAACAGGAGGCGCGGCTGGTCGAGCGTCTGGCCGGTCATCTGATTGCGGGTGATGCAACGCCGATCTCCGCGGCGCTCGCGGCGGCACCCTCGCTCGGTGCCCTGCGACTCCTCGCACGAAGCCTGGCCCGCGCTCACGTCGAGGCGGCACGGCGCACGCATTCTGCCGAGGGGCTCGCGGCGACGGTGTTCGCGCTGCCGGTGATCATCGTCGCGGGCAGCCCGAGTGCCGTCCGTGTGCCGGGTGCCCTGCCGCGCATCGAAGAGTTCGTCGAGCTGCTCAAGACGCATCGCGCGCTGCGCGGGAACCAGGCCTTTGCTCTCGGCAACGCGCTCGTCTCCTCGGCGGCCTTCACGCTCGAAAGATTGCCAGGGACGCTCGACTGGTGGCGTGTGGATGAGGCGCTGGGCGGGCCGCTCGCGCTCGATCGGGCACCGATGGACGTGGCCGCAAACCAGGAGCAGGTGTTCCTGCGTTTTCTCATCGGACGGGCGCTCGCCGCGCCTGGGGTCGATCTGCTTTCGGAGCGTGAAGTCGGGTCGTGGGGTATGCCGTTCACACAGGCGTTCGCGCAGCAATTGGGCGGCGGGACGCTGTCGCTTCTGGCCATGGCGCGCCCACCGCGCGAACCACTCGCGGCGCTCTACCAGGGTCGAATCGCTCAGCGCGAGGTCTCGCTTCAGCTGTTCATGGCGAACGCGCTGCGCAAGTTCCGCCAGAGCGTCGGGGAGCCAGCCGCGGTGATCTCGGCCCACCGCACGGACGCGGGTGGCGAGGTGCGGCTATCGTTGTCCAGCCCGTTCGACGAGCGCGGAGCGGAAGGCTTCCGCGCGGAACTCTTTCCCACCGACCGAGCCGAATCCGTGGCTGAGGAAATGCGCGCGCTGCTGGCCGAATGCCGGGTCGAGCAGGTGACCGTGCTTGCCGACGTCTTTCCGGATCTCGATCCGGTCACACGGCTGCCGCTCCTGTTCCGGGCGGATGCGATCGAGCAGGCAGCACGCCATGCGTTTCGCCTGCACTGATCCCCGCAGCCGTTTCTTGCCTTCCGAACCATGATCAATCCCCTTGATTTCTTCCCTTCGCGCCGTGTTGCGTATGCCGCGTGCGCGCTGGCCTGCATCGGCCTTCTCGCCTACGCGTTCTATCTGCAGTACGTCCTGCTCATGGAGCCCTGCCCGATGTGCTGGTTCCAGCGCGGGGTGTTCGTCCTGCTTGCACTCATCTTCGGGGTGGCCGCGCTCGTGAACCCGGGGGAGCGTGGCGCGCGCGTGGTCGCGGTCGTTGCGGGACTCACGGCCGTCGGCGGCGTGGCGCTCGCACTCCGGCATCTGTGGATCCAGTCCTTGCCCGCCGATCAGCTGCCGAGCTGCGGCATGGGCATCAGCTACATGCTCGAAACCTTGCCCTTCATGGACGTGTTTTCGCGGGCGCTCTCCGGGTCGGTCGAGTGCAACAAGATCGACCGCGTGCTGGGTCTGTCGCTGCCCGCCTGGAACGTGATCCTGTTCTCGCTTCTGCTCATCACTGCCGTAGCCCTGATCCGCCATCGCGGTCGCGCGGCCACCCGCTGATTTCCATGGCTTCACCCGCTCGCCCCGTCACGCTTTCCGTCCTGCCGACGATGCTTCTCGCAATCGCTGTCGCCGGTTCCGTCGCTGATGCGCAACCGCGTTCGTTCGCCCCGTTTACGCCGCCGGCGACGGCTGCGCGCCCGGTGACCGACACTGTGCATGGCCTTCGTCTCACCGACCCGTACCGCTGGCTCGAGGATCATCGCGATCCGGAAGTCGTTCGCTGGACACGTGCTCAACACGACGCAACCGGCGCCTGGCTCGAAGCGAACGCGCCCGTGCCCTCGGGGCTCGCCGAGGAGTTGACGCGCTTCATCGACCGCACGATCACCTCGCCGCCGCAGTGGGTGAAGGGGCGCGAGTTCTTCACGCGCAAGGCGAAGGGGGATGCGCAGGCCAAGCTCTACACCCGGATCGAAGGCCGGGACGTGCTGCTGTTCGATCCGGTGCGCCTCGACCCGAGCGGCAAGTCCTCGATCTCGACCCGCAGCTTCAGCCGCGATGTGTCGATCGTGGCCGTGGGTGTGCAGCGGGCCGGCGACGAACTGCCCACGCAGTACTTCATCGACACCCGGACCGGCCGCGAGGTCTACCCCCCGCTCAAGGAAGTCTGGGGGGTGTCGTGGACGGCAGACAACGCGGTCGTCCACGTTCAACCGCGCACCGCGGAGCAGGTGGCGAAGCAGCTCCCGCTCTACACGCAGCGCCACCGGCTGGGCACCGACCTCGCCGCCTCGCCGGTGGTGCTGCGCTTCACCGACGCCAAGCAGTGGGGCGGGGTGTATGACCTTGAGTACGCGCCCTACACCGTGACGCTTGTCGGGGAAGGGCGCTCACCGCGCTACGCCCTCTCACGCACCGGCAGCAACGAGACGCCGCGGGTCGTCTTCGACGTCAAGGACGCGAACGCCTCGATCGAGGTGATCGGCGAGACGCTTTACGCATGGACCACGGCGGGCGCGCCCAACGGCCGCATCATGACCGCGTCGATGCAGGCACCGGAGTTCTCCAACTGGCGCGAGCTCGTGCCCGAGCGCAAGGATGCGCAGATCGAGTCCTTCGTCGTCACGCGTAGCCACCTGATCGTCCGCGAGCGACACGAGCTCGTGGGGCGCCTGCGTGCGCATGACCTCAACGGACGCTTCGTGCGCGATCTGGCGCCCCCCGAGTTCGGCAGCGTGACGGCGCTTTTCTATGACCGGGAGGTCGATCAGCTCTACGTGGGGCTCTCCACCTTCAATGCGCCGTACAAGCTCTACACGGTCGATCCGAAGACCTTCGCCTGGACGCTCATCCATCAGGACGAATCGGTCATCGACACGAGTCAGATCGAGACTCGCGTGGTCAAGGTGAAGAGCCGCGACGGGACACTCGTGCCGATGTTCGTGAGCCACCGGAAGGGGCTCAAGCTCGACGGCAGCCATCCGACGCTGCTCTACGGCTACGGTGGCTTCAATATCGGCATCAACGTGGGGTATCTGGGCAGTTGGGCTCTGCTCGTCAATCGCGGCGTGGTCATCGCGCAGCCTGGCCTGCGTGGCGGCAACGAGTATGGCGAGGCATGGCACAAGGCAGGTCAGCGCGGGCTCAAGCAGAACGTCTACGATGATTTCCACGCCGCAGCCGAGTGGCTGATCCGTGAGGGTTACACCTCACGCGAACGGCTGGTCGCCTTCGGTGGCAGCAACGGGGGGCTGCTCGTAGGGGCTGCCGCGACGCAGCGTCCGGACCTGTTCGGTGCGATCATCTGCTCGGTGCCGCTCCTGGACATGGTGCGCTACCACCGTTTCCGCATCGCCCGGTACTGGATTCCCGAGTACGGCGACCCCGACCGCGCGGAGGACTTCGC
>CAZSTF010000157.1:2939-4078 GCA_964609555.1 uncultured Alcaligenaceae bacterium | reverse complement strand
CCGATCGACCTCAGGCAGAACTCCGCCGTGCATGAGGCCGTGGTGGCCGAACTCCTCGCGGGGGCAGGCGTCTGCGCCGACTACCGCGCGCTCGACGAGTCCTCGCGGATCGCGCTGCTCACGCAGGAGCTCGGCCACGCACGCCTGCTCGCCTCGCCCTACATGCGGCTCTCCGAGACCGCGCTCTCGGAGCTCGCGATCTTCCGCCGCGCGGCCGAGGTCCACGCCCGATTCGGCCCCGAGGCCATTCCGCGCACGATCATCTCCAAGGCGGAGTCGGTCTCCGACCTCCTCGAGGTCGCGATCCTGCTCAAGGAAGTGGGACTCGCCCGCGGCGGCGAGGCGCCGCACCTTGCCGTCGGCATCGTCCCGCTCTTCGAGACGATCGAGGATCTCGAACGCGCGCCGGCCGTCCTCGCCGAAGCCTTTGCCCACCCGCTCTACCGGCGCTGGATCGCTGCGCGCGGCGAGGCCCAGGAGGTCATGCTCGGCTACAGCGACTCGAACAAGGACGGCGGCTACTTCACCGCGAACTGGGCGCTCTACCGCGCGCAGCAGGCGCTCGTCGAAGCGTTCCGGAAGCAGGGCATCCGGCTCTGTCTGTTCCACGGCCGCGGCGGCAGCGTGGGCCGCGGCGGCGGGCCGTCCTACGAGGCGATCCGCGCCCAGCCCACGGGGGCGGTCAATGGCTTCTTGCGTCTGACCGAGCAGGGCGAGATCATCTCGAGCAAGTACGGCGACCCCGAGCAGGCGGAACGCAATCTCGAAGCCCTGCTCGCGGCGGTGCTCGAAAGCTCGCTCCTGCCGACGGCGACGGACGACGCGCAGGTGGGCCGTTTCGAGGCGATCGCGGCTGAACTCTCCGCGCTCTCGTTTGCGGAGTACCGCTCGCTCGTCTACGGCGAAGATGGGTTTCCGACCTACTTTCGCGAGGCCACACCGATCAGCGAGATCGCCGAGCTCAACATCGGCTCGCGGCCCGCCTCGCGCAAGGGCGGCGGCCGCATCGAGGATCTGCGCGCAATCCCGTGGGTGTTCGGCTGGGCGCAGACGCGCGTGGCCCTGCCGGGCTGGTATGGCTTCGGCACCGCGGTCACGACCCTGCTCGAGCGCAACCCCGACGCGCTCGACACCCTGCG
>CAZSTF010000157.1:0-2839 GCA_964609555.1 uncultured Alcaligenaceae bacterium | reverse complement strand
ACGACCCGTGTCGCGGATTGACACAGGTCAGGCGCGCGTTGGCAACGAGCTGCTACACCGCTGACATTCCACCCTCTGCTTCACGCCGTGCCTGACCGCGTCGCCCCCCGAGCGTCCCCTCCCGCTGTCCCCGCCATCGCCACGCAGGCCGCGCTCGCCGCCCTGTTCGACCGCGAAGTCACGACGCGCACGCCGCTCGGACAGATGCTGCTCGCCAGCGAACCGCCCTCCCGCGAGCAGATGGAGCGCGCCCGGCGGCTCGTCCAGGCGGCCACGACCAGCCGCACAGGCGCGGCAGCGAACGATGCGGCCGACACCGCCACGCACCCCGGCCTCGATGTGGCGAGACACGCGCTCGCGGCGCTCAAGGCCACGCCAGCGATCGATCTGCCGCACTTCGACATCGATCCGGCGGTGACATCGCTCCTGCCCGCGGCCACGGCCGAACGCTTTCGCGTCGTCCCCCTCATGCGCTGGCGCGATGCAATCGTCCTGGCGGCAGCGCGACTGCCGGATGCCGAGACGATCGAGCTGCTCCGCTTCACGCTCGGGCGTCGGTTCGTCTTCGTGCATGCACGGACGGCCGATCTCGAAGAGGCGCTGCTCCGGCTCTACCGAAGCGCCGAGGAAGCTGAAGAAGCACGCGCGCTCGCCGCCCTCGCGACCGAACAGGAACGCCGCGCGAGCGCCTACGCCTCGGACCAGGAAAGCCTCGCCCGCGACGCGGAACACCTCGCCCGGCGCGAGCCGATCGTGCATCTCGTCGATCGGCTCCTGCACGAGGCGGTGCGCCAGCATGCCTCCGACATCCACCTGCGGCCCGGCAAGCATGAGTTCGAGGTGCTCTACCGCATCGACGGCACGCTCGTGCCGGTGCGCACGCTCCGGGCCGCGCTCCTGCCCGCAGTGGTGAGCCGGATCAAGGTGCTCGCCACGCTCGACATCACCGAGCGCCGCCTGCCCCAGGATGGGCGGATCCGGCTCGAGACCCACGAGCAGCCGGTCGATCTGCGCGTCTCGGTCATTCCGGTGCAGTTCGGCGAGAGCGTGGTCATCCGCATCCTCGACAAGAACGCGGGCCTGCGCTCGATCGACGAGATCGGCTTCAAGGACGCCGACAAGGCGCGCTTTCTCGACCTGATCCGGCGCAGCTACGGCATCATCCTCGTCACCGGGCCCACGGGCTCGGGCAAGACGACCACGCTCTATGCCGCGCTCACCGCCGTGCGCAGGGAGAACGTGAACATCGTCACGGTCGAGGACCCGATCGAATACGAGCTGCCGCGCACGCGCCAGATCCAGCTTTTGCCGCAGATCGACTTCGGCTTTCCGCAGGCGCTCCGGCACATCCTGCGCCACGACCCCGACGTCATCATGATCGGCGAGATGCGCGACCTCGAGACCTGCAAGATCGCCGTGGAAAGCGCGCTCACCGGGCACCTGGTCTTCAGCACGCTGCACACCAACGATGCCGCGAGCACGCTCGTGCGGCTGATCGAGATCGGGATTGCGCCTTACATGATCCGCTCGGCCGTGATCGGCGTGCTCGCCCAGCGCCTCGTGCGCAAGAACTGTCCGCACTGCCGCGTCCCGGAGGTGATCGATCCGCTGCTCGCGCAGAACCTCGGGCTCGCCCCGGGCGAGCGCTTCTTTCGCGGCCGCGGCTGCGAGCGCTGCCATCACACGGGCTTTTCGGGCCGCAAGGCCATCTACGAGCTCATGGTCATGGACGAGGCGCTGCGCGCCGCGGTGGCCGACGGCGTGGCGAGCGACGAGTTCCGCTCGATCGCGGTCGCCGCCGGCATGACCACGCTGCCCGAAAACGGCGTCGAAGCTGCGCGGAGCGGCGATGTGTCGATCGCCGAGGTCTACCGCGCTTGCATGTAGCGCATCGCGGTGGCACCCGGACGCGGCCGTCGTGCGCCTCGGGCTCGCCCGGATGCGCTGGCGGGCACGCTCACGCATGCTCCGCGCATGAAGCGGTTCTCCCTCATCCTCCTGCTCGCGCTCCTACCCGCCCTTCTCGCTGCGGTCCCCACCCTCGCGCATTCGGCACGCCCGAACCCGGCCGAAATCGACTGGCAACCGATTCGCGCCCAGGGCCTCGCCTTCGAGATCGCCCGCACCGAGACCACGGTCGGGCAGTTCGCCCGCTTCGTCGCGGCCACCGGTCGGCGCACCGAGGCCGAACGCCGCGGTGGCGGCCAGCTCTACGAGCGCGGCTGGGAACAGCGGCCGGGCTGGATCTGGCGCGCGCCCTACGGCAGGCCCGCCGATGCGCGTGAGCCAGTCGCGCACGTCACCTTCGACGAAGCCGAGGCGTTCTGCCGCTGGGCTGGCGGCCGCCTGCCGAGCGATCGCGAATGGGTGCTCGCTGCCTACACGGAGACGCGCGAATCACCGCCCGCACCGTTCGTCCGTGGCCGAACTTACCCTTACCCCACCGGCGAATCGCCCGCCGCCGCCCAGTGCCTGGGCGACTGTCCGGGCGCGCCCGCACGCGCCGTCCGCCACGGCGCGGCCCTGTCCCGCGGCCACGGCCACGCACTCGCCGGTGCCACCGCAGCCGGCGTCAACGGCCTCCACGACATGGGCGCCAACCTCTGGGAATGGGTGGACGAACCGCCGGGGGAGGCCCCCGAGAAGCGCACCCGCGGGGGCTCATGGTGGTATGGGGCCGCGCAGATGCGCGCCGACCACCTGCAGGGCAAGCCGCCCGACACCGCGGTCGTCTACATCGGCTTTCGCTGCGTGCGCTGAAAGGTCGGCGGGGCGCTTAGGCGGTCACTCCGGCACGCACAGTGCGATGCCTTCGGCGGCCCACGGCCGGATTGCTGCC
>CAZSTF010000156.1:0-4281 GCA_964609555.1 uncultured Alcaligenaceae bacterium | reverse complement strand
TCGGCGCATCCGCTCGCCTGCGCGGCCGCGAATGCCACGCTGCAGCTCTACGCCGACGAAGGCCTCTTCGCACGCGCCCGCGCGATGGCCCCCGTGCTCGAATCTGCCGTGCACTCGCTCCGTGGCACCCGGCATGTGATCGACATCCGCAACGACGGTCTCGTGGCCGGCATCGAGCTCGAGACGCGCCCGGGTGCGCCGGGGCGGCGCGCATTCGATGTCTTCCTCGAGTGCTACCGCCGCGGGCTCCTGATCCGCACGACCGGCGACATCATCGCCCTCTCACCGCCCTTCATCATCGAGGAGCGTCACATCGCCGAGTGTGTCGACACGCTCAGGAGCGTGCTGCTGGATACGCCTTGAGACTCTAGGGTTCAAGAGTTCACGCGACGCGCACGGTTCGCTCCGTGCTGCGGTCCACGGTGTACGTGCGCTGCTTCACCGTCGAGACAAAGTTCCACTGGCCACGGATCTCGGTGGGCGTACAGTCGAGCAGCAGATAGCCGCGGCGCTCGGTATCGGCGAGTTGCAGATCATCGACGATGCCGAGGAAAATCTGCCGGGTCTGTGCGGGCGGCAGTGTGGCGAGGTAGTCCTCGAGGCCGGGCGAACTCACCGCAGGAGTGGCAAACTCGTGCCCGACCGGCGTGCCGTCGGCGAGCGTCAAAACGCCCGACCAAGCGTTGTGCGTGTCACCCGCCAAAGAAATGACACGCTTGCCCAGAGCCCGTGCCGTCAGCAGCAGTCGCTCCCGCTCTGCGGGGTACCCGTCCCAAGCATCGAGGTTGTAGCCGAGTCTCGGATTCACCCGAGGGTCGAGCAAAGCACGCTGCTCTGCCGTGAGCGCGGAAGGATTCTGCGAGGCGACCGTCTTGGCCGTCAGGTACTCAGTGACCGCGCGCTGCGCCGCGGCCACCCCGGCAGGGGTCAGACTGTCCGGATCGAGGTGACGCAGCACGCTGACCGGAAACAGCATTCGCATCATGAGGACCTGCTGCCCAAGCACCTGCCACGGCGCGTTCGATGCCGCCATCCGGCTGCGCAAGGCGTTGAACTGCGCCTCGCCCAGCAGAGAACGCGACGTCGAGAGCAGTTCAGCCTGGGCTTGCGACGCCGTGGTCGGGTTCAGCAGATCGCTGAAGGAAATGGGTCGATCACGGGCGGCGAGCCGGGTCTCGAGCATGTGCAGACTGAGAATGCCGCCAAAGTCGAAGCTGCGCCAGATCTCGCGCAGGTCCGTCGTGCTTGGCGTGCGCACGGGCATCCACTCATGCCACGCGCGCAAGGCCGCTGCGCGGCGGTCGACGAAGCGCCCTTCGGCACCTTCCGTGTGGTTCTGTGCCCCGTCACGCCAACTGTCGTTCGCCAGTTCGTGATCATCCCAGACCGCAATCAGGGGCATGGCCGCGTGGAGCGCCTTGCTGTCCGGGTCGGCACGGTATTGCGCATAGCGGCGCCGGTAATCGTCGAGCGTCACGCACTCGTGCGCAGGGATCGGCTGCCGCCCCAGTGCCGCCGCATCCGCCGACGCGTAGCCGCCGACGCCATACTCATAGATGTAGTCACCCAGATGCAGGGCAAAGTCCGCGCCACTCTTCGCCGCTTCGGCGTAGACGTTGAAGTAGCCCGCCGGATAGTTGGAACAACTGAGCACTGCGAAGCGAACCCGGCTTGCACCGGCCGCGGGCAGCGTGCGCGTCACGCCTGTGGGTGAAACGAACGGCCCGTGGCGAAAACGGAAGTGATAGGTCATGCCCGGCGAGAGACCGGCCGCGTCCACCTTGGCTGTGTGCGCGGTTGCTGCCGTGGCCACCGTGCGGCCCGATGCAACGATGGTGGCGAACCCGGAGTCCCGCGCGACTTCCCATTCAAGGGGCACATCGTCGTTGCTTTCGGGAAAGCGCGCGTGAGTCCAGAGAATCACGCGATCCGCTGCGGGATCACCGCTTGCAACGCCAAAGCCGAACTCGGGCACGCGGCCTTCATCGCTTCCACAACCCGCCAGGAGCGCGGTCGCGGCGGTGCCTTTGGCCGACAGGACGAGGAAATCACGGCGGGATGGAGAGGTGGGTGTCGACATGGAATCGCGCAGAAACGTTGATCGGAGTGACAGCCCCCGATTCGTAGCGATCCGATGTTTCAGGCGGGTGAAGACTGCGCAGGCTCTGGTGACCCGCCTGCAGGAGATCAGAGCCGAACCACCGCCCCGCTCCGGCTCGACTCGATCATCGCCTGCGCCACCCGGATCGCCGCCGTGCCGTCCTCGCCCGAAACGCGGTCGGCCGTGCGGTCGTGAATGAAGCGGACGAAGGCTTCGAGCTCGGCAACGAGCGGCTCGCGCTTCTTGACCAAGTGGCGGATCATGCGCCCCTCCTGCACACCGCGCAGAAGGGCGATGTCGTCATCGCGTTCTTCCTCGGCTGCGGCGTTCTCGAACCAGGTGAGATCCTGCGTGAGCAGGTTCACCTGGAACATGCCGCGCTCGCCCGTGACCGTGAGCTCGCGCACCTTGGTCGGCGTGAGCCAGTCGATCGCGAGCGAGCCGACGACGCCATCGGCGAGCCTCAGCGTGGCACGCACCATGTCCTCGTGCGCATGGTGGAGCCGCTGCGTGGTCTCGGCATAGACGCGCTCGACCTCGCTGCCGGTCACGAAGCGAAGCAGGTCGATGTCATGCACGGCGAGATCGACGATCACACCCACGTCCTGGATCCGCGCCGGAAACGGCCCCTGCCGCCGCGCCTCGACGTGCAGCACGCGGCCCAGTTCACCCGCCGACAGCCGACGGCGCAGTTCGAGTACCGCGGGGTTGAAACGCTCGATGTGCCCGACGAAGAGCGCTACCCCCTGGGCCTCGGCGCGGGTGATCAACTCACGTGCCTCGGCCACGCTCGCGGCGATCGGCTTTTCAACGAGCACATGAACGCCGCGCTCGATGAGCGCGGAGGCGATGCGCAGGTGCTCCACGGTGGGCACGGCCACCACCGCCGCCTGCGGCGTGAGCTCGTCGAGCATCGCCTCGAGCGTCGGATAGGCCGGAACGCGGTAGCGATGGGCCAGATGCGCCGTGACTTGCGTATTCGCATCCACGATCGCGCGCAGCTCCACGCCTGGCAGGTCGGAGAGCACACGCACGTGGTTCCGGCCCATCGAGCCGCAACCGATGACACAGACGTCCAAAGGTTCAGCACTCATCGTTGGCTCAAAGGGAATTCACCGCGGCGGCAATTGCCGCCAAGTCAGCGTCCGAGAGTTCGGTATGCACGGGCAAGGCAAGCACCTCACGCGCTGCCTGTTCAGCAACCGGCAGTTCGACGTTGCCGAGCCCGCGCTCCATGATGTGCTTTTGCCGATGCGCAGGCACCGGATAGAACACGGCCGAGCCGACACCCGCAGCAGCCAGTTTCTCGACCGCGCCGTCCCGATCGCCGAGCACGCGCACGACGTACTGGTGCCAGACGTGCCCGCTCGCGCCACAGGTCGCCGAGCGCGAGCAGCCCTCGTGAGCCACCCCGTAGAGCGGACGCACGATGCGCGGATTCGTGATCGCCGCGTTGAGCGCCGCGGCGTTGGCGCGGCGCCGGGCCACGATGTCGGCGAGCCGCTGCATCTGCGGAATCGCAATCGCGGCGTGCAGGTCCGACAGCCGGAAGTTGTAGCCCAACGTGTCGTGGTAGTAGCGGCGGGGCGAGCCGTGGGCGCGCAGGAGCAGCGCACGCTCGGCGACCGCATCATCGTTGGTCGTGACCATGCCACCTTCAGCGCTGTGCACGTTCTTCGTGGCGTAGAGGCTGTAGCACGCGGTGCCGAGTGCTCCAAGCGGCTGGCCGCGGTAGGTGGCACCGATCGCCTGCGCCGCGTCCTGGATGACTGCGAGGCCATGCCGGTCGGCAATTGCCTGGATCGCTGCCATGTCGGCCGGAAAGCCGTAGAGGTGCACCGGCAGGATCGCGCGCGTCCGGGGCGTGATCGCCGCCTCGATCTGCGCCGGATCAAGGTTGAAGCAGCAGGGCAGGATGTCCACGAAGCGCGGCGTGGCCCCGACGAAGAGGATCGCGTTCACCGACGCCATGAAGGTGAAGGGCGTGGTGATCACCTCGTCGCCCGGCCCGATGCCGTGGGCCATGAGCGCCGTGTGGAGTGCCGCCGTGCCGTTGCAGATGGCGATCGCATGGCGCGCGCCGGTCTTTTCACGGAACAGCGCTTCGAGCGCGGCCACGCGTGGCCCCTGCACGAGCATGCCCGAGTCGAGCACCTCGTTGACGGCGGCGCGTTCTTCGG
>CAZSTF010000155.1:0-4384 GCA_964609555.1 uncultured Alcaligenaceae bacterium | reverse complement strand
CCCCAGAACGCGCTGCCGATGCCGAGCAAGGTGACGCCCGACGCGGTGCAGAGAAAGGTGACCAAGGCGGGCTCCCGCTCCGATTCTTCACGTACGGCACCGGCAAGACCCGTGCCGATGGTGCCGATCAGCGCGAGTCCTGCGATCGCGGCCACGAGCGCCTTGGGAAATGCAGCAAAGAGCCCGGCCACGACACCGCCGAACAGCCCGAGCAAGACGTAGAAGATGCCAGCCATGATCGCGGCGGTGTAGCGTCGGTTGGCGTCCTCGTGCGCCTCGCGTCCCATGGCGATGGCGGCCGTGATCGCAGCGAGGTTGAGGGCGAAGGCACCGAAGGGCGCGAGCAGCAGGTTGATGCCGCCTGTGGTTGCGATGATCGGTGAGACCGGCGTCTGCCCATAGCCCATCGAGCGCATGATTGCCGCACCGGGCATGTTCTGGGAGGCCATCGTGACCACGAAGAGCGGCAGCGCGAGGCTGAACACGCTGGCCAGGGTGAAGGTCGGCGATATCCACGTCGGCGCCGCGAGGGCCAATTCGACGCGCGAGAGGTCGAGGCTGCCCTGTGCCGAGGCGATCGCCACGCCCAGCACGAGGACGCCGGGCACCGCATAGCGGGGCCAGAAGCGCCGACCGACGAAGAAGGCGAGGATCATCGGCAGCACGAGCGCAGGCGCTGGCGACATGACCGCAAAGGCCTCTATGCCGAAACGGAGCAGCACCCCGGCGAGCAGGGCGCTGGCCAGACTCGCAGGCACCCAGCGCAGCAGCCGGTCGAACACGCCGGAGAGCCCCACCGCGAGAATGAGCGCGGCCGACACGAGGAAGGCGCCGATCGCCTCGTGCATGCCGATGCCGCTGGTCATCGCAATCAGCGCCGCGCCCGGGGTCGACCAGGCCGCCAGCACGGGCGTGCGGTAGCGCAGCGAAGGGAGGATCGAGGCCAGACCCATCCCGATGCCGAGCGCCCAGAGCCACGACGTCGTTTGCGCCGCGGATGCGCCAAGCGCCTGCGCTGCCTGAAAGATGATCGCCACGCTGCTCGTGTAGCCCACGAGCACGACCACGAAGCCGGTAATCACGGCGGGTAGCGACAGATCGCGGAAGAAGCGCAGGGCAGGCACGCGGGCATTCTGGCAGAGGCGTCCGGGCGCGCTGGCGAGCAGCCGCCTCGCCGAAAATAGTGCCATGCAGCACCTGCCTCCCTCTGACTGGCGCCTCGCCACGGCACCGATGCTCGACTGGAGCGACCGGCACTGCCGCTTCTTCTTCCGGTTGCTCGCGCCGCGGGCGCGGCTCTACACCGAGATGGTCACGACCGGGCCGCTTCTGCATGGCGACGCCGAGACGATCCGTGCCCATCTGCGCTTCAATGCCGAGGAGCATCCGGTCGCCCTGCAGCTGGGCGGCAGCGAGCCGGCGGAGCTCGCGCACGCGGCGCGGCTTGCGGCCGAGTGGGGCTATGACGAGGTCAATCTCAACTGCGGCTGCCCGTCGGAGCGCGTGCAGAAAGGTGCCTTCGGCGCCTGCCTCATGCGTGAGCCCGCGCTCGTGGCCGACTGCGTGCGCGCGATGCGTGATGTCTTGCCCACGCACATCCCGGTCACCGTCAAGCACCGGCTCGGGCTCGACTATGTCGACGATTACGGCTTCGTGCGCGATTTCGTGGGCACCGTGGCCGAGGCCGGCTGCACGGTCTTCATCGTGCACGCCCGAAACGCCGTCCTGCGTGGCCTCTCGCCCAAGGAAAACCGCGACGTGCCGCTGCTTCGGTACGACCACGCCGCGCGGCTCGTGCGCGACTTCCCCGCGCTCACCTTCGTCGTCAACGGCGGCATGGCAACGGTCGCCGACGTCGCGGCGCGGCTCACCGAGACCCAGGCCCACGGCGTGATGCTCGGCCGCGCGGCCTATCACGACAGCTATCGGCTCGCCGAAGTGCATGCCGCGCTCTTTGGCGGGACGCCCCCTTCACGCGAGGCGGTGGTCGAGGCGATGCGCCAGTACGCCGCGCGCGTGCTCGCCGAGACACGGCAGGATCGCCGCCCGGCGATGCTCCGCGACGTGGCGCGGCATCTCTTGGGGCTCTTCACCGGCCTGCCGGGCGGCAAGCGCTGGCGGCGCATGCTCTCCGATCCGGCACTGCTTGCGAAGAACGACCCGGCGCTCCTTACGGCAGCCCTCCCGCGGCCGGGCGCACCGACCGAGGCCGAGCGCGAGGACCGGGATCACCGGCATCCGGTGCTCGATGCGCTCACCGGGTGACCGGCCGTCCGCTTCGGGTCAAGGACGGTGCGATTGATCGTCTAGAGCGATTGAAAAATTGCGAATAATTTGCTTGGACGATTTCTGCGTTCGCCCTATCTTTCCCTTCGATTCATCGTGGAGAGGAGAGCGTCATGCGCCAGAGCCTGCACAAGACCCTGAGTTTCGCCGTCGTGCATTTCGGCGTGGCCTTCGGCGTCACCTATGCGCTCACGGGCAGCGCGCCGATCGCCACCGCGATCGCCCTGCTCGAGCCGGCGGTCAACACCGTGGCCTACTTCCTGCACGAACAAGCGTGGCGGCACTGGGACCGACTGCGCGGTCGTGCGCCGCGCGGCGACCGGCTCAATCCAGCTTGAGGCCGATCTTCTTGACGATCCGCTCCCAGGTCGCCTGCTCGCGCTTCACGAACGCGGCGAACTGCTCGGGCGAGCCCCCGCCGACCTTGGCGTCGTCCTTGCCAAAGCGCGAGAGGATCGCATTCGACTTGAGCGCCTGATTGGTCGCCGCATTGAGCCGGTCGATCACGGCACGCGGCGTCTTGGCTGGCACGAGGATGCCGTACCACTGCGAGGTCTCGAAGTCCTTGTAGCCGCTCTCGGCCACGGTTGGCACGGTGGGCAGCGTGCTCATGCGCTCGGCCGAGCCGACGGCGAGCGGACGGAGCTTCCCCGCCGTGATCTGGCCCATGAGGGCCGGGGCGCCGGTGAAGGTGGCCTGCACGCGACCGCCGAGCATGTCCTGCAGCATCGGGCCGGTGCCCTTGTAGGGCACGTGCGTGAGGTCGATGCCTGCCTCGGCCATGAAGTACTCCATCGCCAGATGCCCGGACGAGCCATTGCCGGCCGAGCCGTAGACCATGGCGTTCTTGTCTTTCTTCGCGAGATCCACGAATTCCTTGAGCGTCTTGGCCGGGGACTCGGGAATGACTGCAAGCACGTTGGGCACCCGGGCGAGCAGGATCACCGGCGCGAACTCGCGGTTCACGTCATAGGGGTGCTTGGGCATGGCATACGGATTGACCGCCATCGTGCCCACATGACCCATGATGATCGTGTGCCCGTCGGGCTCGGCGCGCATCACTTCCTGCATGGCGATCACGCCCCCGCCGCCGGGCTTGTTCTCGACCACGACGCTCTGGCCGAGGATCGTGGAAAGCTCCTGCGCCACCGAGCGGGCGATGATCTCGGAGGTGCCGCCCGGGGCGAAGGGCACCACGAAGCGGATCGGCTTCGTCGGCCAGGTCTGGGCGTGGCTCGGCAGGGCGGCGCCCGCAAGGCCAAGCAGTGCGGCGGTGGCGAATGCGGCCAGCGTGTTGCGGCGGGTAGTGGTCATGAGGTTCTCCTTGGGTGTGTCCTTGTCTGATCCCCGGAATGTAAGCGCATGTTTCTGGCGTTTGCTGTCGTCAGCCGCCGCGCCGTACCGCGCGTTGACAGCGCATCACCCCCGAAGGAGGACGCCCTCGATGAAGTCCCTGCTTGCCCTCGCTGCCGCCACGGTGACGGCCGTGCTCCTGACGCTGCCGGCCGCCGCGCGGGCATTCACGCCAACCGGTTTCTGCTGACTTCGAGCGCCTCGCGTTGCTTTCCCGGCGCGAGAAGGCTCAGCTTGCCATTTGACGCCGCGCAGTCGCGAGCCACGCGGCGAGCGCGAGCAGGGTCGTGCCTGAGGCGCGCTGCAGGATACGGGCGCGGCGGGCCTGGTGGCTCGCCGACGCGACGAAGCGATGCGCCGCGAGCACGGCGATCACGTCGGCTGCCGTGTTGAGCGCGACGACGATGAGACCGAGCAGGATCAACTGCGGTGCGACGGCGTGCTCGGGCGAGACGAACTGCGGCAGGAACGCGAGGAAGAACAACGCCGTCTTCACATTGAGCGCCTCGACGATCGCCCCGTCGCGGAAGGCGCGACGCGTGCCGGAGGCCCGCACTTCGGGCAGTGCGGTGGGCGCGGTCGCGCGCAGCATCTTCACGCCGAGATAGACGAGATAGGCCACGCCGAGCCACTTGAGCAGGCCGAAGAGCGCCGCCGACTGGGCGATGAGGATCGACAGGCCGAATGCGGCTGCGAGCACATGAACCAAGCCGCCGAGCGCCGTGCCCGCGCAGGAGGCGAGCCC
>CAZSTF010000154.1:0-4406 GCA_964609555.1 uncultured Alcaligenaceae bacterium | reverse complement strand
CCGCGGTGCTGCGTGCGCCGGGGATCTACGCGCTCGATCGGTTGCCACTCGATCGGCTCAAGGCGCGCACGCCGGCGCTTCGGCCCGAAGAAGACGTCTACACGAACCACATTCACGCCGATGATCTCGCCCGCGCCGTCTGGCGGGCGGTCTTCTCCGCGCGGCCGGGGCGCGTCTATAACGTGGTCGATGATGCCGAGTGGCGGATGGGCGAGTATTTCGATCGGGTGGCCGATGCCTTCCACCTGCCCCGACCGCCACGGCTCACGCGCCTCGAGCTCGCTGCACAGGTCTCCCCGATGCTGCTCTCCTTCATGAACGAATCCCGCCGGATCGGCAACGATCGGCTGAAACGCGAACTCCGGTTCGTGCTCCGCTATCCCACGCCCGAGGCGCTCCTCGCCGGGGCACGAACGCGGACTGAGGCGTCAGATGAGCCTTCGGCCGACCCGCGCCAGGGCGCCCTGTTCTGATGGCCTCCCGCCTGCTCGACCAGCCTTGGGCGCGACGGCTCGATGCCTATGAGCGGCTGATCCGGCTCGACAAGCCGGTCGGCTTCATGCTGCTCATGTGGCCGACGCTCTGGGGGCTGTGGATCGCGAGTCTCGGGGCGCCCGACTGGCGGCTCGTCGGCATCTTCGTCCTGGGCACGATCCTCATGCGCTCGGCCGGCTGCGCGCTGAACGACTGGGCCGACCGCGATTTCGACGGCGCGGTGAAGCGCACCGCGCAGCGTCCGCTCGCGGCCGGGGAGATCGCGCCCTGGGAGGCGCTTGCCGTGGCGGCCTTCTGTGCGCTCGCGGCCGCGATGCTCCTGATCCCGCTCGAATGGAGCGCCCGCTTCTGGGCGCTGCCCGCCCTTGGCATCGCCGCGCTCTATCCGTTCACGAAGCGTTTCTTCGCCGTGCCGCAGGCCTTTCTCGGTGTGGCCTTCAGCATGGGCATCCCGATGGCCTTTGCCGCCGTGCAGGGCAGCGTGCCGCCGGTGGCTTGGTGGCTGGTCCTCGCGAACTTCTTCTGGGTCATGGCCTTCGACACCGAGTATGCGATGGTCGATCGTG
The DNA here is from genome assembly GCA_964609555.1 of uncultured Alcaligenaceae bacterium. GTDB lineage: Bacteria > Pseudomonadota > Gammaproteobacteria > Burkholderiales > Casimicrobiaceae > Casimicrobium. The sequence goes on along the minus strand of CAZSTF010000154.1, from coordinate 3,345 downwards.
ACGACGACGTGAAGACCGGCATCCGCACCTCGGCCCTGTTCTTCGGCCGCTTCGACGTGGCCGCGGTCGCGGTCTCGTATGCCCTCTTTCTCGGGCTCATGGCGTGGATCGGCTTCCGGCTCGGTGCCGGGACGTATTACTTTCTCGGCCTTGGGCTGGCGCTCGTTCTCGCCATCCACCATCTGTGGCAGATCCGCAGCCGCGCGCGGGAGGCCTGCTTCGCCGCGTTCCGCGGCAATAACCTGCTCGGGCTCAGCGTATTCGCGGGGGTGGCGCTTGACTACGCCGTGCGACTCAGGGCGTGGCCGCAGTGGTATTCGTGACTGCCTCCGACCGGGGCATTCACCCTCACCCGCCCCTTCGGGGCACCCTCTCCCGAGCGGCGAGGGAACGCCACTGCCTCGCCCCTCGGGAGAGGGCCGAGGTGAGGGAGAGTCAGTGGTCTAGGTTGCCCCCGGCCGCCGCGCGAAGAGCGCAAGCAGCGTCGCCGCGACGATCAGTGCACCCCCGGTCAACGTCCCGGGGCCGAGCGTCGAGGCGCCGAGGGCCCACGCGCTCAGGGTGGCGACCAGGATCTCCGAGAGCATGATGAGCGACAGCACGTTCGCGGGCAGTCGTGCCGCGCCGTATTGGAGTGCGAGGTTCGCGATGAGCACTGCGAGGGCGAATCCCGCGAGCACCAGGAGGGCCATGGCATCGGGCGCGAAGCGCGTGGCCTCGATCGGGCCGAGGACGAGTCGCACGAGGACGATCGCGATCGGGGCCAGCACCACGGCACCACCGAACATCGCGAACGCCCGAGCCTCGGTGGGTGTGTCGCGGTGTCTGCGCAGCAGCACGTTGTTGAGCCCGAAAGCGAAGCCACCTGCGATCGCGAGGCCATCGGCCACGCTCTTGGGCCACGGGGCGATCCACTGCCCATCGCCCAGGACGAGCACCGCCCCGGCGAGCGCGAGCACGACGCGCCCGAGGGCAGCCCCCGTGATCGGTTCGGCGAGCAGCCAGCGCGCGAGCAGCACGACCCAGGCGGGCATCAGGTAGAAGAGCAGGATCGAGCGCACGACGTCGCCCGCGGCGAGCGCGACGTTGAAGCAGACGTTGGTGAGCCCCGCTGCGAGCGCGATCCAGCCGAGCGCACGGTGGCGGGCGAGCGCACCGAAGGCGCGCGGGGAGGCCACGAGAATCGCGAGCGTGCAGAGCGCGAAGGCGACGAAGGTCACCCAGAGCGCGCCCACGGCGTGCGCCGAGAGCCACTTGAGCGGAATCCAGGAGGCGCCCCAGACCGTCGCGTTCACCAGTGCCGCGAGCGCGGCGAGCGCGACGGCACGACCCGTTCGGACGCCCAAGCTAGGCTGCGCGCAGCCGGGTGCGGTGCGACTTCGCGAGGGCGAGCAGATACTCCATCTGGTCGGCGAGGATGTGCCGGTTGGCCAGGATCAGCTTTTCGCTCTTGACCGGCCGGTAAGGCACGTACAGCAATTTGAGGCCGGCTTGCTCGGGCGTTCGACCGGCCTTGTCGAGGTTGCAGCGACGGCATGCGGTGACGCAGTTCTCCCACGTATCCCGTCCGCCTTGCGACCGCGGCACGATGTGATCGCGCGTCAGTTCGCTCTCGGGAAATTCATCGCCGCAGTAGCCGCAGATGTTGCGGTCGCGAGCGAAGAGCATGCGGTTGTCGCGACCGGGCAGGGCTGAAACCGGGTTCCAGACGTTGTGCCGGTGCTCGCCATCGCAGGCGATGATCGAAGCAACCTCGATCACCGAACGCTCGCCGGTGCGTCGCGAGATGCCGCCGCGGAAGGTGCAGATCACCTGGCCCAGAGCCCACACCACGTTGCCACGCGCGTACTGGCAGGCCGCCGTTTCAGGCGTCATCCAGCCCTTGGGCTGTCCACCGGAGTCCAGAGCCAGAATCGCCAACGACATGCAATCCTTTCGCGGCCAGTGCGGCTCGCCTCGATTGCATGGCCCGGATAGATCACGCGTGAAGGAGCCGACGGATGAGGCGAAAAGTATCACGAAAACGTGTCGCGTGTGCGTAGGGGGTGAAGGCGTGCGGCAGCGTGCGCAATGGCTGCGCAAGGCGTTTGCCGCGTCCGACCCGGGTCACTTCTTCGCGGGCCGCTTCCAGCCGGGAATGCTCACCGGTTTGGCCCGCGCGACGGTCAGTGCGCCGGGTGGGGTGTCCTTCGTGATCGTGCTGCCGCCACCGATCGTGCCGCCCGCGCCAAGCGTGACCGGCGCCACGAGCACGCAGTTCGAGCCCACGTGCACGTCGTCGCCGATCGTCGTCGGATGCTTGTTCGCGCCATCGTAGTTGGCGGTGATCGAGCCCGCGCCGTAGTTCACGCGCTCGCCGACCGTGGCGTCACCGAGGTAGGCGAGGTGGTTCGCTTTGCTCGCACGGCCCATCGTCGTGCTCTTGGTCTCGACGAAATTGCCGATGTGGACCTGGTCGGCGAGCCGCGTGCCGGGCCGGAGCCGTGCAAATGGGCCGATGCGCGCATCGGCCCCCACCACGGCGCCTTCGATCACGCTCATCGCCTCCACGCGCGTGCCCCGTCCGATCGTGCAGTCGGTCAGCACGCAGTTGGGGCCGATCGTGACGCCGTCCTCAAGCACGACGGTGCCCGCGAAGACGCAGCCGACGTCGATGGCGACATCGCTGCCGCAGGTGAGCTGCCCGCGGATGTCGATGCGCGCCGGGTCGGCGAGCGTCACGCCCGCCGCCATCAGGGTCTCTGCGCGACGCCCTTGCAGCGCGCGCTCGAGCACGGCCAGTTGCAGCTTGTCATTGACACCGGCGACCTCGACTTCATCGTCGAGCGTCACCGCTTCGACCACGAGTCCATCCACCGCGGCGCGGCCCACGACATCGGTGAGATAGAGCTCGCCCTGGACGTTTCTGGGCTCGAGCCCAGTGAGCGCCCGGCGCAGCCACGCTGTCGGCGCGCAGAGGAGCCCCGTGTTCACCTCGCGGATCGCGAGCACCGCCGCGTCGTTCGCCGCGAGCGCATCCTTGTGCTCGACGATGCAGGTGATCGCGCCCGCCGGGTTGCGGACGATCCGGCCGTAGCCCGTCGCATCCGCCATCGTGCAGGTGAGAAGCGCGAGCGTGGCGCGGTCGGCTCTTGCGATGAGCTGTTCGATCGTGTGCGTCGTGATGAGCGGCGTGTCACCGGTGAGGATGAGCGTGCACCCCTCATCCGGCAGCGCGGCCAGGGCGATCGCCGCAGCATGGCCCGTGCCGTTCTGCGGCTCCTGCCGGACGAAGCTCAGCGCGCGCCCGGCGAAGGCGGCCTCGACCTGTGCGGCCTCGTGGCCCACGACGACGACGGTGCGCGC
>CAZSTF010000153.1:0-4428 GCA_964609555.1 uncultured Alcaligenaceae bacterium | reverse complement strand
GCGCAGGCCGATGTGCAGGAATTCCGGACCCGCGTCGGCGATGTCTTCCTGCTCTGCTCCGACGGGCTCTCGGACATGGTGGAGGCCGACCGGATGGTGAAGACGCTGGCCGCGGGGGAGGATCTCGAGGCGACGGTCGAAGAGCTCGTGGCCTTGGCGAACAAGGCCGGGGGACGCGACAATATCTCGGTCATCCTGGGCCGGGTCGGTTCGCCGGAACATGCCGACGCATGGTGGCAGCGTCTGGTCAAGCCAGCCGAAGCGGCCCGATAGAGCCATTCAAGAATCCACGCAGAGAGCGCACCGGGGTATCGTCATGCCACGTCTTTTCTGGTTGCAGCCGGACACCACCATCGTCGAGTTTCCCCTCAAGGCCGAACAATCGCTGATCGGCCGCGGCTCGCGCTGCGATGTCCGCATCAAGCACCCGGCTGTGAGCTCGGAGCACGCCCTGATCCGCGTGCTCGGGGATGTGGCGACCATCGAGGACCTGAAAAGCTCGAACGGTACCCGCGTGAACGGGCGCCGGATCGACAGCGTCCGGCCGCTCCGGCATGGTGACCAGATCGAGGTGGGCCGCGAGCGCTTGATGTATTTCGCCGATCTCGATACCGCGAGCCAATTCGTGCAGGGCAAGCCCCAGGAGCCGTTCTCGCAGCCGGCGGCCGCGGGCGAGACGGTCAAGACCGAGCCGACCACGGCCATTCACGTGCCGATCCGTGTGCGCGAGGAGCCGCTGACCGCCGCCGTCACGGTGCTCACCGGTCCGGGTCAGGGCAAGCGCTTCTCGCTGTCCCAGGAGGTCACCTCCCTCGGCAAGGCGGGCAAGCAGGTGATCGAGATCCGTCGCGCCCCCGGCCCCACGTGGCGGCTGACGCAGCGGGAGGGCGCGATTGCGGCTTCGGTGAACGGGGAGTCGCTCGTCGGGGAGCGCGACCTGATCGCCGGGGACGTGATCGAGATGACCGGTGTGCAGCTTCGCTTCGAGGTGAGTCTCGCTCCGACGGCGCAGCCTACTGGAGGCTGAAGACGTCGCGCTCCTCGTGCGGGAAGGTCAGCACGAAGCGCGCGCCGCCCAGGTCGCTGCGATCGATCTCGAGCCGCGCCCGGTGGAGCATGGCGACCTCGCGCACGATGGCGAGCCCGAGTCCGCTGCCGGCGACCCAGTGCCCCGAACTCGGATCCTGACGCGGCGTGCGGGCGAAGGGCGCGAAGATGCGCTCGCGATCGGCCGCATCGATCCCCGGACCGCTGTCCTCGACCACGATGCGCGGCGGGTCGGCGAGCACCGCAAGCCGCACGCTGCCCTCCCGCGGCGCGTACTTGATGGCGTTCTCGAGCAGGTTGCGCACGCATTCGCCGAGCAGCGTGGGTTCGGCGCGCAGCATCACCTGACGGGCTGGACGCACGAATTCCAGATCGATCGACTTGCCCATCGCCGCGGTCAGGCTGTCCTGCGCGACCTCGGCACAGGTTTCGACGAGATCGATCTCGGTCAGCTCGCCGGTGACCGATGAGCTCTCCGCCCGGGCGAGCGAGAGCATCTGCGAGGAGAGTCGGCTTACGCGCTCGATCGTCCGGTCGAGTGAGATGAGCGCCTGGCGACGTTCCTGCTCGCCCGCCGCGTTCTGTACCACCTCGACCTGCGTGCGGAGTGTTGCGAGCGGGGTGCGCAGCTGATGCGCCGCATCGGCGATGAAGCGCTGATGCGCGTCCCGCGCCACGGCGAGGCGCTTCATGAAGGCGTTGATCGAATTGATCAGCGGGGAAAGTTCAGCCGGTACCGAGGCCGGGGAAAGCGGCCGGAGGTCGTCGGCCGCACGCTCGTCGATGTCGCGCTTCAACTGCCGCATGGGGCGCGAGACATAGCGGATGCCGAACCAGAGCAGAAACGCGGCGGCCAGCAGCACGAGGGTCTGCGGCATGGCCTCGCGCAGCATGATCGAGCGCAGGAGGCCATCCTCGCGATTGCGTGCCTGGGACAGTACGACGAGGATGTCGCGGCCGCCGACCCGGTCGATGCGCGCCCGCAGCACACGCACGAACTCGCCGCCGCCGGCCGCATTGAAGCCGCGGACCAACCGCTCGTCCATGCGCTCGGGCAGCTCGAACACGGGCGATGCGGCCACCACCAGGTAGGCGGCCAAGGCATCGTCACCGGCCAGAACGGGGCCGTTGTCGAAGCCGATCGCGTAGCTGATCGGGTAGTCGGGGTGCGCATTGAGCCAGCGATAGACCGCCGGGCCGGCGCTTGCCGGAATGCCGTGCGCGATCTGCTCGCGGTAGACGTGATCGCGCAGCACATGCGCCACCGTGTTCAGGCGGTCATCGAGCGCCCGCTCGACGATGTCCCGTGCAGCGAGGAAGGTCACCCCGAGGCTGATGAGCCAGACAAAGAGCAGCGGGCCGACCAGCCATTCGAGAAGGCGGGCGACGAAGTTCATGCGGGCAACGCGGATCGGACGGGAGTTCGTCCAAACGCCCGCGCGTGATCAGTCTCCTGAAGCCAACTCACGGCTTGTCGATGCAGTAGCCCAACCCGCGGAACGTGCGCACCTCGATGCCGGCCACCTCGAGCTTCTTCCGCAAGCGATGGACATAAACCTCGATGGCGTTCAGCGAGATGTCGGTGTCCCACGCGCAGAGGCTTTCCAGCAGTTGCTCCTTGCTTACCGCACGGCCGGCGCGCAGGAGGAGCACTTCGAGGATGCCCGCCTCACGCGCTGAGAGTTCGAGCGGCTGGTCGTCGGCGCGCGCCTGCCGGGATACCTGATCGAAGCGCAACCGACCATGAACCAACTCGCTCGAAGCCGCGGCGTTGCGGCGCCGGATCAACGCCCGAACCCGCGCGTGCAGCTCGGACACGGCGAACGGCTTGACCAGGTAATCGTCGGCTCCGGCATCCAGTCCCTCGACCCGGTCGGTCACGGCATCGCGCGCGGTGGTGATGAGCACGGGGGTGGCGGCTTTCGGGTCTCCGCGCGCTCGCAGGACCCGCAGCATGGCAAGGCCGCTCATGCGCGGCAGCCCCAGATCGAGGATGATGAGATCGTAGGGCGCAGACTCGATCGCAGTCAGCGCGCGTTCACCCTCGCTGACCCAATCGACCGCATAAGACTCGTTCTGCAGGCTTTGGCGTGTCGCCTCACCCAGCGCAGCATCATCCTCAACGAGCAGGATGCGCATGGCCCGTGTGTCCTGACCGCTTCGTCATGGCCGCTCCTCCTTGTTTGTGCCGACGAATGGGCGAAGTTTATGGCGAGCCGCATGGCTCCGGACGCCCGGAAAACAAAAGCCCCGCACGCGGCGGGGCTCGGGCGGCCAACGCGAGAGCGACGGATCAGCTGTATTTGATGCTGCAGCCATAGGGTGCCGGTGTGGCGTTCGTCACCGGCTTGCCAGCCATCGATTCCTCGAGCGCCGCGCGGACCCAGTTCTTCGCGGTCTTCACATCCGCCGGGTTGGCGGTGCGCTTGTCATCGATACCCCCGGCAAAGACGAGCGTGCCTTGCGGGTTGATGATGTACATGTGCGGCGTGGTCTTGGCACCGTAGGCCTTGCCCACCGCACCGGACTCGTCCATGAGCAGGTGCGTGGGTTTGCCCTTCCACTCGCCGGTCATCTTTGCGTTGAGCGCGGCGGGCGCAAGGTAATCCGAAGCCGACTTGGCGGTCGAATTGATCGCGAGCCAGACCACGCCCTTCGCCGTCTTGTCGGCCTGAAGTTGCTGCATGTTGCCGCTGCCGTAGTGCTTCACCACGAACGGGCAGCCGGGATTGGTCCACTCGAGCACGACGTGCTTGCCTTTGAAATCGGACAGGCGCACGGTCTTGCCGTTGACATCGGTGGCCGTGAAGTCAGGCGCGGGTTGGCCGACGGTAGCCGCATGGGCAGCCACCATGGCCGACGTGACGAGCAGAGCGGAGAGCGGGCGGATCATGAAGACTCCTTGAGGTCGCGGTCGAATGGAAAGAGGCCCCGGATCGGGGAGGAGCGGTGCCGATCGGGAGCGGGGCCGTCGCGCCCGATCAGAGCTTTGCAAGCGCCTCTTTGACGATGCCCGGCGTCAGCAGTTCGGGCAGCAGTTCTACGGGTTTGCCCGGTGCGTGCAGCGCATAGACCGGCACGCCCGATCGGCCGAACGACTTGAGCGACTCGGTGATACGCGGGTCCTTGTTGGTCCAGTCGGCGCGCATGAGCACCACGCCCTTGCCCGCGAAGGCCGCCTGCACGTCCTCACGCGAGAGCACCAGGCGCTTGTTGGCTTGGCAGCTCACGCACCAGGCGGCCGTGTAATCCACGAATACGGGCTTGCCGGCGGCGGTTGCACTGGCCACGGCCTCCGGCGACCACGGTGTCCAGACGACGCCGCTGGCCGTGCCGGCGGTGGTCGCGGCGCCGGCCGGGTTGGCAGCCACCGGCGCGCCG
>CAZSTF010000152.1:2472-4614 GCA_964609555.1 uncultured Alcaligenaceae bacterium | reverse complement strand
GTGCTCGAAGGCACCGACGAGGACACGCTGAACGAAGTGCGCGGCGGCGCGTCGAACGACGGCGAGCGTGATCCGCGCTACGACGAAGCCGTCGCCATAGTGCTCGAAAGCCGCCAACCCTCGATCAGCTACCTGCAGCGGCGCATGCGCATCGGCTACAACGGGGCCGCGCGCCTGATCGAGGCGATGGAACAGGCCGGGATCGTGTCACGGCCGAACGCGATGGGCAAGCGGGAAGTGCTTGTCCCGGCACAGAAGGAATAGCAATACTCATGAAGCGGATTCGAGTCGTGTGCGGTGTGATCGCAGCCTGGGCGATCGGGCTTGCGCTGCCCACCGGCATGTCGAACGCATCGACCGCAGCGGTTGCGGAGTTCCGCGCCTACACGCGCGACCTCACGAGCTTGTCCGGCCGCTTCACGCAGGAGGTGCGCGACAAGAACGGCCGTGTGAGCCGCATCTCGTCCGGCAGCTTCGTCATCGCCCGGCCGGGGCGCTTTCGCTTCGATTACGAAAAGCCCTACCGGCAAACCATCGTGAGCGATGGCACGACGGTGTGGATTCATGACGAGGACCTGAACCAGGTGACCGTCCGCAAGCTCGGCGAGACGGTCGCCGAGCAGCCGCTCGCGCTTCTGCTCGAACCGGCGCGTGCCGAGGAGCTTTTCGAGATCAAGGCGGGCCCGCCCGCTGGTTCGGTCGGGCTCGTCATGGCCACGCCGCGGCGCGCCGATGCGGCGTTCAGCGATCTGGTCGTCGCGATGGTCGGGCGCGAGCCGCGCGAGATCAGCTGGCGCGATGCGCTTCTGAACCAGAACACGCTGCGCTTCGAATCCCTCACCCGGAACGGCCGCGTGAACTCAGAGACCTTTGCGTTCACCCCGCCCAAGGGGGCCGACGTGCTCCGTCAGTGATCGAAGGCACGGCACCCGAGCCATCGCGACCGCTGGCCGAGCGGCTGCGTCCGCGCGCGATCGACGAGGTCGTCGGGCAGCCTCATCTGCTCGCGCCGGGGGCCCCGATTGCAAGCGCCGTCGCGGCGCGCACGCCGCACTCGATGATCCTCTGGGGGCCGCCGGGCGTGGGCAAGACCACGCTCGCGCGGCTTCTTGCGCAGGCGTTCCAGGCCGAGCTGATCCCGCTTTCGGCCGTGCTCTCCGGGGTGAAGGACATCCGCGAGGCGATCGAACAGGCCCGCGCGAACCAGGCCCTCGGGCGCGCGACGATCGTCTTCGTCGATGAGGTGCATCGCTTCAACAAGGCGCAGCAGGATGCCTTTCTGCCGCATGTCGAGGCGGGGCTCTTCACCTTCATCGGTGCAACGACCGAGAACCCGTCGTTCGAGGTCAATTCGGCGCTGCTCTCGCGCGCCCAGGTCTATGTGCTCGAGCCGCTTGATGCGGACGCGCTTCGCACGCTGCACGCGCGGGCCCGTGCGGCGCTCGGGGCGGGCTACGAGCTCACCGCAGAAGCCGAGGCGCTCGTGATCGACTACGCCGATGGCGATGGGCGGCGCTTCTTGAACCTCATCGAGCAGCTCGATGCCGTCGCCCGTGCGCGGGGGCTCACGCAGGTCACGCCGGAGACGGTGCGCGCGGTGCTCCAGCGCGGCCGGACGCGCTTCGACAAGGGCGGCGAGCAGTTCTACGACCTCATTTCGGCCCTGCACAAGAGCGTGCGCGGCAGCGATCCGGACGCCGCGCTCTACTGGTTCTGCCGCATGCTCGAAGGCGGGGTCGATCCGCTCTACCTCGGCCGGCGCCTCGTGCGAATCGCAAGCGAGGACATCGGGCTCGCCGACCCGCGCGCGCTCGAGATTGCGCTCAACGCGGTGGCGGCCTACGAACGGCTCGGCTCGCCGGAGGGGGAGCTCGCGCTCGCCCAAGCCTGCGTCTTTCTCGCGGTCGCGGCGAAGAGCAACGCGATCTACACCGCCTACAAGGCTGCCCGACGGCTCGCCGCCGAGAGCGGCACGCGGCCCGTGCCGCTTCGGCTCCGCAACGCCCCGACGCGCCTCATGAAGTCGCTCGGCCATGGCGAGGGCTACCGCTATGCGCATGACGAGCCCGAGGCCTTTGCCGCGGGCGAACACTACTTTCCGGACGACATGGCCGCGGTGCGTCTCTACGAGCCCACGGACCG
>CAZSTF010000152.1:0-2372 GCA_964609555.1 uncultured Alcaligenaceae bacterium | reverse complement strand
TTCGCCCCGCAACTGAAGGGTGCGAAGGACAGTGCGGCCGCCCGCGCCACGCTCGCACAACTGCTCGAACGCCCGGTGCTCGTGCGGGCGCTGTTCGATGCGATCGCAACACTCCTCTATCTCACGGCGCTTTTTCACATGCCGCTCGCGAACGTGACCGCGATCAACATGATGACGCCGCTCGTGATCGCGCTCATGGTTGCGCTCTGGTTCGGCGAGCCGCTCACGCCGGGGCGCTGGCTCGCGATCGGCGTGGGCTTCGTGGGCACGCTGCTCATCGTGCAGCCCAAGGCGAGCGACTGGAATGCCTGGTCGCTCTTTGCGGTGGCCTCAACCGTCTTTCACGCCCTTCGGGATCTGGCGACACGGCGGATCCGCGAGGGCGTGCCCTCGCTCTTGCTCACGCTCTCCACGGCGCTCGCGGTGCTCGCCTTCGCGCTTTGCCTGATCCCGTTCCAGGGGCTCGCCCCGATGACCGCGGGGCACGCCGCGGCGCTCGCGGCGGCGGCGGTGTTCCTCGCGCTCGGCTACTTCCTGCTGATTGCCTCGATGCGTGCCGGCGACATCACGGCGATCGCGCCGTTCCGCTACAGCGGCCTTCTCTTCGCGCTGCTCCTGGGCTGGCTGTTCTTTGGCGAACTGCCCAACGCGCTCGCCTGGGCGGGGATCGCCTTGCTCTTCTTCGCGGGGCTGGCGATCACCCGACGCGCGTGAGCGCCCCGGTCTCGATCGTTGGGTGAGCCGCCGCAGCAGCCGCGCCCGCGAGCGCCTCGCCGATGAGCAGCACGGCCGGGCTCGTAAGCCGCGCAGCCGCAAAACGCTCGACCATCGTGCCCACCGTGGCCGCAATCCGTCGCTCGGCCGCGCTCGCCGCCCGCTCGACCGCGATCACTGGCGTGTCGGCCGGCAGACCGCCCTCGAGGAGCGAGCACGCGAGCTCCGCCGCGCGCGCAACCGCCATGTAGGCGACGAGCGTGAGGCCAGCGCCTGCGAGCGCACGCCAGTCGATCGTGCGCCCTTCGGCACCGTGTCCGGTGATGAAGGCCACGCCGTGCGCGTGAACGCGGTGTGTGAGCGACACGCCGAGGCTCGCGGCCGCCGCGACCCCGGCCGTGATGCCCGGGACGACCTCCCACGGGATGCCTGCGCCATCGAGTGCCGCGATCTCCTCGGCGAGCCGCCCGAAGAGTCCCGCGTCGCCGCCCTTCAGTCGGACGACCCGCCGCCCTGCGCGGGCCTCGTGCACCATGAGCCGCTCGATGAAGGCCTGCGGCGTGCTCGCGCAGCCGCCGCGCTTGCCCACGCGGATGACGCGCGCTTCAGGGCACAGGGCGAGCACGGCCTCCCCGGCAAGGTCATCGATGAGCACGACCTCGGCCTGTCCGAGCAGTCTCGCCGCTTTGACGGTGAGCAGATCGGGGTCGCCCGGGCCGGCACCGACGAAATGCACGAAGCCGCGCGACGAGGACGAGTCAGGGTGCGGCATGGACGGTCTCCATCATGAGGTCGGCCTGCGCTTCGATCGCTGCAGGGAGCGCTGCGTGTCCCGCGAGCACCGCTTCGATCTCGCGCAGGGTGGTCTGGAGCTCGACAGTCTCGTGGGCGTCCGCAGGGGCACCATCCGACCACGTTCGAATATCGATGGCGCCGCCATGGCATACATGAACCCGGAGCTCGCGTCGCGGGTGCCAGTGGGCCTCGCCTTCGCAGCCGCGGTAGACGACGCCACAGCCGCCGGTGGCTTGCAGGTGCCGGGCGAGGCGATCGAGGTAATCGGCATGGGTGACCGGCACCGCGCGCCACGCGGCATCCGTGGGGGCGAGGAGCTTGGCGAGCGTGTGCGGTGCCGAGCGCACACCGATTCGCCAGCGCGTATCGAGCAAGCGCGCGAGCCTTGGGTGGAGTGCGTCGATCGGCGCAAAGACCACGCCATCGCTTGCGAGCGCAGCCGCGGCCCGCGCGGCGTCGTGCGCAACCGGCCAGCCGAGCGCCGACCAGATTTCCGCGGTCGTGAGCCGACCCGGGTCGTGGCGCACACCATGCACGAACACGATGGCACCGCGCGAGCGCAGGGCATGGGCGAGCAGCGGTGTTGCGTTCAGGAGCTTTCTCGCGCCGTTGTAGGCGGGCAGGCACCAAAGCGGCCGACCCGCCGGCAGGGCCTGCGGGGGCAGGCGCCAGGCGAGCGTCGCATCGATCGCCTGCATGCAGCCTGCGAGCTCGGAGGCGCTCTCGCCGTGCAGACGCATCGCAAGCCACCAGGCACCCAACTGGGCTTCGCTCACGCGGCCGTCGAGCAGGGCATGCAGGCACGCGGCGGCTTCGTCGGCCGCGAGCCCGCGCCGTGGGGCCGCACCCGGCGCGGCACGTCG
>CAZSTF010000151.1:0-4622 GCA_964609555.1 uncultured Alcaligenaceae bacterium | reverse complement strand
GCGAGGAAGCCGCGGTGACCGGCTTCCGGCAGGCGATCGAGTGGCTGCTCGACCGCGCGCGCGCGAACCTCTCCATCCAGCGCTACAAGGGACTGGGCGAGATGAATGCCGAGCAGCTCTGGGAGACGACGATGGATCCGAAGGTGCGCCGCCTGCTCAAGGTGCAGATCGAAGACGCGATCGCCGCCGACGAGATCTTCACCACGCTCATGGGCGAGGACGTGGAGCCACGCCGTGCCTTCATCGAGGGCAATGCGCTTGGTGTGCGCAACCTCGACGTGTAGGGACGGGAAAGCATAGGGACGCGGTGGTCGTGGATAGCGTTTCGGTGCTCTTCGTCTGCATGGGCAATATCTGCCGGAGCCCGACAGCCGAGGGCGTGTTCCGGGCCAAGGTCGAAGCGGCCGGGCTCGCGGGTCGCGTCCACGTCGACTCGGCCGGGACCTACAGCGGTCATATCGGACAGCCGCCGGATCCGCGCACGCAGCAGGCGGCGCGGGCCCGCGGATACGACCTGTCGATGCTGCGCGCACGGGCGGTGGTACCCGAGGATTACGATCGCTTCGACCTCCTGCTCGCGATGGATGAGTTCAATCGCGCAGCACTCCTGGGTCATGCGCCCGCCGGACGTGACGATCGGGTGCGGCGCTTCCTTGACTTTGCCTCGAATGGGCGGATCCGCGATCTGCGCGAAGTTCCCGATCCGTACTACGAGGGGCCGGAAGCGTTCGAGCATGTGCTTGACTTGGTCGAGCACGCAAGCGAGGGCTTGCTCACTTACGTGACACAGCAGCTTCATGCGCGCCCCTGACGCGGCTGAGCCGCTGCTGGCGGGGGCCGGGCACCGAGGCTACCGCGGCCATGATGCGACGTGACCAGTCCTTCGGGCAGGACGCCATCGCGGAGCGGGTGCGCTGGCCGTGGTTCATCTTCGGGCTGGTGCTGGCCGCGATGCTCTGGCTGACGGCACCCATGCTGTCGGCCGGTCTGGTGATCGACGATTGGGTGTTCACAGCCACAGCCCGATCGATCACGAATCCGTGGAGTGCGTTCTGGTCGTCGCACTTCTACGAGCCGCTTTACTTCCGGCCGGTGGGCGTGATCGCTTGGTGGCTCGTTCAGATGGCGTCGGAAGGGTCAGAGCGCGCCCAGTTTGCCGTGAATCTCCTGCTTCACGCGGCGAACGCGGCGGTGGCGGTCAGCGTTCTCAGGGCGCTCGCGCTACCACCGCATGCGCTCTGGGCTGGGGCGATGCTCGTCTTGCTTGGGCCGATGGCGCTCGTAGCGGCTGTCTGGCCGTCCAATCGTTTCGACCTGCTCGCGGTCCTCTGGACATTGGCTGCGGCTCGTCTGGCGCTGGTCGTGCTCACGCGGCCGTCGCCGACCGTCGGTCTTGCGGCATGGAGCGCCTGTCTCCTGGCTGCGGTGCTTGCGTGCTTCAGCAAGGAATCGGCCTATGCGATGATCGTCGGGCTCGCGGTCGTTATCGCCCTTGCGCGCTCGATCGGGGGGGAACCGGTACATCGTGGCCTCGCGCTCCGGCTCGCGGGGTCCGTGGTGGCGGTCGTCGTCGGGTGTTTTCAGTGGCGCCACCATCTTTTGACCGATGCCTACGCAGCCGTGCCGGCCGACCCCCTGATGTCGGCGTGGCGGGGCGTTCTTGCGTGGGGCGCGGCGGCGCTCCGCTGGTTTGAACTCTTTCAACCGGGGCAGGGCGAACTCTTTGTCTGGGTCGGCGCAGGGCTCGCGCTGATTGCGCTTGCGTGGGGCTGGGTTCGCTCGCGCGGTCTCGTCATGGCCCTCGGTGTGATGATCCCGGCGGCGACCGTGTCCCAGCTCGCCCTGGCAGGCGGCTTCGCGGTGATGCTCAATGGCGAGCCGCTCGGCACCGTCACCTACGCGCGCTTCTTCTATGCGCCGTGGATTGCGGTGTCGATGGCTATCGCAGCAAGCGTGGGGGTCATGCCACGGGGGCGATCGCGGCTTCTGCTGCTCGGGTTTACCGTCTGGCTTGGGTTCTCAGTGACCGCAGTGAGGCCGCTCGCCGAACGGTATCAGACGTGGTCGATCGGACCACTGCGCACCGTGTCCGAGGCCGCCGCAAGGACCGCGGAGGAGGTGGCCAGAACGTCCGAGCCCTGCGTCCTGGTCTTCCTTGATACCGCGTCGGCCGATCCAGGGGGATGGTTCCCGCGCTTTGCGGATGCGACCGTCAAGGCGCTTACGAAGGAGTCGGCAACGGTCGCCCGGTGTCATGTGCTGACCGAGATGACGCCGTTTCTCTTTGTCCTCCGTGCGGAGGGAGCCCCGCCTGTGCCCGAGGCGCTCAAGCCGATCATCAACCCGAATGGCTCGACCAAGTCCGATCGGGTCTGGGACGGTGTGCGCTATCGGTACCGCTTGCCGCCCGCGTCGCTGGCCACGATCGAGGGTGCGCGGTACTTCCGCTGGATGGGGCAGGGCTTCGAAGAGGTGACCTCGGCGGTGCAGTCGGGCGAGCGTGCTGTGCCTTCCCGATCGTGGGGCTTCTGACGTTTCACGTGAAACAGCGCCCCCGCCGGTCGGCTCAAACTACAATTCCGCCTCCCCGATCGAAGCGCCCGGTTTCACGTGAAACCTCGAGGACGCCCCTGCGGTCGGGCTGTCGATCCCCATGATTTATCCAGACCGCTTCGATGTGATCGTGGTCGGTGGCGGTCATGCCGGCACCGAGGCTGCGCTCGCGGCTGCCCGTACCGGCGCGAAAACGCTGCTGCTTACGCACTCGATCGAAACGCTCGGGCAGATGAGCTGCAACCCGTCGATCGGGGGCATCGGCAAGAGCCACCTCGTCAAGGAGGTCGATGCCCTGGGCGGCGCGATGGCCATCGCCACCGACGAGGCCGGCATCCAGTTCCGCATCCTGAACGCGTCCAAGGGGCCCGCAGTGCGTGCAACCCGGGCGCAGAACGATCGCGTGCTCTATCGGGCGGCCATCCGACGGCGCATCGAGAACCAGCCGAACCTGACGCTGTTTCAGCAGCCGGTCGATGACGTGCTGACCGAGGGTGATCGGGTGACCGGTGTGCGCACCCAGATGGGGGTGGACTTTCTGGGGGCGACCGTTGTGCTGACGGCGGGCACCTTTCTTTCTGGCCTGATTCACATCGGCTTGCAGAACTACACCGCCGGACGCGCGGGCGATCCCGCAGCGACGACGCTCGGGGCCCGGCTGCGGGAGATGAAGCTGCCGCAAGGACGGCTCAAGACCGGTACGCCGCCCCGGCTCGATGGCAAGACGATCGATTTCTCGAAGCTTGCGAACCAGCCGGGCGACGACCCGGTACCGGTGTTCAGTTTTCTGGGCCGGCGGGAGATGCATCCGCGGCAGTTGCCGTGCTGGATCACGCACACCAACGAACGCACCCACGAGATCATCCGCTCGGGGCTCGACCGGAGCCCGATGTTCACCGGGGTGATCGAGGGCGTGGGCCCGCGCTACTGTCCCTCGATCGAGGACAAGATCCACCGCTTCGCCGACAAGACGAGTCATCAAATCTTCCTCGAGCCGGAAGGCTTGGAGACTCACGAGATCTACCCTGCAGGCGTCTCGACGAGCCTGCCATTCGACATCCAGCTCGCGATGATCCGCTCGATGCGGGGGCTTGAGAATGCCCATATCCTGCGCCCTGGGTATGCGATCGAGTATGACTATTTCGATCCGCGCCAGCTCAAGGCGACACTCGAGACGAAGGTGCTTGAGGGGCTTTTCATGGCGGGACAGATCAACGGAACCACGGGCTACGAGGAAGCGGCCGCGCAGGGCTTGCTGGCAGGCCTCAACGCGGCCCGCCAGGCGAAGGGCCTGCCGGGCTGGTGTCCGCGTCGGGACGAGGCCTACCTTGGCGTGCTGGTCGATGACCTGATCACCCAGGGCGTCAGTGAACCCTATCGGATGTTCACGAGCCGGGCCGAGTACCGACTGCAATTGCGCGAGGACAACGCCGATCTGCGGCTCACCGAGCAAGGGCGCGCGCTCGGTCTCGTGGACGATTTGCGCTGGGACGCCTTCAACCGGAAGCGCGATGCGGTTTCACGTGAAACCGAGCGGCTCAAGACGACCTGGGTCAATCCGCGCATCCTCGATCGGGCACGGGCCGAGGCGTTGCTCGGCGGACCGATCGAGCGCGAATACACCCTGTTCGATCTCGTCCGGCGCCCCGGGGTCTCGCTCGCGGCGGTCGATACGCTTCGGCGCGAGCTCGCGCTTCCATCGAAGGCCGATCTTCCACCGCGCGAGGCGCCGCTCGAACCCGACATCGCGGAGCAAGTGGAAATCGCCGCCAAATACGCCGGTTACATTGCCCGGCAGCAGGAGGAGGTCGATCGTGCCCAGGCGCACGAGACGCTCCGCCTGCCTCCCGATCTGGATTACGGCCGGGTCTACGGTCTTTCAAAGGAAGTCGTGCAGAAGCTCAACCAACACCGCCCCGAAACCCTCGGTCAGGCCGCGCGCATCTCGGGCATCACGCCCGCTGCGATCTCGCTGCTGCTCGTGCACCTCAAGAAACAACGGCTCGCCGAGGTTGCCGCATGAGCCGCGACCGAAAGGACACGATGCCACAGACAGGGCGCCGACCCGC
>CAZSTF010000150.1:3428-4674 GCA_964609555.1 uncultured Alcaligenaceae bacterium | reverse complement strand
AGGCCGGTCTTTCGAATTTGGTGCCCAGGAAGGGACTCGAACCCCCACGGTGTTACCCGCTAGTACCTGAAACTAGTGCGTCTACCAATTCCGCCACCTGGGCATCTCAGGCAAACCGAGATTATAGATTGAACAGGAAAAGCTCGTCGAACCCATCCACCCGCCGCCAAAAGGGAAAGCGCGTCCAAGCGGACGCACCTGCGCAGAAGAAGCCATCGGGAGGCGCACCGTCTGGCAAGACCGCGCAATCGGCATCGATGCAACGCGAATCGTCCAAGGAACGCGGGCCGAATGAACGTCAGGACCAGGCGACACCCCCGCCGCCCTCACCCCCGCGGCCTGATGTGCCTCCCGGCGCGCTGACCGGCACGGTGGTCGGCCACGCCGACGGCTACGGATTCGTGAAACTGGATCAGGGCGGAGATGATCTGTTCCTGTCCGAAGAGGCCATGCGTGCCGTTCTCCACGGGGATCGGGTCGCCGTGCAGCGCACCGGCTCCGGCCGGGACGGTCGGCCTGCCGGCGAAGTGGTTGCCGTGCTGGCGCGCGCCAATCATCGCGTGGTGGGGCGGCTGCGCTTCAAGGACGGCGTGTGGTTCGTGGTCGCGGCCGAGCGGCGACTGAGCCAGGACATCGTGGTGCCCAAGAACAAGCTCGGGGGCGCCACGCTCGACCAGATCGTGGTGGTCGAGATCACCCGCCAGCCAACCCCCTACGACGAAGCCCAGGGCGAGGTGGTGGAGCTGGTGGGGGATGCTGACGCCTCGGACATCGAGCTCGAGATCGCCATCCGCAAGCACAACCTTCCGCAAGTCTTCTCGCAGGCAGCGCTTGCCGAAGCGGCCGCGTTCGGCACGGAAGTCCGGGCGCAGGATCGCCGGAATCGCGTCGATCTGCGGGATCTCGCCTTGGTCACGATCGACGGCGAATCCGCCAAGGACTTCGACGATGCCGTCTACGCCGAGCGTGTCGGACGTGGCTATCGGCTCGTGGTCGCCATTGCCGACGTCTCGCACTATGTGCGTCCGGGCAGCGCGCTCGATGCAGACGCGCGCGAACGCACGACCAGCGTCTATTTCCCGCGCAGGGTGATCCCGATGCTGCCGGAGGCGCTTTCGAACGAGCTCTGCAGCCTGCGCCCGAACGTGGACCGGTTGTGCATGGTCTGCGACATGCGCGTCTCGGCGGGGGGCAAGATCACGGGCTTCGAGTTCTACGCCGCGGTGATGAACTCCAAGGCTCGCCT
>CAZSTF010000150.1:0-3328 GCA_964609555.1 uncultured Alcaligenaceae bacterium | reverse complement strand
GCGGCGAATGTCTGCACCGCCGAGTTCCTGGCTCAGGCGAAGCAGCCCCTGCTCTATCGCGTGCACGACATCCCGCTGCCCGAAAAACTCACCGCGCTCCGCGAGACCCTGGCGCTTCGCGGGCTGACGCTCGGCGGTGGCGAGCGTCCCTCGCCCAAGGACTACGCGCTCCTGATTGAGCAGACGCGCGACCGACTCGATGCGCCGACGCTCCACACGCTGCTTCTGCGCTCCCTGCCCCAGGCGATCTACTCGCCCGACAATGCCGGTCACTTCGGCCTCGCCTACGACTACTACGCCCACTTCACGTCGCCCATCCGCCGCTACCCGGACCTCTTGGCCCACCGGGGCATCAAGGCGGTACTCGCGGGCAAGCGCTACCTGAAGGAAGACTGGCGGGCGCTCGGCGAAATCTGCTCTGCCAACGAGCGCCGCGCCGATGCGGCCTCACGCGAGGTGACGCAGTTCCTCAAGGCGCGCTACCTCGAAGGCAAGGTCGGCGAAGAGTTCACGGGCACGGTGTCGGGTGTGGTGCCCTTCGGTGCCTTCGTCACGCTGGACGACACGTTTGCGGACGGTCTCATCCATGCGACGAGTCTGCCGCGCGATTACTACGAACTCGGCCGCGACAAGGTCACCCTGGTCGGGCAGAGGAGCGGGTTCCGTCTTGCGCTGGGCGAGCGCGTGCGGGTCCGCCTGGCTGCGGTCAACGCAGCGACGGGCAAGGTCGACTTCGACTACGTGGGGCGGGTGGATGAGCGCTGAGATCGCCGCACCGGTGGCCACTGCACCCGACAACCGCCTGCCGGCTGAACTGGCCCTCCCGATCGGCCAGGTCGGCCTGATCGCGATGGACATGGACTCCACCGCGATCACGATCGAGTGCATCGACGAGATCGCCGACTTCGCTGGCGTGAAGGCCGAGGTGAGTGCAGTGACCGAGGCCGCGATGCGCGGTGAGATCGACTTCGCCGAGAGCCTGCGCCGGCGCGTCGCCTGTCTGGCCGGCTTGCCCGTGTCGGTGCTCGCCGAGGTGTACGACGCGCGGCTGCGCCCCACACCCGGACTCGATCGGCTCATGCAGGCGGCTGCGCGGCACGGCGTGAGGACGCTGCTCGTGTCGGGCGGCTTCACCTATTTCACCGAGCGGCTCCGGCAGCGATTCGGCTTCACCTACACGCGGGCCAACACGCTCGAAGTGCGTGATGGACGCCTGACCGGTCGCGTCAATGGCCGCATCGTCGATGCCGAGTGCAAAGCCGACACTCTCCGACAGCTCGCGGCCACCTTGCCCGCCGAGCGACGCGCGACGGTGGCTCTCGGGGATGGCGCAAACGACTTGCCCATGCTGGGTGCCGCCACGCTTGGCGTGGCCTTCCACGCCAAGCCCAAGGTGCAGGCGGCCACCAAGGCCGCAATCAACCGTGGCGGAATCGACACGGTGCTTGCGATGTTGCCGGGAAGTGTCTGATCGACAAGGACTTTTCGGATTCTCCCTGCGCTAGACTGCCTCGGTATCGGATTGCGCAACACTCGCGCGTTCTCGAGCCCCAAACACACCGTACCCAACGACCATGAACTCGAAATCGAATGCGGCGCTGGCCATTCTCCTCGCGGGCGCCGCCGTGGCGACCGCAGCCGCGCAGGAAGCCGCCAAGCCCACCCCGCTGTCCCAATTCCACTACGTCGGCGCCAAGACCCGCATCGGCATTGGCGTGGACGATGACGGCAACGCGCGGGGCGAGCTCTACCAGGTGCTCCAATCGAGCGAGTCGAGCGCCACGCTCGCTGAACTCTGGGCCGCCAAGCGCTCGGGCGGGGGCAAGCTGTCGCACCATTGGGTGAGCGGCGAACGCGTGGACAAGGTGTTTGCTGCATTCGACCAGTCGGACACCGACGTCCAGAAGGCGACGCTGGGCGGCGGGCAGGAGTGGGAGCGGCTGTTCTGGAACGCCTACCTCTCCAAGGGCATCGGCAAGTCGAAGCTCACCGGCGCGAGCAGCGTGGCCACGGTCCGCTCGCTGACAGGCACCGAAGGCGGGCGGCCGTTCGTGCAGGATGAGACGACCACCGTCACCTCCCTCGCGTGGCGCAAGCCCTACGACTGGGGCGTCGGCGCGCGCGTGGGCCATTTCTACCCGGCGCATCTGCTGCGTGTCACAGGGGGGCTGGACTACGACTGGGGCAAACACTCCGCCCGGCAGTGGACCGCCTCGATCCTGGCCGAGAAGTTCTTCGAGGGCTCGCCGCTGTCAATCGCGTTGTCGGCGGAGACCTCGCATCGCGAGGGCGATTTCGAGCCGCGTCGCCGTGACCATCGCGGCCTGCTCATGCTGCGTTACGAGCTCGGTGGCCCGACCTCGAGCTTCCGCCCGGCGAAAGTGACGCGGACGGTTACTAGCACCGAGCGCGTGCCGGACCCGAACTGGGTTCCGCCGGCGCCGCCCGCAGCCGCCGTATTGCCCGCGGCCGGCGCGACAGGGGCTGTCGCGACCGCATCTGCAACGCCCGCCGCACCGGCGGCGCCCACCATGCGCACCGAAACCCGCATCGTGCGGAGCGACGCGAAGGATGCGCAGGAGACGTACTTCGACTTGGGCTCCGCCCGCCTGAAGCCGGCGGCCATGAAGGAACTCGACGCCCTGGTTGCCCGCATCGAAGCCCAGCGGCCGTACGTCCAGCTTCAGGTGACCATCGTCGGACACACCTGCCCGACGGGTTCGGACCGCAACAACTTCCCGCTCTCGCAGAAGCGTGCGGATGCGGTCAAGGCCTACCTCGTTTCGAAAGGCGTTCCGGAAGCCTTCATCACGACCGACGCCAAGGCCGGCAAGGCCCCCAAGTACCCCGAGGTGAAGGGCCAAAGCTTCCGCAATCGCCGCGCAGACACGGACGTCGTCATCCTCAAGGAGCGCAGCGAGCAGGTTCAGGTGCCCGTGGCTGCGCCTGCGCCGGCCGCCGCGGCTCAGCGTCCAGCGCCTTCGGCGCCCGTGGCCGCCCCCGCAGCACCGACCCCTGCCCCGCAGCGACCGATGATCGAGCGTCAGGTCACGCGTGAAGTGGTCGAGGACGCGCCCAATCCGTGGCGTGCCCGGGCACTCTTGAACAGCGTGCCGCATCGCACGCAGGTCGACACCTACGGCTGGGTGCAGACGACCACGACCGTCACCCTCGGCGAAAAGCGCTTCATCAACCGTCCGCCGGTGGCCGTGGATGACTCGGTGACCGTGCCCTGCAATACCACCGCCCCGACGGCCATCAACGTGCTGGCCAACGACACCGATCCGGACGGCGACACGCTGAACCTCCAGTCGGTGACCGCAGCCGG
>CAZSTF010000149.1:0-4716 GCA_964609555.1 uncultured Alcaligenaceae bacterium | reverse complement strand
GGTCACCACCACGTCCATGTCGGTGTCGCAGGCCGAATCCTCCGCGTAGTCGAGGTCGAGCACCGCCACGCCCTCGACGAGCCCGACCGAGACGGCGGCGACGCTGTCGCGAAGCGGGTGCTCGGCCAGTTCGCCGCGCTCGATGAGTCGCCGGCAGGCGAGCGCGAGCGCCACCCAGGCCCCCGTGATGGCGGCGCAGCGCGTGCCGCCATCGGCTTGGAGCACATCGCAGTCGAGCGTGATCTGCCGCTCGCCAAGCTTGCCGAGATCGACCACCGCCCGGAGCGCACGGCCGATCAGGCGTTGGATCTCCTGTGTGCGGCCGCTCTGCTTGCCCTGCGCCGCCTCGCGCCGGCCGCGCGTGTGGGTCGCGCGGGGGAGCATCCCGTACTCCGCGGTCACCCAGCCTTCACCCGAGCCCTTCTTGTGTGGCGGGACGGTGTTCTCGACGCTCGCCGTGCAGAGCACGCGCGTGAGGCCCACCTCGATCAGCACCGAGCCCTCGGCGTGGATCGTGTAGTCGGGCGTGATGCGCACGGGGCGCAGTTGGTCGGGGCGGCGTTGGCTGGGTCGCATCAGTTGCTTCGGAAATGGGCGCACGCCGATTCTCGCTCAACCCTCGAGTGCCTTTCGCAACCCCTCACCCACGGCTTCGAGCGTCGCTTCGGTGTCGGTGTTCACGCGGCAGCCCGCGCGCTCGAGCGGCCGCGGGTCGATTTCGAGATCGCCGAGGAGCTGATCGGCGAGGCGGCCTCGACCGCCCGCCCGCGCGAGCGTGGAGAGAAGCCCCACCGGGAGGGCGACGAGCCGCGGCTGACGGCCCAGACCGCGCGCGAGGGCCTCGATGAGCCGTCGGGTGGAGATCGGCAGCGGATCGGCCGGATACCAGACCGCGGGGTGCGTCGCCTCCGCCGGGGCGAGTGCGCGATCGTCGTGGAGTGCCCAGCGGGCGACTTGGACGAGGGTGTCGATCGCGCAGAGCGAGCGGCGGTTCGCGCGGACCACGCCCAGGGGCAGCGGCCAGCCGCGCGCGATGACCTGCGTGAGTCGCGCCACATTGCCCGGTGCGCCTGGCCCGATGATCACCGGCGGGCGCAGGATGACCGCTGCAAGCCCCGTCGCGCGGGCGACCTCAGCGAGGGCCAGCTCGGCCTGCCACTTCGACTGACCATAGGCATCGCGGGGCGCGATTGGGGTTGTGGCGTCGATCGGTGCAGGCGAGGCGCTCAATCCATGCACCGCGATCGTGGAGAACAGGACGACGCGGCTGACACCTGCTTCCGCGGCCGCCTGCGCGAGCACACGGGTGACCTTCACGTTTGCGGCTTCGAACGTGGCCCGATCGTTGGCTGCCGCCCCCCGGACATGTACCCGAGCCGCGCAATGAACGAGGGCGGCCGCGCCGCGGAGCCGAGCGGTCAGGTCCCCGCGATCGAGCGCCTGCCAGTCGATGCCGGTTGCGCGCGAGAGGGCGACGATTTCGTGCCCCGCGCTGCCGAGCGCGCGGGCGAGGGCACCGCCCACATAGCCGCCGGTGCCGGTGATCGCGATTCTCATGCCCGCCTTTGCAGGCGCGGGTCCCGCCACCGCCACCCATGCTTGTTGAAGAGCCGGATCGCCGAGCGGATCGCAACAAAGGTGAGCCAAAACGAACGATGGTTGCCGCGCGCCCAGTGGTGCACCACGTGCGCCTCGGGCACCGATCGCGCGGGGCCGAGCGTCCGCGCCCGCAGCGTGATGTCGCAGTCCTCGAGATACATGAAGAAGCCCTCATCGAAGCCACCCAGCGCGGCGAAGGCGTCCCTCCGGAAGAACATGAACGCCCCGGAGACGAACTCGAGATCGAGGGGCTCACGCTCGTCGCGGTCGCGCATCGTGAAGAAGGCATCATCGCGATCGAAGCCGAGCACACGGTAGAGCGGCCCGGCGAAACGGCGGCCGAACAGGGCACGCACGCTCGGATAGCGCTTGAAGAGATGCTGCCGCGTTCCGTCGGGGTTCCAGAGCGTGGGGGCTGCGAGCACGAGCGCGGGATCGGCCTGCATCGCGGCGATGAGCTGCTCGATCGCGTCACGCTCGAAGGCGATGTCCGGGTTCAGCACCGCGTGGAAATCGGCCCGGGCCGAGCGCTCGTGGAGCTGCGCGAAGGCCCAGTTGTGCGCCTGTCCGAAGCCTGCGTTGCCACGCGGATTCACGCGGTAGTCGAAGCGCGGATGCCGCGCGACCAGGGCCGCCGTCGCTTCCGCCGGCGTTTCGCTGTTGTCGACCACGATCCCGCGCAGGAGCTGCGGCGAGGCTTCGGCGGAGGCAAGTGCGGCGTCGAGCTTCGCGTGATCCGGCCGATACACGACGATGGCGGCGCTCCAAGAGGCCGCGTGCTCCGCCGCGGGCACGGCGTTCACGCGCCGAGGACTTCGCCTACGGCGGGCCCGCCGCCCGCAAGCCAGGCCGCAGCCGCCATGCGCCGGCCGCCCGGGCGCTGCACCTCGGTAAGGCGCAACCGACCCGCGCCCGTGGCCACCGTGACGCCCTCGGGGCCAAGGGCCTGCACCGAGCCGGGGGAGGCGACGACTCCCTCTCCCCTCGGGAGAGGGTCGGGGTGAGGGCATCCTCCATCGACCACCGCCCGCCAGATCTTGAGCTTCTCACCGCGCCAGGTCGTCCAGGCCCCGGGGGCCGGATCAAAGGCACGCGTCATGCGTTCAATCGCCTCGGCGGGCTGTGACCAGTCGATGCGCGCCTCCTCGGGGGTGATCTTCTGCGCGTAGATCACGCCCTCGGCGGGTTGCGGCCGGGGCGGCGGCGGTGTGCCGCCGGCGATGGCCTCGAGCACCTCGATCAGCGTGTCGGCACCCAAGGCGGCGAGCCGGTCATGCAGGCGGCCGGTCGTATCCTCCGGGCCGATCGGGGTGCGGGCTTCGGCGAGCACCGGGCCCGTGTCGAGTCCCGCCTCCATCTGCATGATGCAGACGCCCGTCTCGGCATCCCCGGCGAGGATCGCGCGGTGGATCGGTGCCGCGCCGCGCCAGCGCGGCAGCAGCGAGGCGTGGATGTTGAGGCAGCCATGGCGCGGGATCGCGAGCACGGCCTCGGGCAGGATGAGCCCGTACGCCGCGACGACCATGACGTCTGGCGCGAGTGCGGCGAGCGCCTGCTGCTCGGCCGCATCGCGCAGGCGCTCGGGCTGCCGCACCGGGATGCCGTGCGAGAGCGCAAGCTGCTTGACCGGCGAGGCGGTGAGCTTCATGCCGCGGCCAGCCGGGCGGTCGGGCTGGGTATAGACGGCGATCGGACGGAAGCGGGGCTCGGAGATGAGTCGCGCAAGCGCCACGCGGGCGAATTCCGGCGTGCCGGCGAAGACGATGCGCAGCCCGTCGTTCTGCGGGGGGCTCATCAGGCCGCCGCCCGCCGCGCCGCCTCTTTCTTCTGTTTGGCGAGCCGCGCCTTGTAGCGCAGTTGCTTCAGCTGCGAGAGCCGCTCAACGAAGACGATCCCCTTGAGATGATCCATCTCGTGCTGGATGCACACGGCGAGCAGCCCCTCGGCGTCAAGCGTGTAGGGGCGGCCCTCGGCATCCTGCGCCTCCACCGTCACCCGCTCGGCGCGCACCACCCCATCGTAGTAACCGGGCACCGACAGGCAGCCTTCCTCGCCTTTGGCTTCACCTTCGGCACGGACGATTTTCGGGTTCACGAGGACGCGCAGGTCGTCCTTCGTCTCCGAGATGTCGATCACGATGACCTGCTTGTGCACATCCACCTGGGTGGCCGCGAGCCCGATGCCCGGTGCGGCATACATGGTCTCAGCCATGTCAGCCACCAGTTGCCGCAGTTCGGGCGTGAACTCGGTGACCGGGGCGGCGATGCGCTTTAGACGGGGGTCGGGATATTCGAGGATGGTCAGGCGTGCCATGGGTGAAGCTCCGAAGCAACTTGAATCGTGCAGGAATCGCTGATTTCCTTGCTAAATCAGGCGGCTGATTGCACAATCTTCACGTATCTTCTGAAGATCGAGCGCATTTTCATCATTGCAAGGGCCCGCGAGGCGACTCTCGAACCTGTTCCGGAACGTGTTCCAGTGGATCCGAAACCTCGCTCGAGCCGGAGTCTTCACGGAACAGCGAGCATTCAATCGATGATCGACCGCGCCCTGTCGCCTATGACCGAGACGATGAACCCGTCCGCACTTGCCTCAGCACGCAGGATGTTATCCAACCGCCGCTCCGGCCGTTGCGGCGCACGGGCGCTCGCCCCCGTCACGCTCGCCTCCGTCCTCCTCCTTGCCTCCCTGAGCACCGGGGCTTGGGCGCAATCGCCTGCGCCGACCACCACCGCAGCCACGGGCGCTGCCGGTGCCGCCGGGACCACGGCCGCCCAACCCGTGCAAGTGCAGGACAACGCGCCGGATCGCTACACGGTCGTCCGTGGTGACACGCTCTGGGGCATTTCGGGGCGCTTCCTCAAACAGCCATGGCGCTGGCCCGAAGTCTGGCGCCTCAATCGCGACCAGATCAAGAATCCGCATCTCATCTACCCCGGCCAGGTCGTCATCCTCGACCGCAATGCGCCTGGTGGCCCCCGTCTCATGATCGGCGAGGCGCCGGCGGACCGGCCGGTCGTGCGTCTGTCGCCGCAGATCCGCGCCGAGGCCAAGGAAGCGCAGGCGATTCCGAGCATCCCACCGGGGGATATCGACCCGTTCATCCTGCGCGACATC
>CAZSTF010000148.1:0-4747 GCA_964609555.1 uncultured Alcaligenaceae bacterium | reverse complement strand
CCCATCGGATATACGTCCATGTCGCCCTATTTGGTCGTGGACGGAGCTGATGCAACCATTGATTTTCTGAAGACCGTCTTCGACGCAACTGACTTACGCCGATACCTGCGCGACGATGGAAGCGTCATGCATGCCGAGCTACGCATCGACGACACTGTTCTCATGCTGAGCGACCCGAACCCGCCGGGCTGGCCGGTGACGGCCGCGCACGTACATGTCTATGTGCGCGATGTGGATGCAACATTCCGCAAAGCACTCGAGGCGGGCGCTGCGCCAATCCAGGAGCCGATTCAGAAAGACGACGCTGACCGTCGAGCCGGGGTGCGCGATGCCGGAGGTACGACTTGGTGGATCGCCACCCAGGTCGGTTGATATTGCCCAGCAACACAGGAAACGACCATGCCTCTCTCGACCCCTCCGATCGCACGCGCGACCATGCTCATCCGCCGGCCGGTGGCCGAAGTCTTCAATGCCTTCGTCGATCCGGCTGTCACCACCAAGTTCTGGTTCTCGCGCACCAGCGGCCGCCTCGAGCCCGGCGCCACCGTGACCTGGTACTGGGATCACTACGGCGTCTCGGGTGAGGTGACCGTCACTGCGCTCGAGCCCAACCGCCGCCTCGCTATCGCTTGGCCGACTCCGGTGGAGTGGACCTTCACGCCCCGAGAGGATGGCACCTTCGTGTCCATCGTCGCCTCAGGCTTTACCGGCACGGACGACGAACAGGTAGCGCAGGCGCTCGATTCGACCGAGGGCTTCAACCTCGTCATCTCCGCCTGCAAGGCCTGGTTGGAGCATGGCATCGAACTGCGACTGGTCACCGACAAGCGCCCGCTGCCAGGGCGCCACGCTTGAAGCAGGAGACAGACCGGGTGAGCACGGTTTTCGTCAGTATCGCCCTGAGCCTCGACGGGTACATGGCTCCCGAGGGCATGACGATGGAGCATTTCAACGACCCCGGCTACAAGGACTGGGGCGCAAAGTGGGGCGCACTCATGGGCTGGGCGCTCGAGCAGCGCTACCTGCGCGAGAAGCTGAAGTTCGGCGAGGGCGGCGAGACTGGCCCGGTCAATGATTTGGTGCGCCACACCTTCGAGCGCACTGGCGCGCACATCATGGGCAAACGCATGTTCGATGGGGGTGAACTCGGCTGGCCCGAAGAAGCGCCGTTCCACACGCCGGTCTATGTGCTCACGCGTCAAAAGCGCGAACCCTGGGTGCGCCCCGGCGGCACGGTTTTCCATTTCGTGAACGATGGCCCCGAGGCCGCGCTGGCGCGGGCGCGCGAGGCAGCGGGTGGGCGTGATATCCGCATCTCCGGTGGCGCTGAGACGATTCAGCAGTACCTCAATCTCGGCGTCGTGGACGAGCTGGAGATTGCGCTTGCGCCGGTGCTCTTTGGTGGCGGCCGCCGGCTTTTCGAGCGCCTGTCACAGCCGCTGCCTGGCTTCCGCATCGACCGTGTGCTCACTCATGCGAAGGCGACGCACCTGCGATACGTTCGTGCCTGAGTCTCTGGATCACGCTTCCATCTCTCGTGGATCGTGGCTGAGCATCCGCCCGGCCTCCGGTGAGGACATCGACGCCATGAACCGAATCGCCCTCGAGGCCAAGGCACACTGGGGCTATGCGGCTGAGGATCTGGCGCGGTGGTCGGCCGATCTGCGGGTCACGCCCGCGACGATCGAGTGCTGGCCTACGTTCGTTGCCGAAGCAGCCGACGCCGTCATCGGTTGGGCGCAACTCGACCCGCGACCAATGCCGTGGGCGCTCGATGCGTTGTGGGTCGCACCGGACCAGATGGGTCGAGGCGTCGGCCGATGCCTCTTGACACACGCGCTCGGGATTGCCGTCGCGGCCGGGCAGCGCGTGCTCACGATCGATGCCGACCCGCACGCCGAGCGCTTCTACCTGAGGTTCGGTGCGCGCAGGCGGGCGTCCGTCGCGGCACCGATCGCAAGCGACCCGCACCGCTGCCGTCCGCAGCTCGTAATCGAGACGGGGCGGTCCAGCAATGAGTGACGCCCACACCCGGCCCGGCCTGTGGGCTGATCTCAAGGTCGCCCTGCGCGGCACGCAGGCCGACTACACGACGATCCCGCTTCGCCGTGCGGTGTTCCTGCTCGCGATCCCGATGATGCTCGAGCTCGCGCTCGAATCGACGTTTGCGGTGGTGGACATCTTCTTCGTCGCCAAGCTGGGGGCTTCGGCGGTGGCGACCGTGGGTCTGACCGAGACCTATCTCTTCCTGCTCTACTCCGTGGCGATCGGCCTATCGATGGCGGTCACCGCAATCGTGGCGCGCCGCGTGGGCGAGAAGAACAGGGAGGCCGCGGCCGTCTCCGCGGTGCAGGCGATCCTTCTCGCGCTCCTCGTCTCGCTGCCGGTGTCGGTTCTCGGCATCGTCTGGGCGGAGGACCTCTTGCGCTTGATGGGTGCGGACGACTGGGCGCTGACCCAGGGCGTGATCTACACGCAATGGATGCTGGGCGGCAACGCGGTGATCCTGCTCCTGTTCGTCATCAACGCGATCTTCCGGGGGGCGGGCGATGCGGCGGCGGCGATGCGGGTGCTCTGGGTGGCCAATGGCATCAACATCGCGCTCGACCCGATCCTCATCTTCGGTCTTGGGCCGATTCCGGCGCTCGGCATCGAAGGTGCAGCGATCGCGACCAACGTGGGCCGCGGGGCGGGGGTGGCGATGCAGCTCTGGATTCTGCTCCGGGGCAGCGAGCACCTGCGCGTGCTCGCCCGTCACGTGCGCGTCGAGGCTGCCACGCTCGCGAACATTGCGCGCACGTCGGTGGGCGGCATCGGCCAGATGATCGTGGCGATGGCGGCCTGGGTGTTCCTCATGCGCATCCTCGCGGCCGTCTCGACCGAGGCGGTGGCCGGCGCGACGATTGCAATGCGCGTGATGATGTTCACGCTGATGCCTGCGTGGGGGCTGTCGAACGCGGCAGCCACGCTGGTCGGGCAAAACCTCGGGGCGGGCGAACCGGCGCGGGCGGAGGCGGCCGTCTGGCGCATCGGCTGGATGACCATGGTGTTCACGCTGAGCGTCTCGGTTGCGTTCTTCCTCTGGCCCCCGGGCATCATCGGCGTGTTCACCGATGATGCGGCCGTCGTCGCGATCGGTGCCGAGTGGCTGTCGATCCTCGCGCTGTCCTACTTCGTCTATGGCTGGTGGATGGTCGCGGTGCAGGCGTTCAACGGCGCGGGCGACACGATGACGCCGACCTGGATCAATCTCGTGTTCTTCTGGCTCATCCAGATCCCGCTTGCGTGGTGGCTTGCGATTGGCCTCGGCTGGGCGCACTCCGGCGTGTTCTGGGGCGTGTTCGTGTCGGAGACGGCCGTGGGCGTGTTCACCCTCTGGCTCTTCACGCGGGGCCGCTGGAAGCAGGCGCAAGTCTGAGCGCCCCCTGCCTTGCCCGGCAGGTCGGCTATAATGCGCAGCAGTGCGGCTGTAGCTCAGTTGGATTAGAGTACTTGGCTACGAACCAAGGGGTCGTGGGTTCGAATCCTGCCAGCCGCGCCAACGCATTCACAGAAAAGCAGCCCTCGGGCTGCTTTTTTCATTGGCGGCAGCCCTTGGGCTGCTCTTTCATTTCGATCTCCGATCGCCCCCCGGCGATACTTCAGGCTTTGCTGTTCCACCCCTGACGAGGAGTCTCCTCCATGTTTTTTGCCCGCCTGTCCACTCTGACCGTCGGCGCGCTCGCGCTCGCTGCCTCCGTCACCTTGTCGGCGCAGACCTTCAAGGTGACCACGATCCCCGAGGAGGCTGCCCAGGAGCAGATCCGCAAGTTCGGCCCGATCGTGAAATACCTCGAAGGCAAGCTCGGCATGAAGGTCGAGTTCGTGCCGGTCAACGACTATCCCGCCGCGGTCGAGGCGCTCGTCAACAAGCAGGTCGACATGGTCTGGTTCGGCGGATTTACGCACGTTCAGGCGCAGCACCGCTCGGGCGGCAAGATCATCCCGATCGCGCAGCGCGAGGAGGACACGCAGTTCAAGAGCGTGTTCATCGCCAAGACCAATTCCGGCATCAAATCGCTTGCCGATCTCAAGGGCAAACAGGTGAGCTTCGGCTCGGCTTCGAGCACGTCGGGTCACCTCATGCCGCGCAGTTTTCTGCTTCAGGCGGGCATCGACCCCGATCGTGACTTCAAGCGCGTGGCCTTCTCGGGCGCGCATGACGCGACGATCGCCTCGGTCGTCTCGGGCCGCGTGGATGCCGCGGCGCTCGACATCACGGTCTGGAACAAGTTCGTGGGCGACAAGAAGGTCGACACGAACGACGTGAACGTGTTCTACACGACGCCCGGCTTCTACAACTACAACTGGTCGGTGCACGTCGATATGCCGGCCGCGCTGCGTGAGCGGGTGACCAAGGCGCTGCTCGACATCAGCCCGAACGATCCGCTCGGCAAGGAGATCCTCTCGCTCAACCGCGCGACGCGCTACATCCCGACGAAGGCCGAGAACTACAAGGGCATCGAGCAGGCTGCGCGGAGTGCTGGCCTGCTCAAGTAATCGCTCTGCGCCCTGACCGATGCGCATCGAAGCGCAGGGCCTGACGCTGCGCCATCCTGCGGCGCGCGGCGAGGCGCCCCCGGCGATCGCCGAACTTCCGCTCGCCGTCGCCGCGGGCGAGCAGGTGGCCGTGATCGGCCCCTCCGGCGCGGGCAAGACCACGCTGCTCGCTGGGCTCGCCTGCGCGCTTCGGCCCGTGGCGGGCTCG
>CAZSTF010000147.1:0-4748 GCA_964609555.1 uncultured Alcaligenaceae bacterium | reverse complement strand
CGGCCGGCGCCTCGAGGTTGACCGCGATCAGGTCGCGCCGGTCGGTGACCGGGTAGGTTTCGAAGGCCTGCGCGGTGAGCATCGCGGCGTTGTTCACGAGCCCATCGAGCGCGGGCCAGTTACGCGCAAGCGCTTCGATCGCACCGACACGCCGGAGATCGAACACGATGCGCTCGAGTCGCCCCGGCGCGGCGGCGACCTCGCGGTCGCAGCGGCTGAAGTCGCGCCCGAGCGCGAGGACGCGGCTGCCGCGGGCGAGCAGGCGTTTCGTGGTCGCGAGTCCGATGCCGCGCGTGGCACCGGTGACGAGGATCGTTTTCATCGGCTTTCGAGTGGGCAAGAATGACCGCCATGTTCACACGGATCGACACCTCGGGCACCCCCTTCGAACGCGGCCGGCAGCATGGCGCGCTCGCCCGCGCGCAAGTGCTGGGCTCGGCGCGGGTCTATGCGGCGATCTTTGCGAGCGTGGGAATCGATTGGCCCACCGCCTGCGCGAAGGCTTGGCGCTATCGCGAGGTGGTGGCCGATCTCGCCCCGGCGCTCTACGCCGAGATGCAGGGCATCGCCGCGGGCAGCGGGCTCTCGCTCGATGCCGTGCTCGCGCTCAATGCGCGCACCGAGATCCTGCCGCCCGTGTTCCCCGGTGGCGCGATCGGTGACGTCGAATCCGCACGGGCGCGCAATGCGGCGCTCGGCTGGCCCGATCTCTCCGAGTGCGCGAGCCTCGCCGTGAGCAGGCAGCCGAATGGAGGATGGCCACACGCGCGTGGCCCAGAACTGGGACTGGATTGGCGCGCAGCGCGAGCACGTGATCCTGCTCACGATCCGCCGGGCGGACCGGGCGGAAGGGCCGGACGTCCTGCTCGTCACCGAGGCGGGCATGGTCGGCAAGATCGGCGTCAACGCCCACGGGCTTGCGATCGGGCTCAACATCCTGCGCGCGGTCAATGACGGCACACGAATCGGGCTTCCGGTCCATGTCTTCCAGCGCGCGGCGCTCGATTGTGCAAGCGTGGCCGAGGTCGTTCAACTCGCGGGTCGGCTGCCGTTTGCGGCCTCTTCGAACGCGATCCTCGGGGATGCGGGCGGCGCGGTCGCCTCGCTCGAATACAACCCCGCGGGCGTGGCCACCGTGGCCCCCGCGCAGGGTTTCGTGCTGCACACGAATCACTTCTGCGCGCCGACGCTTGTCGGAGCGCAGGCCCCGCTCGATGCGATGCTCACGACCGAGCCGCGCCTCGATCGGGCGAAAGCGATCACAGCCGCGTGGCCGGAGCGCATCCCACCCCGGGCGATCGAAGCGCTGCTTTCGGATGGGACGGGCGGCGTGGGCGCGATCGCGCGCGAGCCCGATCACTCGCTCCCGGCCGTCGCCCGGGTCGAAACCGTGCTCGGCGTCATCATCGACTGCGTCGAGCGCTCGCTCACGCTGGCGCCGGGTGTGCCGTCGCGCGCACCGTTCAGTGTGCAGGCGCGGCTCTGAGCGCAGCCCAGCCTGTCACCGCGTCAACCACCACTGGATGACCTGCTTGGCGATGTAGCCCGTCGTCCGGAAACCGAGCGCGAGAAGCAGCACGGAGGGGCCCGATGTGCTCTCGTCCAAGCGAGCCGCGGGTGACGCGCTCGTCCGGCTCGCCCGCGCCAGAACGATCCAGACAGCACTTCGCCGCGCCATGGAGGGTGCTTGCGCGCGCCGCGGCGGTGGGGTTGAATAAACGCCGCCGGTCGCGCGATCCCGCCAAGGCCACCACTGTTTCCACCGTGGAGTCCAGCATGGCCCAAACCCAAGCCTTCCCGCCGACGTCCGTCTTGCCGCAGGGCTGCCGCCGCGATCGTTCGCCGCCTGTCCGAGAGGCGACCCTGCTGAGCCAAGCTGCTGCCGTGCTCGCATCGCTCGCGCTACCGGCGCTTGCCTCGGCGGCGATCGCCTCAGGCGGCGAGGCGGCATCTCTCGAGCGGTTGCAGGCGCGTCTTGGCACGCTCACCGTGCCGTGGGTGGCCAACGCCGGACAGTGGGATGAGCGAGCGGCGTGGCAGGCGAGAAGCTTTGCCGGAGCCGTTTGGCTCGCCCGGGACGGAACGCTCGTGCACCAGTTCAATGGTCCGCGTGCTCACGAATGCCACGATCGTGCGTGGCGCATGTGGCCATCTGCGGCCGAGCGGGCACATCTCTGTGAGCGTGCGGGTGGCTGGGTGCTCACCGAGCGCTTCTTGGGCGGGCATGTGGGGCTGGTCGAAGGACGCGAAGTGCAGCGCGGGCGGGTGAGCTATCTCACGGGCAAGGCGACGCATCATGCCGAGGGGCTGTCGAGCTACGGTGCGCTCTCGCTCGGAGAGGTCTACCCGGGTGTGGAGGTCGAGTTGCGTGCTCGCGAGGGGAATATCGAGAAGCTCTACACGGTGGCGCCGGGGCGGGATGCGGGCGTGATCCGCATGCGGCTGGCCGGGGTCGAGCGGGTTCAGCTTACGGAGGACGGCGCGCTCGAGGCGCAGACAGGGCACGGTCCGATCCGGTTCACGCCGCCGGTGGCGTTTCAGTACGACCGCCGCAACGAGCGACAGGCTGTGACAGTGAGCTACGCGCTCGCGGCAAATGCCTGCGGTCGCGACTGTCATGAGTACGGCTTTGCGCTCGGCCGCTACGACCGCAGTCGGCCGCTCGTAATCGACCCGCTCTTGCAGTCGACTTACGTGGGTGGCTCGGGTGCAGAGGTTGCCCGTGCCATCGCGATCCATCCTGTGAGCGGTGAGGTCTATGTTGCCGGCGCAACCAGTTCCACCGGCTTCCCGGGTACCTCGGGCGGCGCGCAGCCCGGCTCGGGCGGCGGCTTCGATGCTTTCGTTGCCCGCTTCAATGCCGCGCTCACGGTGCGCCATCAGTCCACCTATCTCGGCAATGCAGGGGTTGATGAAGCCAATGCCCTCGCCATCCATCCGGCAACCGGCGAGATCTACGTGGCGGGCTATACCGCCTCCAACCCTTTCCCCGGCACCGCGGGCGGAGCGCAGGTGGCCTATGGTGGCGGCACATACGACGCCTTCGTTGCCCGTTTCGATGCCGCGCTCACGACGTTGCATCAGTCCACCTACGTCGGCGGGTCGGGGGATGATCAAGCGTACGCCCTTGCAATCCATCCCGCGAGCGGGGAGATCTATGTAGCGGGAGCGACAAGTTCCACCAGCTTCCCCGGCACTGGGGGTGGAGCGCAGGCGGCCTCGGGCGGTGGAGAAGACGCCTTCGTCACGCGTTTCAATGCGGCATTGACCGTGCGCCATCAATCGACCTACTTGGGCGGGTCGGGGGGTGACGCGGCGTACGCCCTCGCGATCCATCCGTTGAGCGGCGAGGTCTATGCCGCGGGCCAGACCACCTCCTCCGACGTGCCGGGCACCGCGGGCGGCGCGCAGCCGGTCTCGGGCGGCGGTGCTTACGATGCCATCGCTGCCCGCTTCAACGCCGCGCTCACCGTCCGCCACCAATCGACCTACTTGGGCGGGTCGGGGAGTGACATCGCATACGCACTCGCGGTCCATCCGGCGAGCGGCCAGGTGTATGTGGCAGGCGCGACCACATCCACCAGCTTCCCCGGCACCGCGGGCGGGGCACAGCCAACTGCCGGCGGCGGAGACGACGCCTTTCTTGCCCGACTCGATGCCTCGCTCGGCGTGCGCTACCAGTCCACCTACCTCGGAGGGGTGGGCTCGGACATTGCCTTCACGCTCGCGATCCATTCGATCTCCGGCGAGGTTTATACGGCGGGTGCGACCAACTCTCCTACCTTCCCCGGCACGGCGGGCGGGACTCAGGCGACCTCGGGTGGCGGCTTCGATGCCTTCGTCGCCCGGTTCAATGCCGCGCTCACGGTGCGCCATCAATCGACCTACCTAGGCGGGACAGGGGCTGACCGAGCATACGCGCTCGCGCTCTCGCTCGCCTCGGGCGAGATCTACGTGGCAGGGCAAACGACCTTCGTTGGCTTCCCCGGCACCACGGGCGGGGCGCAAGCGACCTCGGGGGGCAGCAGCGACGCCTTTGCGAGCCGCTTCTCGCTTGATCTCAGGGCGGGAGACGTCGTGCCCGACCCTTTCGTGCTCCCCGCACAGTTCGGCGTGCCCGTGTCGAGCCTGCGAAGCGCCGGCCCGGTGCGGGTGACCGGATTGGCAGCACCCGCCCCGGTCACGGTCGACGGCGCACTCGGCAGCGCCGTCTGCGTCTCGACGAGCAACACGTGCAGTTGCGATTCCTCCGCCGGCTGGGTGGTCAGCGCAAGCATCGCAGACAACCAATACCTCTGTGTCCGGCACGTCAGCGCACCGACCGCAGAGACCTACAGCGAATCGCGCGTTGTGGCGGGCGGGTTTGCTGCGAAGTTCATCAGCTTTACCGCAAACATCTCGGCATGCAGCCTCGACATGGACGACGACGGGCTGGTCACCGCGCCGAAGGAGGGGTTGGTCATTGCGCGGGCACTGCTCGGCCTGGCCCCGGCGGCGGCCGTCGCTGGTACGGGCATCACCGAGGCGCAGTGGGACGCCAAGCGCACGGCACTCGCAACCTGCGGGATGGTGTTCTGAGCGGTCGCTCGCCAACCGCTGCACGGCAACCGCTCACCGCGTCAACCACCACTGGATGACCTGCTTGGCGATGTAGCCCGTCGTCCCGAAGCCGAGCGCGAGCAGGAGGACGAACGTACCCAGCTTGCCGGCCTTGCTCTCCCAGGCGAGCTGCAGGATGATGAAGAGCA
>CAZSTF010000146.1:0-4767 GCA_964609555.1 uncultured Alcaligenaceae bacterium | reverse complement strand
TCACGGAAGAACTCGCGCGAAACGTCGTAGGAGACGTTGAGCAGCGAATCCGGCGCCGTTTGCGCGGCAAGGCGCGTCGCTGCAAGGCCGCTCGCCGCGGCAACGGTGGAGGCGAGAAAGCGTCGTCGGGTGGTCATGGCAGTGCATCCGTGTTTGCGATGTCGCCATGCTGACCCGGTCGCATCGGTTGTCAGCCGCTCGCAACGGCGTTTTCATATCGGCATAAGCTCATGCCTTGGATGCCGAAGGGCAACAAAAAAGCCGCGTTGCGCGGCTCCTTTGATCCATCGGTGGTGGACGGTGCAGGGTTCGAACCTGCGACCCCTGCCGTGTGAAGGCAGTGCTCTACCGCTGAGCTAACCGTCCGAAAACGAACAAAATTCTATCAGTCCGCACCCACGGTTGGCCCGACGGGCGGGTCGTCGTGCGTCCCGCCGCCGTTGAGCAACGGCGCGCGATCGGCCGACGCGGACAGGAGTTCGACGATGGCCAGGAGCTCTGCACGCACATCCACTGAGGCGGCTGGCGCCGCACCACCCGTGCCACTGCCGTTGACTGTGACGACCGCGTTTGCGCCACGTCGGCGGACGCGTGCGACCTTGCCGTTGGCCTCTTCATCCAGTCGGCCACGCGCGCCGATGATGGTGAAGCCCTCGCCGTAGAGCAGTTCGCGGATGCGCCGAACGAGCAGCACTTCATGGTGTTGGTAGTAGCGGCGGTTGCCGCGTCGCTTGGCGGGCCGCAGTTGCGAGAACTCCTGCTCCCAGTAGCGGAGCACGTGCGGCTTGACCAGGCAGAGTTCGCTCACTTCACCGATCGTGAAGTAGCGCTTCGCCGGGATCGGCGGCAGCTCAGGCAGCGGCTTGCTGCTGGGGCTCTCGTTCTGCATATGCCGCGTCGACTTTGGCCTTGAGCTTGTTGCTCGCGTGGAAGGTGACGACGCGTCGTGCCGTGATCGGAATTTCCTCGCCGGTCTTCGGGTTGCGTCCGGGACGGGGTGGCTTTTCCCGCAGGCTGAACATGCCGAACCCGGAGAGCTTCACCTCCTCGCCCCGCTCGAGCGCCCCGCGAAGCTCTTCGAAGAAGTAGTCGACCATGTCCTTGGCCTCGCGCTTGTTCAGACCGAGGCGGTCGAACAGCACTTCGGCCAGTTCGGCTTTGGTGAACGATTCCGGCATTGTTTCAAGTTCCTTCGCCCCCCCGGGCGGTGGCCACGTGTCTGTGAGCAATCGGCTCAGGTGCGCAGCCGCGCCCCGAGCTCTGTTGTGGCGACCGAGAGGAGGCGCTGGCACGCTTCGTCGATCTCTGAGTCGCTTAGTGTACGTTCAGAGTCCTGCATAAGTATCCGAATTGCAACGCTTTTTTCGCCCTCAGACAGTCCCGAGCCACGGTAAACATCGAATACGTCAAGGCTCTGCACGAAGGCAGGTGCGGCGCTGGACAATGTCCTGACAATGCGTTCGGATTCCACCGACGCCTCGACCACCAGCGCGAGGTCACGCCGCACGACCGGTTGGCGGGAGACCGGTTCGGGCGTCGGGAGCGGCAGCCGCTGGAGCGCAGCGGCATCGAGTTCGAACACGATCGGGGCCTGCGTCAGGTCGAATCTCGCCAGGTGCTTCGGATGCAGTTCGCCGATCACGCCGACGACCGCGTCCGCCACCCGGATGCACGCCGCACGGCCGGGGTGCAGGAGCGGATGCTGGACGCGCTCGAAGCGGGCATCCGGCGGCAGAACAGCCATGAGATCACCCTTGACGTCGTGGAAATCCACCGCCCGCTTCGGTGCCCCCCATTGCTCGGGCAGCGCGCCGCCCCAGGCGGCACCCGCCAGCATCAGCGGCTGCGCCACGCCGGCCACGGTCAACGGACCGTCGGCCACGCGCGTGTCGCGCCGGAAGACCTTGCCGAGTTCGAACACCCGCACGCGGTCGGCGCGATGGTGCGCGTTGTGCCGGATGTTGGCGAGAAGCCCCGGAATCAGTGACGAACGCATCACCGCCATTTGGCTCGCGATCGGGTTCAAGAGCCGGATGGGATCGGCATTGCCCACGACCTCGGTTTCCCAGGCGGTTTCGACGAAGGCGTAGTTGATGACCTCGAAGTAGTCCTGTCCGGCGAGGCGCGCGCGCAGCGTGTGCAGGCTGCGCTCGGCCTCCGGACGGGCACGCATGGCCGCGCGGGCGAGCGGCGGTCGGGATGGGATCGCATCGAACCCGTGAATGCGGGCGACTTCTTCGATCAGGTCTTCCTCGATCGACAGATCGAAGCGGTACGTGGGGGGCGTGACGGTGATCGTCTCGCTCTCGCCACTGCCGGCGCGGGTGTGCGCCAGGCCCAGGCGGGTGAAGATCGCACTCATTGCATCAGCCGCGATGTCGATGCCGATGATCTTGCGCGCGCGGGCGACGCGCATCGTGACCGGCGTGCGGGCGGGCAACCGAAGCGTCTGCTCATCGATGGGCCCGGCCTCGCCACCGCAGATCTCGAGGATCAGGCCGGTCAGGTAGTCGAGATGCTCGGGAATCGTGGCCCAATCCACGCCGCGCTCGAAGCGGTGGCCCGCGTCGGTCGCGAAGCCGAACCGCCGCGCCCGCCCCTGGATCGCCTCGGGATGCCAAAAGGCGGCCTCGACATAGACGTTGGCGGTGTCGAGCGTGACCGCCGTCGCCTCGCCACCCATGATGCCAGCAAGCGATTCGACCGTGTCGCCGGCCGCGATCACGCCGACCGAGGCATCGAGCGTGACCGTCTGGCCGTTCAGGAGCTCAAGCCGCTCGCCGTCGCGCGCCCAGCGTACGGTCACCGGCCCGTGCACGCGGTCCAGGTCGAACACGTGGCTCGGGCGACCGAGTTCGAGCATGACGTAGTTCGAGATGTCCACGAGGGCCGAAATCGAGCGCTGCCCGGCGCGCTCCAACCGCTCGCGCATCCACGCCGGCGTGGCCGCACGGGCATTCACGCCGCGGATGACCCGCCCGGCGAAGCGGCCACAGAGGTCGGACGCTTCGACCCGGACCGGCAGCACCTCGGTGAGCGTGGGCGCAATCGCGCGCCGCGGCTCGGGGGACAGCGCCGCACCCGTGATGGCCGCGACTTCGCGCGCCACACCGTAGACCGAGAGGGCATCCGCCTTGTTGGGCGTGAGCTTGATCTCGAAGACCGCCTCGTCGAGTGCAAGGTGGGTGCGCAGGTCCTGACCGATCGGCGCGTCCGGCGCGAGTTCGAGCAGCCCCGAGGCCTCGTCCGAAATGCCGAGCTCACGCGCGCTGCAGAGCATGCCCGCAGATTCCACCCCCCGCATCTTCGCCTGCTTGATGACGAAAGGCTTGCCGTCCTCGCCCGGCGGCAACTCGGCCCCCACCAGGGCGCACGGTACGCGGATGCCTGCGCGGGCGTTGGGTGCGCCGCAGACGATCGTGAGCGGCGTCGCCTCACCCACGTTCACGGTGCAGACTGACAGTCGGTCGGCATTCGGATGCTTCTCGCGCGCCACGATCTCGCCCACGACCACGCGCGTGAACGGAGGCGCACCCCGCCGGACGCTCTCGACCTCGAGCCCGGCCATCGTCAACGCGTGGGCCAGTTGGTCGGTGTCGAGGGTCGGGTTGCAGTAGCTGCGGAGCCAGGATTCAGGAATCAGCATGGTGATCGAGGAGCAGGGTCGGGATGGAGGCGCGGGGGCGCGTTGGCACCTGCGTAATCAGGCGAACTGCCGCAGGAAACGCAGATCGCCCTCGAAGAACAGGCGCAGGTCGCCGATGCCGTACCGAAGCATCGTCAAACGCTCGAGGCCCGAGCCAAAGGCGAAGCCGATGTAGCGCTCGGGATCGAGGCCGAAATTGCGCACGACCGTGGGATGCACCTGTCCGGAGCCGGAGATTTCGAGCCAGCGCCCCTTGAGGGGGCCGGAGTCGAACATCATGTCGAT
Source organism: uncultured Alcaligenaceae bacterium (assembly GCA_964609555.1). Lineage (GTDB taxonomy): Bacteria > Pseudomonadota > Gammaproteobacteria > Burkholderiales > Casimicrobiaceae > Casimicrobium. The sequence continues at coordinate 836 of CAZSTF010000146.1, read as the reverse complement.
CTCGGCCGAGGGCTCGGTGAAGGGGAAGTAACTCGGCCTAAAGCGCACCGTGAGCGCGTCGGTCTCGAAGAACCGGCGCAGGAAATCGGTGTAGACCCCCTTGAGATCGGCGAACGAGATGGCCTCGTCGATCCAGAGCCCCTCGACCTGATGGAACATCGGCGAGTGCGTTGCATCCGAGTCCACGCGATAGGTGCGGCCGGGCGCGATCACCTTGATCGGCTTGCCGTCCTCGACGAGCGCACGGGCGTGCTCGCGCGCGTAGCGCACCTGCATGGGCGACGTATGCGTGCGCAGGAGAAGCGGCAGACCATCCGCGCCCTTCATGTCGACGTAGAACGTGTCCTGCATCGACCGCGCCGGGTGGTTCGGCGGGTTGTTGAGGGCCGTGAAGTTGAACCAGTCGGCCTCGATCTCCGGCCCATCGGCAACGTCGAAACCGATGGACCCGAAGATCTCCTCTACCCGCTGCCATGTGCGGATCACGGGGTGGATGCCGCCCGTGCCGCGGCCGCGGCCAGGAAGCGTCACGTCGATCGCCTCCGCAGCCAGCCGCGCCGCGAGTGCCGCCTCAGCGAGTTCTGCCCGGCGCGCACGAAGCGCTTCTTCGACGGCCTCCTTGGCGCGGTTGATCTCGGCGCCCCGCGACTTCTTCTCCTCGGGTGGGAGGGCGGCCAGCCCTTTGAGAAGTTCGGTGAGCGCGCCACCCTTGCCGAGGTAGCGGGCCTTGGCATCCTCGAGCGCGGGTCCCTCGGACACGGCGGCGAAGTCGGCGCGGGCGCGGTCGACGATCTGTTGGAGTGATTCAGTCATGTTGGCAGCCGGAAGCTCGGAAA
>CAZSTF010000145.1:0-4804 GCA_964609555.1 uncultured Alcaligenaceae bacterium | reverse complement strand
GGACCGACACCGGCAACGGCCGCCTGCGCTACAGCCTGATCTCGGCCGGCATCCGCTATCGGTTCTGAGGCCGCTCACTTCCGGTACAGAACCGCGTAAATTGCGGAGGGGCCTTGTGAATCAAGCCTCTCGCGATTCGTTGCGGTGGATTTGTACTCATGCGTGTACTCGAGGTCCGCTTGTCATGCGCGACGCGCCTCGGCTGTACGCCGAGATGCCCTCGAGCCGATAACAGGGCCAGTACCTTGCGTGCATAGTGAAGGCAGTCGATCGCAGGCGGCGTCCTTCGTCGGGGCATGGGGTGTTGTAGCCGAGGGGCAAACCCGTCGACACCACCAAAAGCGTTTCCATTCGCGGCGTGAATCAATTTCATCCACGCCGTGACAGCGCTTCTCCGTCAGATGGATAACGCGCCCGAACTGACCAAGACGCAGCCGGCTGTCTACCTCCACCTCGAATCTTCCGGAAACTAAAACAAGGCGCCCGGCTTCCGTTCTTGTTAAAGACTGCCTATCATATGGGGCAATTCTGGCCCCATACGAAAGGCAGCCATCTGGATGGCGACCGTCGGCGAAGCCCCGACCCGAGCAGGACGCTACATCACCCAGCCCACGGGCTACCGGGCGTTCATGCCGGCACCCCTACCGCCACGGCCTGCGCTGGCGCTGGGTGGCGAGCTGCAGGGCCTGCTTTCCGCCGCCGACCGTGCGCTCGGTCGGCTCGACGGCTCGGTGCTCACCCTGCCGAATCCGGACCTCTTCGTCTTCATGTACGTGCGCAAGGAGGCCGTGCTCTCCAGCCAAATCGAGGGCACCCAGAGCTCCCTGCAGGACCTGCTTGCCGCAGAGGCGCAGCTCTTCGAACCGACCTTGCCGCGCGACGTGGACGAGGTGATCAACTACGTCCGCGCAATGAACCACGGCCTCGCGCGGCTCGCCGAGCTGCCGGTTTCCGTGCGCCTGATCCGCGAGATCCACGCCAAGCTGATGCACGGCGTGCGCGGCGGCAGGCTCCAGCCGGGCGAGCTGCGCACCAGCCAGAACTGGATCGGCCCACCGGGTTGCACGCTCGCCACCGCGACCTTCGTGCCGCCGCCGCACCACGCGGTGCCCGCGGCGCTGGGAGATCTGGAGAACTTCCTGCACGCCAGCGACGACCTGCCACCGCTCGTGAAGATTGCGCTTGCGCACGTGCAGTTCGAGACGATTCACCCGTTCCTCGACGGCAACGGGCGGGTCGGGCGGCTGCTGATCACGTTCCTGCTGACCGAGCGCGGCATCCTGCACAAGCCGGTGCTGTATCTATCGCACTACTTCAAGCAGCACCGGCAGACATACTACGAGCACCTGCAGGCGGTCCGCGACCAGGGTGCCTGGGAAGCCTGGCTCGCGTTCTTCCTGCGCGGCGTCATCGAAGTGGCCGGTGAGGCCGCGGAAACGGCACGGCGAATCCTGCAGCTGCGCGAGCGACACCGCGCCGCGATCACGGCGCAACTCGGCCGCGCGGCCGGGAACGGCCACAAAGTGCTCGAATCGCTGTTCGACCGGCCGATCGTCTCGGTGCACGACGTGCAGAAGTTGACCGGCACCACGTACGCCGCCGCAAACAGCCTCGTGTCCCGGCTGGTGAAGCTGGGCGTGCTCAGTGAGATGACCGGCTATGCGCGGAACCGGCGCTTCCGCTACGCGCCCTACATCGCGCTGTTCAACGACGCGGGGCCTGCGGGCGGGGCGACGGAGGTACCCACACAAGCGCAGGAGGAGGCATCATGACCCAGGCAACCCGCAAGCCTCCCTGCGACAGCGTCGATGCGAGGGACCCGGACGCAAACCGAGCGACGTCCGCCGCGCGGCTGTCGAACGCCAAACGCTCACCACGGGGAGGCCACGTTGCTGGACGTCTTTGACCTCCGCGCGCGCGTCATCGATGAGTACGCCGCGTTCTCTCGCAGCTTCACGCGCATCGCTGCCGCGGACATCGCCGCACATGTCGAGGCTGAGTACGCGCGCGAACGGTATTGGCCCGAGCCCCTCAAGCAAAACGAGCTGCTCGAATTCGGCGAGTACCGCACGCAGCGGCTGGTGCTGGAGGCGTGGGATCGCTTGCACGCTGCCGAAACCCACCCGTCGGCATCTGGAGCCATCGCATGAGTCCACCCGTCTTTCTGCGGCGCGTCGTGCTTCGCAACTACAAGAGCATTGGGCTGTGCGATGTGCGCCTCGGGCCGCTCACCTACCTGGTCGGCGTCAACGGATCCGGGAAGAGCAATTTCCTCGATGCCCTGCATCTGGTGCGCGACGCGCTGACCGGATCGCTGGACAACGCGCTGAACGAGCGCGGCGGACTCTCCGAGGTTCGTCGGCGCTCCAGCGGCCACCCGACCCACTTCGGAGTCCGCCTCGAGTTCACACTCAGGACCGGAGAGCAGGGTCACTACGCCTTCAACATCGGCGCGCTCAGGGATCGCGGGTACGAAGTGCAGACCGAGGAATGCGCGCTCGGCGGCATTGGCAAGGGCCCGTTCTTTCGGATCGAGCGGGGAACGGTGCGGGGCAGCAGTGAGGCCGCATTCCCTGCGGTGACTGCGGACCGGCTGGCACTCGTGGCCGCCTCCGGCCTCACGGCCTTCCGGCCCGTGTTCGATGCGCTCGCGGCGATGGGCTTCTACAACTTGAATCCCAAAGTGATGCGCGAGTTGCAGAAGCCGCAGGAAGGGCGGCTGCTCAAGCCCGCGGGCGAGAACATTGCGAGCGTGATCGGCCATCTCGAGCGCTTGGCGCCGACCCAGCTGCAAGTCGTACAGGAGTATCTGCAGACCGTCGTGCCGATGGTGCATGGCGTCGAGCGTAAGCAGGTCGGCCCCATGGAAACCCTCGAGTTCCGCCAGGACATGGCCGGCGCCAAGCACCCTTGGCGATTCCTGGCGCAAAACATGTCCGACGGTACCTTGCGCGCGCTAGGCGTCTTGGTCGCCCTGTTCCAGGGCAATCCAGACTATGCCCCGACGCTGGTCGCGATCGAGGAACCCGAGACCGCGCTGCACCCGGCGGCGAGCGCGGCCTTGCGCGAGGCGCTCGCACGCGCCGCGAGAGAGACCCAGGTCTTGGTCACCAGCCACAGTCCTGACCTGCTCGACGATCGAACTTTGAGCGCCGACGCCTTCCTGGCTGTGGTCACCGAGGGTGGAGAGACCCGCGTCGCTCCGCTCGACGAGGCATCACGTTCCACGATGAGAGAGCAGCTGTTCTCGGCCGGAGAGCTGCTGCGCCTGAACCAGCTTGCGCCCGACCGCGATCACCTGCGCGAGCAGCAGGCGCGGCAAGGCGAGCTGTTCGGCGATCAACCATGAGGGTGGCGACGATCGTGGAGGGCGACGGCGAAGTGGCCGCGGTTCCCGTGCTGCTTCGCCGTGTTGCCGCATGGCGCACGCCCGAAGTGTCCCCCGAGGTTCTGCCGCCGATCCGCGTGCGCCGGGACCAGTTCCTGAACCGCGACAAGGAATTCGAGCGTCATCTGCACCTGGCGGCAGCGAAGTGCGGAGACAGCGGCTGGATCCTGGTGCTACTCGACGCAGACGATGATTGTCCTGCGCAACTCGCCCAGCAGGTTCTGGCCCGTGCAGCAGCGTGCGTGGCCCATCGCAAGCTCTCGGTGGTCTTGGCAAATCGGGAGTTCGAGGCTTGGTTCATTGCCGCTGCGGCGTCGCTGGACGGACATCGCGGGTTTGCGTTCACTCCCGCGGACACGATCGACGCCGAAACGCCCAGAGACGCCAAAGGCTGGCTCCGGCAGCGGATGGCGGGCGGCACCTACGGAGAAACCACCGATCAGCCGGCCTTCGCGGCTCGCTTCGACCTGCAGCAGGCGTTCGATGGCAGCCGCTCCTTTCGGAAGCTGTGCTCGGAGTGGGACCGACAGACGCGCGTGGCATGAACGTCCTCGAACGCGCATTGGTCGAAAAGGCCGGCCGCGAGCACGGCGGGGAGAACTTGGTCGAGAGCATCGAGGCCCGCGTGGTGCTCGCCTCGGCGCGGCACCGCGGGCGCGCGACCGTCACGGCTGCGAGCGGCGGGCGTGGGTGGCGGGTGGCCTTTCCGGACGGACGGCTCGTTCGCGAACTCGCCCGTAGCCTGCCGAGGCTTGCCAACAACGACGGCTCGTTCGATGCGCTGGCCTCACTGCTGCGCCGTGCAGCCGTGCTCTCGCTGGCGCTGCCCGACCAGGCCGCGCGGACGTTCCGCGAGCGGGCGGAAGACGAGCTGGATCGACTGGAAGTCCGGGGCACCGAGGTCGAGCGACTCGTGCGCCGGCGCGTCGGGCAGGACGTCTTCCGCGAGGTCTTGCTCGATTACTGGGGTGGCGCCTGCGCGGTGACGGGGTTGAGGCTGCCCGAGGTGCTGCGCGCCAGCCACGCGAAGCCCTGGGCCGACTGCGCGAGCGACGAGGAGCGGCTCGACGTCTTCAACGGCTTTCTGCTCGCCGCGCACCTCGACGCGTTGTTCGATCGCGGCCTGATCACCTTCGATGCCGACGGTGCCATGGTCATCGCTGCGCGTCTGTCTGCCGATCACCGTGCATCGCTTCACGTGAGCGAGGGCCTGCGGCTGCGCTGGCTCGCACCGGAGCACCTGCCGTTCCTGCAGTGGCACCGGGAACGTGTCTTTCGGGGATGAGGCTTCGTGCGGCACGACGGATCGTCCGCCTTGCCCGCTCAGCCCGGCCGACCCAGCGCGTCACTTCCCGATACAAAACCGCGAGAAGATCTCGCCGAGCAGGTCGTCGGGCGTGAAGGTGCCGAGGATTT
>CAZSTF010000144.1:531-4815 GCA_964609555.1 uncultured Alcaligenaceae bacterium | reverse complement strand
TCTATCGCACGGGCTACTGGTTCAAGAACGACGCGGCGCCGTCGAGCACGTTCTCTCCGCTGACCCGCTATTTCATTCCGGGTGCAGCGCGCAACGGCACGCGTGGGTCGCACTTCTACACCGCGCTCGACAGCGAGCGGGCCGTGATCCGCAATACGGGCAAAGAGCTCTCTGGTGCGGCCTGCAACGGCATGCCCAATCAATGGTTCTGCAACGAAGGAACGGATTCCTACGTTGGTGAACCTGTGGGCGGTGGGTGCTTCACGGGCGAGGTGGCCGTCTTCCGGCTGTTCCGCGGCGAGCCGAACTACCGCGACGACGGCAATCACCGCTACACGGCCGACCCGCGTATCCGCGCCTACATGCGTGATGAACTCGGCTGGTCCGACGAGGGCGTGAGACTCTGCACGCGGCAGTGATCAGAAGCGATAGTCCACGGCGACCGGCTGCCCAAGTGCGAGGTGGCCGGGGCGCTCGACCACCGCGTTCCAGCCGAAGGTGACGCCGCCCAGGTCGGGGTTGCTGCGCAGGCGCGCGAGCGTCACAAGGGGTTCCTCGCCCAGTCGCCGTCCGGTCGCCTGATTTGTAGTGGTCACCTCGCAGCGAACGCACGGCTTGACGAGCCGGAGCCGCACCTCGCCGATGGTCAGCCGCTCGATGTGATCCTCGTCCCACGCCGGGAGCCCGGATAGCGCGAGGTTCGGGCGGAAGCGGTCCATCGGCAACACGCCGCCGCGACCACCGTAGAGCGCCGCGTTCAATGCATCGAGCGAGGCCACGTTGGTGACGAGAACCGGGTAGCCGTCGGCGAAATGGGTCGCATGGGACTGCGGAGCGACCCACTGGGGGTTGCACCTCCGCACCACGTCCGGCGCAAAACGCACGAGGCGCAGCCCGGGCGTGCGATTCTGCAGATGTATCGCGAGCCAATTCGCAGCCTCGTCGCCCACGTCCACGGCCTCGAGCTCGTCCCGCCAGACTCGCACGCGAATGCGCCGGTGCGTTCCGCGCGCAGGGGTTCCGGGGATCACGAGCGAGGCACCCGTCGGTGCCGTGAGCCGTAGCCCGTCGTCGCTTGCCTCGGCAGCGAATGTTGCGAGTTCCGGCCACTCGCGCTGAGTGACGAACAGGGCGGGATCACGCCGGGCGTCAACGAGCATCCACTCGCGGTCGTGGGCGAGGCCGGTCGGGCGCAGTTCGGCGCACTCGTGCGCGCAGGCGGCCAACGCCTTGACCGGGTAAGAAAAAAGCCCGGCGACGGTGACGTCAGCCGGGCTCGCCATGGTGGCCGTCGGGTGTGAGGCCGCGCGATCAGAAGTTGGGCTTGAGGCCGGCAGCGTATTCGGCGAGGGCCTTGATCTCGGCGTCGGTGAGCTTGGCCGCGATCTGCATCATCATCTTGCCGCCGGGGTTCGCGTCCTTCTCGGTCGCCTTGCCTCGTTGACCGGTCTTGAAGGCCGTGAGCTGGGCCATCGTGTACTCGGCATGCTGGCCGCCGATCCGCGGATACTGGTCGGGGATGCCTGCCCCGGTGGGCGAATGGCACCCGGCACAGGCCGGAAGGGCCCGCGTCGCATCCCCACCGCGCCAAAGCCGCTCGGCGCTCTTCGCGAGCTTGAGGTCGCGGGCACCGATGGGCCGCGGCTTGAGGCTCTGGTAATAAGCCCCCAAGGCCTTCATGTCGTCGCTCGAGAGGGGTGCGGCAAAGCCCTTCATGATCGCGTTGTCACGCTGACCGGACTTGTAGTGCTCCAGTTGGCGGGCGATGTAGGCACCACTCATGCCCGCGAGGCTCGGCTGCGAGGGCACCGGGCTGATGCCGTCTGCGCCATGGCAGCCTGCACACGTGCCCGCGAGCGACTTGCCCTTCTCGATCAGCGCAGCGCGCGAGGCACCGGGTGCCGGTGTGGCGGCCAGGGCGAGCGGAACGAAGGCAGCAGCGAGGAGACTGGCGAGTGAGGCGCGAGAGGCGTTCATGATCATCGTGGGCGGTGTGGAAGCCGGGCTTCCGGGGTCACGCGCATCTTGCCGACCCGGACCCAGCCGACGGCAGACGGGCAACGCTTGAATATTCTGGATTATAGGAAGCGTCGCCGCGGGGGAACGCGGTGGGGGATTGGCGCAGAATGCCCGCATGATCCAGCGCAACCCATCAAAGAAAGTCCCCGCCGCGCCGCGGACCGAGCGTGTGGCTGCGCTCGCTGGGGCACGCTTTGCACTCTCCGTGGTCGAGCCCGCCGGCTTGCCACCGGAGAGCGGGCCGGAGATCGCCTTCGCCGGCCGCTCGAACGCCGGCAAGTCGAGCGCCATCAATCGAATGGTCGGGCAGATTGGGCTCGCTTACGCAAGCAAGTTGCCGGGACGTACGCGGGAGCTCAACTTCTTCGCCCTGCGCGGCGGCGGTTACCTGGTCGATCTGCCGGGCTACGGCTTCGCCCGCACGCCGCGGCACAAGCAGCGGGCGTGGAGTGGAGCCATCGATCACTACCTGGCCGAGCGCGCGGCCCTTGCCGCGGTCGTGCTCGTGATGGACATCCGGCACGCCCCGGTCGCGCTCGATCTCGAGTTCATCCGATGGCTGCGGGACGTGCGTCAGGTCGGGGGGCGGGACGAGGGAACGCCGGGAAAGTGCCCCCCCATCCTCTGCCTGCTCTCCAAGGTGGACAAGCTCACGCAAAGCGAGCGCACGGCGCGGCTCAAGGTGATTCGGGCGGATCTCACCCCGCAGCTCGGGGCCGAGGATCTGATCGTTCCCTTCTCAGCGGTCACCGGTGCCGGTCTGCGCGAGTGTGATGCGTGGATCGGGGCGCTGTTCGCGCGCCAAGGCGTCTGACGCCCGCCACAGGCCGGAGAAAGAAAAAGCCCCCGCGGCGCGAACGCCTCGAGGGCCGAAAGTCCACAGGGATCTGTGAGACCCCGCTCAGGGAGGAAAAGCGGGAGACGAAACCGTCTAGGACGAAATGTAGGCCGCTCATGCGATCAAGTCAAGCATTTCGGGGAAATCCTGACGTCATTCCGGCTCTCGCAGAAAGAACCTCCAGTGTTGTCCATGACAATAACGTGACTTATCCCGTGCGGTAGCCGATCGCCTCGGCCATGTGCGCCGCCCCGATCCGGGCCGCGCCGGCGAGATCGGCAATGCTTCGCGCCACGCGGAGAATGCGGTGCTGGCCGCGGCCGGAGAGTGCGTAGCGCTCCGCGGCCTTGACGAGAATCGCCTGCGCATGAGGCTCGCAGACACAGTGTTCGCTCACTTCGGCAACGGAAAGCAACCCGTTGGGCTTGCCCTGCCGCGCGATCTGACGATCGTGCGCTGCCTGCACCCGATCTCGGACCCGTGCCGAGGATTCGCCCGGGGCGGCCGAATGAAGTTCGCGCGCCTCGATCGCGGCCACGGTGACCCTGAGATCGATGCGATCCATGAGCGGACCGCTGACGCGATTGCGGTAGCGGGCGATCTGATCGGGCGTGCAGCGGCAGACCTGCGCGGGATGCGCGCTGCCCAGGAAGCCATCCGGACACGGGTTCATCGCGGCGACGAGCTGGAAGCACGCCGGGAAGCTCATTTGTCGCGCCGCGCGGGAGATGTGGATCGCGCCTGTTTCGAGCGGTTCGCGGAGCGCCTCGAGCACGCGGCGGTCGAACTCGGGCAACTCGTCGAGAAAGAGCACGCCGTGGTGCGCAAGTGAGATCTCACCCGGCCGGGGTGTGCTGCCTCCGCCCACGAGCGCGGCGGCGCTCGCGGTATGGTGGGGTGCCCGGAAGGGCCGCGCACCAAAGCGTGCCGGGTCGAACTGCCCGGCGAGCGAGAGCACCTGCGCCGCCTCGAGCGCCTCGGCCTCGGTGAGCGGCGGCAGGATGCCTGGCAGACGCTGCGCGAGCATGCTCTTGCCCGTGCCCGGTGGGCCGACCATCAACAAACTGTGCCGTCCAGCCGCAGCCACCTCGAGCGCGCGCCGGGCCTGCTCCTGACCGCGCACGTCGGCGAGATCCGGCCACGGCGTCGATTGGGCCCCGATCGTCGTCGAGGGCGTTGCCGGTGACAGCGCCGCGCGACCGGCCACATGCGCCGCCACCGCGAGCAGGTTGCGCGCAGCGAGCACGTCGCCCCCCGCCCGGGCCGCCTCATCGGCGCTCGCCTCGGGCAGGATGATCGGCTTGCCCGCGCCCCGCGCCGCAAGCGCCATCGCGAGGCCACCGCGCACCGGTTTCAACTCGCCGCCCAGGCCGAGTTCGCCGGCGAATTCGATGCCAGCCAGTCGTTCCGCCGGGAGCTGGGCGCTC
>CAZSTF010000144.1:0-521 GCA_964609555.1 uncultured Alcaligenaceae bacterium | reverse complement strand
AGGATGCCGAGCGCGATCGGCAGGTCGAACCGACCGGATTCCTGCGGCAGATCCGCCGGTGCGAGATTGACCGTCAGCCGCCGCTGGGGGAACTCGAAGCCCGCGGTCTGGATCGCAGCACGGACGCGGTCACGGCTCTCGCGCACCTCGGTGTCCGGCAAGCCGACCAAGCTGAAGGCCGGCAACCCGTTCGCGAGATGCACCTCCACGGTCACGGGCTCGGCGCGCAGGCCCAGGAGCGCACGTGTATGGACGGTGGCAAGGGACATGGACGACACCTCCCGTGGCGGCCGTGGCTGCAATGACAGGTGTAAATGTATACAGTTTCGTCAACGTGGGGCCTCAGCCGGCGTTGACGGATCGAACCCAAAACTTCAAGGGAGTCGCCATGTTTCAGCGCCTTTTGCTCCTCGCCGCAGCCGCCGCCGCGTCGGCCGCACTCGGCTGGGTGAGCGCAACCCCTGCCGCGGCGCAGGCCATCGCGCAGCCCTACACCTCACCTGCAGCACCGGCGGCCTATG
>CAZSTF010000143.1:0-4826 GCA_964609555.1 uncultured Alcaligenaceae bacterium | reverse complement strand
CGCATCTGCGCCTGCCAATCGGTGATGCCGCCTTCGTACTCGCGCCAGAGCCCGCCGCCTTCGGCGACGAGGCAGCTCGTCACCACATGGTCGAGAAAGCGCCGGTCGTGGCTCACGATGAAGACGGTTCCAGGGTAGTCGGCGAGCTTTTCTTCGAGCAGGTCGAGCGTGTCGATGTCGAGGTCGTTCGTAGGCTCGTCGAGCACGAGCACGTTGGCCTCACGCGCGAAGTGCCGCGCGAGCAGGAGCCGGTTGCGCTCGCCCCCGGAGAGCATGGCGACCGGCGAGCGGGCGCGCTCGGGCGGGAAGAGAAAGTCGCCGAGGTAGCTCATCACGTGCGTGCGCCGGCCACCGACCTCGATCCACTCGCTGCCGGGCGAAATGAACTCGGCAAGGGTTGCGGATTCGTCGAGTGCCTCGCGCAGTTGGTCGAAGTAGGCCACGCGCAGGTTCGTGCCCACGCGCACGCGGCCCGCATCCGGTGCGATCTCGCCCAGGATCAGCCGAAGGAGCGTCGTCTTGCCGATGCCGTTCGGCCCGACGAGGCCGACCTTGTCGCCGCGCAGGATCGTGAGCGTCAACTCGCGCACGATGACCTTCTCGCCAAACGATTTACTGACGCCCGCGAGTTCGGCGACGATCTTGCCCGAGGGGGCGCCGCTCGCGATCTCGAGCCGGGCCTCGCCGAGGCGTTCTCGGCGGGCCGCCCGCGCGCGCCGGAGCGCCTCGAGCCGCCGGACGCGGCCTTCGTTGCGCGTGCGGCGCGCTTCAACGCCTTTGCGGATCCAGGCCTCCTCCTGCGCGAGCAGTCGGTCGAACTTGGCATTCATCGTGGCCTCGAAGGCGAGCTGTTCGGCCTTCGCCGCCTCGTAGGCCGCGTAATTGCCGGGATAACTCGTCAGTCGCCCGCGATCGAGCTCGATGATGCGCGTGACGACACTGTCGAGGAAAGCACGATCGTGGCTCACGACCACCATCGCGCCCCGAAAGCTGGTCAACACGCCCTCGAGCCAGCCGATCGCAGCCAGATCCAAGTGGTTCGTCGGCTCGTCGAGAAAGAGCAGATCGGGGTTCGCGACCAGCGCCCGCGCGATGGCGAGTCGCTTCCTCTGGCCGCCGGAGAGGGCCGCAACCGGCGTGTCGGCGGCGAGCCCGAGCTGTGTCAAGGCATTGGCGATCTGCCCCTCCCACGCCCAGCCGCCATGCTGATCGAGAAACTGCGTGAGGGCGGCGAGCTCGTCGGGCGGGGCACCCGCCGCCGAGCGTTCCTCGAAGCGCCTGCGGGCGGCGACGATCTCGGCGAGGCCCTCGGCGAGGGCGTCGAACACCGTGGCCTCCGGGGCAAAGCGTGCTTCCTGCGCCACACTTGCGAGCACGAGCCCGGATTGCACGGTGCGCGCGCCGTCGTCGAGCGCGCGCGTGCCGGCGAGCACCGCGAGCAGCGAGGACTTGCCGGTGCCGTTACGCCCGATCAGGCCGATGCGTTCGCCGCGTTCGATCGCGAGATCGACGTGGTCGAGCAGGGGGGCCATGCCGAAGGCGAGCGATGCGTCGGTGAGCGTGAGCCAAGCCATGACAGGCAGTGTATTGGGCTTGAGCGCTTCAAACGGAGGCCGTCCCGGGCGCGCTGCTACCATCGGCCAAGACAAGTCGACGACAGAGAAATCGATGAAGGAGGAGAGTGGATATGGACCGCGTCTGGCTCAAGCACTACCCGAAGGGCGTGCCCGCGGACATCGACCCCGATCGCTATGTCTCGCTCGTGCAGCTCATGGAGGAGGCCTTCGCGGTCCACGCCGCGCGACCCGCATTCACCGGCCTCGGCAAGACGATCACCTATCGCGATCTGGACGAGACGTCTCGCGCCTTCGGTGCCTTTCTCCAAAGCCTGGGACTTGCGTCGGGCGACCGCGTCGCGGTGATGCTGCCGAACGTGCTTCAGTATCCGATTGCAGCGGCGGGCATCCTTCGCGCCGGGTTCGTGCTGGTCAATGTCAATCCGCTCTACACGCCGCGTGAGCTCGAGCATCAGTTGAAGGACTCGGGCGCGAAGGCGATCGTGATCCTCGAGAACTTTGCCGCCACGCTCGAGCAGGTCGTGGTGCGCACGCCGGTGAAGCACGTGGTGCTCGCCACCATGGGCGATCTGCTGGGGCCTCTGAAAGGCACGCTCGTGAACTGGGTGGTCCGCAAGCGCCGAAAGCTCGTGCCCGACTACAGCCTGCCCGAGGCGACCGGCTTCAATGATGCGCTGGCCGAGGGCCATCGCCTTGCCCTGACGCCCTCTCCGGCGCGCGCCGGGGACGCGGCGGTGCTGCAGTACACGGGCGGCACGACCGGTGTGTCCAAGGGGGCCACGCTGACGCATCGCAATCTGATTGCCAACGTGCTGCAGAGCGAGGCATGGACGCAGCCGGCGCTCGACCATCCGCGCACGGGTCGGGTACCCGAGCAGGTCAACACGGTCGTGGCCTTGCCGCTCTATCACATCTTCGCCTTCAAGGTCTGCTTTTTGCTCGTGCTGCGCCTGGGCGGGCGTGGACTTCTGATCCCGAATCCGCGCGACATCCCGGGCACGATCAAGGCGCTCAAGGGGTACCGGCTCCACGTGTTTCCGGCGGTCAACACGCTCTACAACGCGCTGCTCAATGACCCTGGTTTCGCGCAGCTCGACACCTCGGAGCTGCTCGTCTCGAACGGTGGCGGCATGGCCGTGCAGCGCGCGGTGGCCGAGCGCTGGCTTGCAGCCACCGGCTGCCCGATCGTCGAGGGCTACGGTCTGTCCGAGACGTCCCCCGTGCTGACCTGCAATCCGGTCGACAACACCGAATACACGGGCACCATCGGCCTGCCGCTGCCGTCCACCTGGATCACGATTCGCGACGAGGCCGGGCGCGACCTGCCCTTCGGCGAGCCGGGCGAGATCTGCGCCAAGGGCCCACAGGTGATGGCGGGGTACTGGCAGCGCGCCGAGGAAACCGCGAAGGTCATGACCGCGGATGGCTGGTTTCGCACCGGCGACATCGGCGTGATGGATGAGCGCGGCTACGTGCGCATCGTCGATCGCAAGAAGGACATGGTCATCGTCTCAGGCTTCAACGTCTACCCGAACGAAGTGGAGGATGTGATTGCGAGTTGCCCCGGCGTGCTCGAGTGCGCCGTGATCGGTGTGCCCGACGAGAAGTCGGGCGAGGCGGTCAAGGCCTTCATCGTCAAGAAGGACCCGGCACTCACCGAGGCGCAGGTGCGGGACTGGTGCGAGAAGAACCTCGCGGGCTACAAGAAGCCCAGGCACATCGTCTTTCGCGCCGATTTGCCCAAGACGCCGGTGGGCAAGATCCTTCGGCGGGAGTTGCGCGAGCTCGACCGCAAGACACGATAGAGGCGATCGACCCCTGCCTACAATTGCAGGGAACGTCTCACGAGGCCTTCAAGAGGTTATCCGTCATGAATATCCGCACCGCGCTCATCGTCCCCGTGGCCCTGCTTGGCCTGGCCATGGGCGCCACGGCCCAGCCGGCACCCGCTGCACCCGCGCAATCAGCTCAAGGAAACAAAGTGATCACCACCGCATCCGGACTCAAGTACGAAGACACCAAGGTCGGCACCGGCGCCGAAGCCAAAGCCGGTCAGATCGCCCAGGTGCACTACACCGGCTGGCTCTGGGTCGATGGCAAGCGCGGCAGCAAGTTCGACTCCAGCAAGGATCGCGGTCAGCCCTTCGAGTTTCCGCTCGGCGGCGGCCGCGTCATCAAGGGCTGGGACGAGGGTGTTCAGGGTATGAAAATCGGCGGCACGCGCATCCTGACCATTCCGCCGGAACTCGGCTACGGCGCGCGCGGTGCCGGCGGGGTGATTCCGCCGAATGCGACCCTGCAGTTCGAGGTGGAACTCCTCGGCGTGCGCTGAGCCTCGGGACCGCCTGAGCATTTCGGGCGCCAAGCCTCATGCCTGAGCCCAAGACCCAGGCCACGGACGCGTGCGTCGAGGACTACCTCGCCGCGCGCGCCACGCCGGATCAGTCAGCCGACTGCACGCGACTGATCGCCTTGATGTGTCGGTTGACGGGCGAGCCGCCCCGCATGTGGGGGCCGAGCATCGTCGGCTTCGGGTCCTATCGCTACCCTCTGTCCGGGGGCAAGCAAGGCGAATCCTGCGCAACCGGCTTCGCCGTGCGCGGCAAGGATCTGGTCGTCTACCTCATCGCCGAGTCGCAGGATCAAGCCGCACTGCTTGCGCGCCTCGGCAAGCACAGGATCGGCAAGGCGTGCCTCTACTTCAAGCGGCTTGCCGACCTGGACGAGGCGGTGCTAGAGCACTTGGTCGCCGCTTCGCTAGCGGAGCTCCGACGGCGGTACGGCTAGCGGGCAGGCCTGCCCTCACGCAGCCGACGCGGCAACGAATCCGCCGAGTGTCGCGGTCACGTTGGCGCCGATCGCCTCGACTGCGTAGCCGCCCTCCATGACCCAAAGCGTCGGCAGGCCAAGCGCGGCGATCGCGCGGCCGAGCCGCGGGTAATCGGTCTCGGTCCGAAGCCCGAAGGCGCAGATCGGATCGGCCTCGAACGTGTCCACGCCGAGCGAGACGATCAGTGTCTCGGGCGCATGTGCCTGCACCCGCTCGAGCGCGACCGAAAGGGCCTCGAACCAGGTCTCGGGCGAGGTTCCCTGCGGCAGCGGCAGGTTCAGGTTGAACCCGCGGCCTGCACCCTCGCCGGTCTCGTCGGCATGGCCAAGGTAGAACGGATAGTCGGTCCGCGGGTCCGCGTGCAGGCTCACGAAGAGCACGTCCGCGCGGTCGTAGAAGATGGCCTGGGTGCCGTTGCC
>CAZSTF010000142.1:0-4836 GCA_964609555.1 uncultured Alcaligenaceae bacterium | reverse complement strand
GAGGTTGCGAAAGTGGTGCGCGAGCGCGGGCTCGTGCCGTTCCTCGACATGGCCTATCAGGGCTTTGGCGATGGCGTGGAAGAGGACGGCTGGGTGGTCAAGCTCTTCGCCGAGACACCCGGACCGATCTTCGTCGCCTCCTCCTTTTCCAAGTCTTTCTCGCTCTACGGCGAGCGCATCGGTGCCTTGTCGATCGCAACCGCCTCCAAGGACGAGGCCGCGCGCGTGCTCTCGCAGTTGAAGCGCGTGATCCGCACCAACTACTCCAACCCGCCGACCCACGGCGCCGCCCTTGTTGCAGCGGCGCTCACCGACCCCGAAGCGCGGGCGCTCTGGGAGCGTGAATTGGGCGGCATGCGCGAGCGCATCAAGCGCATGCGCGCCGCGCTCCATGCGGCCCTCAAGCAGCTCGCGCCGCAGGCGAACTTCGACAACATCCTGACCCAGCGCGGGATGTTCTCGTACTCGGGACTGACCAAGGATCAGGTGCAGCGACTGCGCGCCGAGCACGGCGTGTACGCGGTGGATTCCGGCCGAATCTGCGTGGCAGCATTGAACGAACGCAACGTCGATTACGTGGCGCGCGCGATCGCAGCGGTGCTTTGATGTCCGTTTGACGACGACTCGCTCGTAGGCTATGATTTCGGTCTGTTGCGGGAGTAGCTCAGTTGGTAGAGCGCAACCTTGCCAAGGTTGAGGTCGCGAGTTCGAGACTCGTCTCCCGCTCCACAGCCGATTGACGGAACCGATGAGGTTCCGTTTTCGTTTGTGGTGTCGTCCAGGCGCAACTGTTGCGCGCCTCGCACGGCGGGTTAGCAAAGTGGTTATGCAGCGGATTGCAAATCCGTCTACATCGGTTCGATTCCGGTACCCGCCTCCAGTCTCCCTGCCCTCCACCTGATTGCGCGTCCCACGCCCGGAGCACGCTGCGCCGCCGCATCCGCTGCGGGACCGGTCGCGTAAATTCACGCCAGATGGATATGGGGATCGTCGAATGAGCGCAAACCTCAAAGGCGGCGGAATCGCATGAGATCGAAGTGGATTGTCGCCGCAGGCCTCGCTGGCGCGGTGGCAACGTACTTCGCTCTCGGGCTTCACGAGGTCCTGACGCTCGATGCAATCAAGTCGGCCCGGACGACGCTGCAGGGGCAGGTCGATGCGCAGCCAGTTCTTGCTGCAAGCGCCTTCTTCCTCGTCTATGTCGCCGTGACCGGCGTGTCGCTCCCCGGGGCGGCGCTTCTCACACTCCTCGGGGGCGCGCTGTTCGGCTTCTGGCGCGGCCTGCTGATCGTCTCGTTCGCTTCATCCCTGGGCGCGACCCTCGCCTTCCTCGCGGCGCGCCACCTCTTCCGCGACAGCGTCCAGAACCGATTCGGCCGACGACTCGCGGCCATCAACGAAGGCGTGGCGCGCGATGGCGCGTTCTACCTGTTCGCGCTGCGACTGGTGCCGATCGTGCCGTTCTTCGCGATCAACGCGCTCATGGGACTGACGCCGTTGCGCACGTGGACGTTCTACTGGGTGAGTCAGGTGGGGATGCTTGCGGGCACCGCGGTCTATGTCAACGCCGGCACCCAACTCGCATCAATCGAGCGCATCGGCGGCATCCTGAGGCCATCGCTTCTGCTTGCCTTCGCCCTGCTGGCCGCGTTCCCCTTCGCTGCGCGTGGTGTGCTGCGATGGCTTGAGACGCGTCGCGTCTACGCCCCCTGGCGCGCGCTCAAGCCGCGGCGGTTTGACTACAACGTGGCGGTGATCGGGGCCGGGTCGGCGGGACTCGTCACAGCCTACATCGCCGCAGCCGTGAAGGCGAAGGTTGCGCTCATCGAAGCCAACCGCATGGGCGGCGATTGCCTCAACACCGGCTGCGTGCCGTCGAAGGCACTGATCCGCTCGGCCAAACTGCTGGCCGAAATGCGGACAGCAGACCGCTACGGCGTCACTGCGACCGGCGTGCAGTGCGACTTTGCCCGGGTCATGGCGCGCGTGCGCGACGTGGTGCGGGCCGTCGAACCGCACGACTCGGTCGAGCGTTACACCGCGATGGGTGTGGATTGCATCGCCGGCCAAGCCCGCCTCACCTCGCCGTGGACGATCGAGGTCAGCGCGCCCGATGGAACGACGCGCAGTGTGAGCGCAAGGAGCATCGTCATCGCGACAGGTGCCCGCCCCACGTTGCCGCCCATCCCCGGCCTTGCAGAGGCTGCCCCGCTCACAAGCGACACGGTCTGGGACCTGGAGACGCTTTCGCCGCGTCTGGCGATTCTTGGCGGTGGCCCGATCGGCTGCGAGCTCGCGCAGTGCTTCGCGCGCTTTGGCAGCCAGGTGACGCTGATCGAAATGTCGCCCGTGCTCCTGGGCAAGGAAGATTCCGAAGTATCTTCGTTCGTCGCGCGTCGCCTTGAGCGTGACGGTGTTCGCGTGCTCACGTCGCATCGTGCCATTCGCGTGCAGTCGAACGGACACTCGGGCGCGGTCATCTGCGAAAGCAACGCGCGCGTCGTCGAGATCGCGTACGATCGCCTGCTCGTGGCGGTCGGTCGAACGGCGCGAACCGAGGGACTCGGCATCGAGTCACTGGGTCTGGTCAAGCGAGCGAACGGCACGCTGGAAACGGACGCACACTTGCGCACTCGCTACCCGAACATCTTTGCCTGCGGTGATGTGACCGGCCCTTGGCAACTCACGCATGCCGGAGCCCATCAAGCATGGTATGCGGCGGTCAATGCGCTGTTTGGTCGGCTGCGAAGCTTCCGCGTCGACGGCCGCATCATCCCATCGGTGACCTTCACCGATCCCGAAGTTGCACGCGTCGGTCTCTCGGAGGATGAGGCCAGGCGTCGCGGCATTCCGGTCGAGGTCACACGCTTCGACCTCGCCGACCTCGACCGCGCGATCCTCGATGGTCATGCAGAGGGCTGGGTCAAGGTGCTCACGCCACCAGGCAAGGACACAATCCTGGGGGCAACCATCGTCGGCCAGCACGCCGGTGAACTGCTGGCCGAGATCGTGCTCGCCATGAAGCACGGTATCGGGCTCAACCGCGTGCTCGGTACGATCCACAGCTACCCGACCCTCGCGGAAGCGAACAAGTACGTGGCCGGCGCATGGAAGCGCGCGCACCAACCCGCGCGGTTGCTGCGTTGGGTGCGTCGCTACCACGACTGGATGCGGCGATGAGCGAAGACAGGGTCGGCACGGCGACACGCAAGCCTGTCGTTCTCATCCTGTTCCCGCTCAGCTGGGAGCGCGAGGCATTGGCTTCACTCGCCGCGGCACATCCAGAGTACGACTTCATCCATGCGGGATTCGACCTGTTCTCGTTTCCGTCCAACGCACGGCTGCTCTGGTTTGACATCGAGCGGTTCGTGACACGCCTGATCGATCGCTACCGGAAACGCGAGATTGCGGCGGTCATCTCCAATCAAGAGCAGTTCGGCGCCCTCGCAGCGGCGCTCGCATGCGAGCGGCTCGGACTGCCGGGAACGCCGGTCGCGGCGATCGTGCGCGCCCAGAACAAGGCCGCCGCCCGGGCAATCCACACCCAGGTGCTGCCTGAGCACACGCCCGCGTTCTGCACGTTCCACTTCAGTGCCGACCCGGCAACCGCCGTCACCCTGCCCTACCCGGTATTCGTCAAGCCCGTGAAGGCGGCGTTTTCGGTGCTTGCTCGGCGCTGTGCCTCGGTTGCTGATCTGCGGCGACACCTGCGTTTTGGTCCATTCGAGAAGAGAATCATCCGTGCCCTCACGCGCCCGTTCCGGACCGTCTCCCCCCGTTACATCGACTGTCAGGCGACGGCCGACCATTTCATCGCCGAGACCGCCCTCGATCCCGGCGTGCAGTTCTCCGTCGACGGCTATGCCGAGCGTGGTGAGGTCCACCTGCTGGGCATCGTCGATGCCCACATGTATCCGGGCACGCAAGCCTTCATGCGCTTCGAACTGCCGACCCGGTTGCCCGAATCGGTCGGCTCGCGCGCGCTCGACGTTGCACGACGCGCAGTGGAAGCCCTCGGCTTCAGCCACGGGCTCTTCAATGTCGAATTCATCTGGCACCCGGCAAGCGATCGGCTGTGGATCATCGAGGTCAATCCGCGCATGGCGGGCCAGTTCTCGGATCTCTATGAGCGGGTCAGTGGCCGATCGCTCTGGTCCCTGTTGTTCGCGCTCTCGCTCGGCCGTGAGGTGCCTGCCGCTCCGGGCGGCGCCTTCGCCTCCGCGGCGAGCTTCGTCTTTCGCGAGTTTGACGGCGGCGTCAAGCGCGCACCTTCATCTGCCGCACTTGTTCGCCTCGCGCAGATGTTCCCCGATGCACGGCTTTACCTCGACCTGAAGCACGGCGCGGCACGGCGGCGCGAGGAACGTTGGGTGGGCAGCTACCGCTATGCGCTCCTGCATCAGGGGGGAAACGATCACCACGATCTGATGGCGCGTTTTGCAACGGCGCGCGCCACGCTGGATTTCGACCGTGAGCCGGTCGGATCCCCGGTCGGCTCGTGGCTTGAGCGATTCACGCGACTGCGCCGGTCGATTTGACCGCTCCGGGCGTAGCGCCCGGGCGAAAGACCTCACTTCAGCGCGGCTTCGACCGCCTGCGCGCAGAGACCGATCAGCGCGCCAGGGAGCAGTCCGAGAACGACCACCGCGAGCCCGTTGGCCGACAGGAGCGTGCCCGCCGCACCGCCGAGTGCGGGGATGCGGACCGACTCGTCCGGCGCGCTGAAGTAGGCCACCTTGACCACGCGCAGATAGAAGAACGCACCGATGAGCGAGGACAAGACGGCGATGACCGCCATCCAGGTGAGGCCTGCGTTGACGACTGCTTCGAGCACGG
>CAZSTF010000141.1:0-4869 GCA_964609555.1 uncultured Alcaligenaceae bacterium | reverse complement strand
CGTGAGGGATTCGATCCAGTGGAAGACGTAGGCCGGTCCGCTGCCGGACACGGCCGTCACCGCATCCAGCACCGACTCTTCGGCGACCTGCAGCACGTCACCGCAGGAGGCGAGCAACGTGGCCGCCACGGCGGTGTCCTCGGCCGAGACCGTGGGCGGGGCATAGAGCCCCGACATGCCCTCACCGATCAGCGCGGGCGTGTTGGGCATGCTGCGAATGATGCGCGTGTACCCCCCCAGCCAGCCCGAAATGCGGCGGATGGGTGAGCCCGCAGCCACGGAGAGGATCAACTCACCCGTCAGGTGCGGGGCCAGGTTGATGCAGGCCTCGGCCATGACCTGCGGTTTGACGGCGAGCACGATCACATCGGAGTCCGACACGAGCGCGCGGTCGGCGGCGATGCCGATCCGATCGGCGAGCGACGACCAGCGGCCGTGTTGCTCGGTCCACGGTTCTGCGACGTGGATGCGGGCATCCGGCTGAGCTCTGCGGAGACCTGCGGCAAGCGCAAGCGCCATGTTGCCGCCGCCGATGAACGTGACCTGACCGAGTTTCATGCGTTCCTTTCCGGCCGTGCGCCAAAGAGCGCGGTGCCCACACGCACGAGCGTGCTGCCGGCAGCGATGGCGATTTCGAGATCGTCCGACATGCCCATCGAGAGCGTGTCCCAGTCGGTCCAGTCGGGATGGAGACGACGGACCTCGGTGAACAATGCAGCCAACCGGTCGAACTGCGCGCGAAGCGCCTCGGGTTCGACATTCGGCGCGGGCAGGGTCATCAAGCCCCTGAGCGTCAGTCGGGGCAGTGCATGGACCTGCTCGACGAGTCGGAGTGCCTCGCCTGGCGCGACGCCGGCCTTGCTGGCCTCCCCGCTCACGTTCACCTGCACGCACACCCTGAGTGGCGGCAGGTGATCCGGACGCTGCTTCGAGAGTCGTTCTGCGATCGCGAGGCGATCGATGCTCTGGACCCAGTCGAAGTGCTCGGCGGCCGCGCGCGTCTTGTTCGATTGCAGCGGGCCGATCAGGTGCCACACGACATCGGGCAGATCGGCCAGTGCTTCGCGCTTCTGGACGCCCTCCTGCACATAGTTCTCGCCGAAGGCGCGTTGGCCCGCGGCATGAAGCGCGCGCACCCGATCGGGACCATGTAGCTTGCTCACCGCGAGAAGGCCGACCGTCGTGGATGGCCGTTGTGCCATGCGGCAGGCCTCGGCGATTCGCGCGTGGACGTGAGCGAGCGCTTGCGCCTCGGGTGAGCTTGCGGACATAATGAAATCAACGATGTAACAACACGCTTGGGCAGTTCGATGCCCTGCGCGCGGGGAGTTTAGCGGCATGGACATTGCCGAATTGCTGGCGTTCTCGGTCAAGAATCAGGCCTCCGACCTGCACCTGTCGGCCGGCCTGCCGCCGATGCTGCGAGTCCATGGCGACATCCGTCGGATCAACGTGCCGGCGATGGAACACAAGGAAGTGCATGCGCTGGTCTACGACATCATGTCGGACGCCCAACGCAAGGTGTACGAGGAAAACCTCGAGGTGGATTTCTCGTTCGAGATTCCCAACCTGGCGCGCTTCCGGGTAAACGCCTTCAATCAGGATCGCGGCGCCGCGGCCGTGTTCCGGACCATTCCTTCGCGCGTGCTCTCGCTCGAGGAACTGAACGCGCCGAAGATCTTCGCCGAACTGGCCCTGAAGCCCCGCGGGCTCGTGCTCGTGACCGGGCCGACGGGCTCGGGCAAGTCGACCACGCTGGCCGCGATGGTCAATCACGCGAACGAGAACATCATGGGGCACATCCTCACCGTCGAGGACCCCATCGAATTCGTGCACGAGAGCAAGAAGTGCCTGATCAACCAGCGCGAACTCGGGCCGCAGACGCTGTCGTTCGCGAACGCGCTCCGATCGGCCCTGCGCGAGGATCCCGACATCATCCTGATTGGCGAGATGCGTGATCTGGAGACCATCCGGCTCGCGCTGACGGCAGCCGAGACGGGACACCTCGTGTTCGGCACGCTGCACACCTCGTCAGCGGCCAAGACGATCGACCGCATCGTCGACGTGTTCCCCGCAGCGGAAAAGGATATGACGCGCTCGATGCTTTCCGAGTCGCTGGTGGCCGTGATCTCGCAGACGCTGCTCAAGAAGAAGGACGGCACCGGCCGGATCGCGGCGCACGAGATCATGGTCGGCACACCGGCCATCCGCAACCTGATCCGCGAGAACAAGATCGCGCAGATGTACTCGGTGATCCAGACCAGCCTGGGCCAGGGCATGCAGACACTCGACCAGTGCCTGCAGGAATTGATCCGTCGCAACCTGATTTCCCCGCAGGAGGCCAAGTCGGCCGCGAAGCAAGGGGAAATGTTTGCCTGAGCGGTATTCGCTTGTCATAAACTCCGGCGAAGTGCGCATCACGCTCTCGACATGCAGCGCCGAGGCCGAACAGGCGGCGCGTCGTGCGCACGGGAGCTGACCTTCAGTCCGCAGCCGATGTATGGAACGCGAACAAGCCACGACCTTCATGAATTCCCTGCTCGCGATGATGCACGAGCGGAAGGCGTCCGACCTCTTTCTCACGGCGGGCTTTCCGCCGGCGCTGAAGGTTGACGGTGAACTCACTCCGGTCGCCAAGCAGGCCTTGACGCCGGTCCACACGCTCACCCTCGCGCGTTCGATCATGAACGACAAGCAGGCGGCCGAGTTCGAGCGCACCAACGAGTGCAACTTCGCGATCAATCCGCCGGGCATCGGCCGCTTTCGCGTGAGCGCGTTCATGCAGCAGGGGCAGGTCGGGCTCGTGCTCAGGACGATCAACACCACCATTCCGCGGTTCGAGGAGCTGATGCTCCCACCGGTGCTGCGCGAGATCGTGATGTCGAAGCGCGGTCTGGTCATCTTCGTGGGCGCCACCGGCAGCGGCAAGACGACCTCGATGGCGGCGATGCTTGATCACCGCAACCGCAATTCGAAGGGTCACATCGTCACGATCGAGGACCCCATCGAATTCGTCCACGAGCATCGCAACTGCATCGTGACCCAACGCGAGATCGGCAGCGACACCGAGAGCTGGGGCGTGGCGCTCCGCAACTCGCTGCGTCAGGCACCCGACGTGATCACGATCGGTGAGATCCGCGATCGGGACTCGATGGACTACGCGATCGCCTTCGCCGAGACCGGTCACCTGTGCCTCGCCACGCTGCACGCCAACAACACGAACCAGGCGCTCGACCGCATCATCAACTTCTTCCCCGAGGATCGACGTCAGCAACTGCTGATGGACCTCTCGCTCAACCTGCGGGCGTTCATCTCGCAGCGCCTCATTCCGAGGCGCGATGGCAAGGGGCGGGTCCCGGCAGTGGAAGTCATGCTGAATTCACCGTTGATTTCGGACCTGATCTTCCGCGGCGAGGTCAGCCAGATCAAGGAAGTGATGAAAAAGTCCCGCGAATTGGGCATGCAGACGTTCGACCAGGCGCTGTTCGACTTGCATGAGTCGGGCCTCATCACCTACGAGGATGCGCTCCGGAACGCCGACAGCGTCAACGACCTGCGCCTGCGCATCAAGCTCGAAGGACACGCCTCCAAGGGGCGCAACATCCTCGACTCGGTCGGCAATCTCGATATCGTGCAGTAAGCGCCCGGCACGCCGCATTCGCGTCGACGTCGCGCACCCCAGGCCATGATTGCCGCCTACGGCTCGCTCGCGCTCGCCATGGCTATCGTGGGTGCGTATGTCGGCTTCTCGAAGCTCCTCGTTGCCGCATTCCCGGTGTTCCTCCTCGCATGGCTGCGCTTCGGTGTGGCGGCGGTGGCGATGGCGCACTGGCTGCGCCGTCCGGCCCAAGAACCGCCGATCGACCGGCGCACGCGGCAGCTGCTGTTCCTCGAGTCACTGCTCGGCAACTTCCTCTTCTCGATCCTGATGCTCTACGGCATGCGCCATGCCGATGCGATCACCGCGGGTGTCGTGATGTCGGCCATTCCCGCGGCCGTGGCATTGCTGTCGTGGCTGTTCCTCCGCGAGCGGATCGCCGGTCGCACCGGGCTTGCCATCGCGCTCGCTGTGCTGGGGGTTGCGATCCTCGCGACGTCACGCGAGGCAAGCGCGACCCACGTTTCGTTGCTTGGTATCGTCCTCTTGCTCGGTGCGGTGCTCTGCGAGGCAAGCTATGTGGTCATTGGCAAGCGTTTGACCGGGCAGGTCTCACCCCGGCGCATCAGCGCCATCATCAACCTGTGGGGGCTCGTGCTCGTCACGCCATTCGGGCTCTGGCAGGCGCAGGACTTCGATTTCGCGGCGGTCTCGCCCGGCCTCTGGGGCGGTCTCGTGCTCTATGCGCTCGCGGCGAGCATGTGGACCGTGTGGCTGTGGATGACGGGCCTCAAGCGCGTGCCCGCAGCACGCGCCGGTGTGTTCACGGTGTTTCTGCCGCTCGCCTCGGCTGCGGTGGGCGTCCTCGCCTTGGGTGAGAGGTTCACCACGACGCATGCGATCGCCTTCACGCTTGCGATCGGCGCCGTGCTGCTGGCGACGTGGCCGTCTGCCCAACAGCGCTGAACGATCGGCGAAGGTCAGCCCGGTCGAGTCTCCCCGGCGAGCGTGCGCAACTGTGCAAGCAAGGCATCCGGCACTTCGATTCCATGGACCTGGGCCTCGCGCGCGAGCGCGTAGCGGCGCGCGCCGGGAAGGCGGACATCTGGCCCGTCGAGCATCGCAGTCACGAGTGTCTCGACCCGTGCAAGAGAGGTCGAGCGATCGCCGAAGGCCGCGGGATCGAGCACGAGGAAGGCCTGACCGATGCGCGGACGGTTGCCCTCGACCTCGAAGAAGGAGTCCGCCTCGAAGCCGAAGCGGGCACCCGA
>CAZSTF010000140.1:0-4965 GCA_964609555.1 uncultured Alcaligenaceae bacterium | reverse complement strand
CCACCGACAACGCAAGCCCCGGTGGGCAGCCATCGATCACGCAGCCGATCGCGGGCCCATGTGATTCGCCAAAGGTGGTGACCGAGAAGAGAAGTCCGAGCGTGTTTCCTGACATGAGGGGGATTGTAGGTAGCGCCGCATGAATCTCTCGGTATCGGCCCGGGACACCACGCGATGGATTCATGGCGGGCCAGCGCATCCCGGGGCATCGTCCCGATTCCTTCATCACCTTCAGGAGGCCCTCATGAATCCTCGCCCGCTCACCTGCCTTGCTTTCGTTTGTTTCACGCTTGCGGTCAATTCGACCAGCGCGGCCCACACCCCGCGCGGCCCGTCGAACTCACCGAGCGACGCCTCGCTGCGCGTCCTCGGTGCCTCGGCGGTCGCAGCATCCGCCGTACCGGCCCTCACCACGCTCGCCGTCGGGCAAAGCACGGCCGCCGTGATCCGCGGCGTGGAGCGCGTCGGAGAAGACCTGTTGCTTCACGTCGGGCTGACCGAGGCGCGCGACATGCTCCTGCCCCTCCGCGTGTCCGCCCGTGCAGCCGAGGTGGCCGGGGCAGCCCCGGGCGTTGCGCTCATCATCACGGCCCATGCGACCGGCTTCATCGTCGGCTGCAACGGGCGGGCGCTCGGGTTTCTGCCGCGGGCCGGGAGCCGCGGTCTGCTTCACGACGAGCGGATCACCACGCCATGAAGCGCCGTATCGCCCTCGAGGTCGCAGCGGCGGTTGCCGCTTTCGCCGCGCTGTCGCTCGCCTCGCCGAACGCCGAGGCCGGGCGCTCGTGTGAGGCCGAGCCGCCGACGGTCGAGGCGGTCGCCCGCGGTCTCGATCTGGCCGAGCGCGTGGAGACCGCGCTCGCGTCGAGCCCGACCGACGTCGTGCTCCTCGCCCGCGCCGGGCAGGACCTGAGCCGCTGGGGGCTCGACTGGTCGCATCTGGCCTTCGCCGTCCGCACGCGGGACGACACGGGCCGCGTGAGCTGGCGCGTCGTCCACAAGCTCAACCACTGCGGGGCAGACACGGCCTCGCTCTACCGGCAGGGGCTCGGTCCGTTCTTCCTCGATGATCCGCACCGCTTCGAAGCGCTTTGGCTGCCGCTTCGCGCCGACATCGCCGCACGGCTCGCGCGGATGCTCGAGCGCGGGGACGAGATCGCTGCACTCCACACGCCGGCCTACAACGTGGTGGCCTACCCGTGGTCCACGCGCTACCAGCAGTCGAACCAGTGGGTACTTGAAATGCTCGCGCGGGCCGCAGCCGCCGAGGTCACGACCCGCGAAGAAGCCCAGCGCCGGCTCGCGGCCCTCGGCTACCGCCCGACCGCGCTTTCGATCGGGCCGCTCACGCGGCTCGGCGCGCGGCTCACGCGGGCGAACGTGGCCTTCGACGATCATCCCAACGCAAAGCGCTTCGCCGACCGGATCGAGACCGTGACAGTGGAATCGGTGCTCGATTTCGTGCTGCACGCGGGTTGGGGGGCGCAGACGAACGCTCGCCGCGTTCGCCTCGACTCGTCTCAGCGCGGCTGAACGAGCTCCGCCACGCGCGCCTGCAAGCCCGCCGCAGTGACCTCGGTGGCGGGTACCGGCGCGCCGACGGCGACGCTGATGCGATTCCAGAAGCCGCGGAAGCGGCGGAAGGCGCGCCCGCCCGCGGCGCGGCTGAAGAAGCTGCCCCAGAGCCCGGACAGCCCGATCGGCACCACCGGCGCACCGGTTTCGCGAACCAGACGCTCGATGCCCGGCCGGAAGGGATAGAGCTCGCCACTGTCGGTGATCCGCCCCTCGGGAAAGATGCCGACGACCTCGCCCGCGGCGAGAGCCTCGCGAGCACGGGCAAAGGCCGCCTCGACGAGCTCCGGGTGGGTCCTCGCGCTCGCAATAGGGATCGCCTTCATCTGCCGGAAGACCCAGGAGAGGCCCGGCGTGCGGAAGATCGCGTAATCCATGATGAATTGAATCGGCCGCCGGCACACCGCCGAAAGCACGAGGGCATCCACGTAGCTCACGTGATTGGCCACGAGGATGACCGGGCCCGTGTCGGGGATGTGCTCGAGACCGCGGGTGCGCAGCCGGTAGCAGCAGCGCACGAGTGTCCAGCAGAGGAAGCGCAGCAGGAACTCCGGCGTGAGCGAGTAGATGTAGATCGCCACGAGCGCGTTGAGCACCGCGGTGGTCAGGATCAGCTCCCGCACGCCGAAGTCGAAGAGCGCAATGAGCGCCATCGCGAGCAGCGCGGAGGCCACCATGAAGATCGCGTTCAGGATGTTGTTCGCGGCGATGATGCGCGAGCGGTGCGAGGCTTCCGCGCGTTCCTGGATGAGCGCGTAGAGCGGCACGCTGAAGAGCCCGCCCGACACGGCAAGCAGGAAGAGATCCACGAGCGCGCGCCAGTGGGCGGGCTCGGCGAGCAAGGTGCCGGCACCGATCGCGGCCGCGTCACCGGCACGTGGCGGCAGCCCCCCGAGCGCGAAGTAGAGATCGAGCGCGAACACGCTCATGCCGATCGAGCCCAGAGGAACGAGCCCGATCTCGACCTTGTGGCCCGAGAGCCGCTCGCAGGCGAGCGAGCCGACCGCCACCCCGATCGCGAACACGGCGAGGAGCACGGTGGCCACCTGCTCGTTGCCGCCAATCACGTCCTTGGCAAGCGGGGCGAACTGGTTCAAGAGCAGCGCGCCGTAGAACCAGAGCCAGGAGATGCCGAGCATCGAGCGCCAGACGACGATGTTGCGCCGGGCGTGGCGAATGTTGCGCCAAGTCTCGGTGAAGGGATTCCAGTTGAGCCGGAGCGTCGGGTCGGTGGCCGGCGCCTCGGGGATGGCCTGACTCACGCGCCAACCCAGGCCGGCGAGCACCACCACGGCCACCGCCACGGCGAGCGGCCCCTCGGGCTTGATACCGATCAGGACGCCACCGGCGATCGTGCCGACGAGGATCGCAACGAAGGTGCCGGACTCGACGAGCGCGTTGCCGCCGACCAACTCGCGACTGTCGAGCGCCTGCGGCAGGATGCCGTACTTGACCGGCCCGAAGAGCGTGGATTGCAGGCCCATCAGGAACAGGCAGAGGAAGAGCAGCGCGAGACTGCCCGTGACGAAGGCGAAGGCCGCAACCGCCATCACCGCAACCTCGAGCAGCTTGGTCCACCGGATCAGCATCGACTTCTCGTAGCGGTCGGCCATCTGCCCGGCGAGCGCGGAGAACAGCACGAAGGGGAGGATGAAGATCGCCCCGGCCGCGTTCACGAGCAGCGGCCCGCTCATGCCGACGAGGGTGGCCCCGCTGAAGGCCACGAAGATGACCAGGGCGTTCTTGAACACGTTGTCGTTCATCGCGCCGAGGAACTGGGTCCAGAAGAGCGGCGCAAAGCGGCGCGTCGAGAAGAGCGCAAACTGGCTGTGCGTGCGCGCATCGCCCGACGGGCTGGACGCAGTGGAAGGGGCGGTGGAAGCGGAATCGGCAGTGGAACGCATCGCGGGCAGTGTAGGGGGTGCGCAGGCGGGCTGCAGTGGCCGGGAGCGTAGTTCCTGCCCCTGAATGGGCTCGCGGGGTGATACAAAGCATCACCTTCAAACCCAGACGGTATCGCAGGACGACACCATGAGCGACACCTCCGCCCTCGTCGATGCCCTCAAGCAGGAGCTGAAGGCCGCGCAGGTCACCTATGCCGAGCTTGCGCGCCGCATCGGCATGAGCGAGTCCTCGGTCAAGCGCATGTTCTCGCAGCGTGAGATGACGCTCTCGCGCATCGACGACATTTGCCGCGCGATCCGCATCGACTTCTCGGATCTCGCGCACGCCGTGGCCGAGCGGCAGGTCCTCGTGCAGGAGCTCACGCTCGAGCAGGAACGCGCCATCGTGCGCGACCGCGTGCTGCTGCTCGTGGGCATCTGCTGCCTGTCGCAGTGGACCTTCGAGCAGATCGTTGCCACCTACCGGCTGACCGAGCCCACGTGCATCCGCGCCCTCACCCAACTCGACCGGCTTGGCGTGCTGGAACTGCGGCCGCTCAACCGCTACCGCATGAAGCTCGCCAAGACCTTCCGCTGGCGGCCGGACGGACCGATCATGCAGTTCTTCCGCCAGCATGTGTTGCCGGATTACTTCACCGGCCGCTTCGCGCGCGACGACGAAACGCTCCTGCTCGTGCACGGTGCAATCGGGCACGACGCGGCGCTCACGCTGCGGGAGAAGCTCGTCCGGCTCGCCCACGACTTCGCGCAGCAGCAACTGGCCGATCAGCGCCTGCCCGCCGGCGAGCGCGAGGGCTACACGCTGATCCTCGCCATGCGGGAGTGGGAATTCGCCGCCTTCACCGATCTGCGGCGTTGACGGTTGCGCGTCGTGCGTGTCGCGGGCTCATCGCGGAGCGAACGCCGGCTCGCCCGCAACCCTGAAGCGGGCGATCACCGCCTGCCCCGCCGGCCCGGTCAGCCAAGCGGCGAAGGCGAGCGCTGCGTCGCGCCGTGAACCTGCAACGGACTCGGCGGTCGGCACGATCACGCTGTAGACGTTGGCCAGCACCGGGTCGCCTTCGACGAGGATGGCGAGACGGCCGCGGTGACGCGTGGCGAGCCAGCTTGCGCGGTCGGACAGGGTGTAGCCCGCCACCTGCGCGGCCATCGCCAGCGCGCCGCCCATGCCCACGCCAGCCTCGCGGTACCCACGGGCCCGCTCCCGCGCCGGATCGACGCCCAGCCGCGCCCACAGGCGACGCTCGGCTTCATGCGTGCCGCTCCGATCACCGCGCGAGATGAACGGCTGACCCGACGCGCGAATCGCCGCCAAAGCACGGACCACGTCGACACCGCGCGCACCCGCCGGATCGTTCGCTGGCCCGACCAGAACCAGGTCGTTGCGCATCACGGGAGTGCGCGTGGCCCCGGGCTGCTCGTGAAGAAAACGCTCCTCGGCGACCGGATCATGCACCAAGGCGAGATCCACATCGCCGCGGCGGAG
>CAZSTF010000139.1:0-5030 GCA_964609555.1 uncultured Alcaligenaceae bacterium | reverse complement strand
CCGGTGGTCGTGGGTAGCGCGAGCACGTTCGAAGTGCAGGTTCGCAACACGGGCGTCGATCCGCTGTTCAATGTCGCGGTGAACGTGGGTCGTTCGCCGGCGGCAACCATTGCATCCTCCACACCGAGCACCGGCAGCATGAACAATGCGACCGGCGTCTGGTCCATCGCCAGCCTGGCTGGCGGCGCCAGCGCAACCCTCTCGCTGCAAGTCACCGCGCCCGCAAGCTTGGGCACGCTGACGGTCACCGGCAACGCCGCCGCAGAAAACGCCGCGCCAGTGAGCCAATTCGCGACCGTGGAGGTAATCTCCCCGGCCAATGTGACGGCAAGCAAGACGGTTTCGAGCCCGACATTCTCGGTGGGCTCCACCGTCACCTACACGGTCACGCTCAACAACACGTTGGCCAGCGCGCAGTTCGACAACCCGGGCACGGTACGCTGATGTGCTGCCCTCGAGTCTGACGCTCGTGAGCGCGACAGCCTCGTCGGGCACCGCCGTCGCGACACCGGCCACGAACACGGTGACGTGGAACGGATCGATCGCAGGCTCCGGGTCGGTGACGATCACCATCACGGCAACCGTGAACGCGGGCACCGAAGGTGCGACGGTGTCGAGCCAGGGTACAGTGAGTTACGACGCCGACGGCAACGGGTCGAATGAAGTGAGCCGCCTCTCCGACGATCCGGGGGTGGGCGGTACCACCGATCCCACTGTGTTCGTGGTGCAGTTCGCTTCGGTGTCGGCCACGAAGACCGTGTCGACGGCGTCTCCCACGCCGCCGGTCGGCTCGACCGTCACCTACACCATCACGCTCACCAACACCGGCAACGCGACCGCGCCGGACAGCAGTGGTCCGGAGATGACCGACGTCCTTCCTGCGCAACTCGCGCTCGTGTCGGCGACCGCATCGAGCGGCACCGCAACGGCTGATGTGGGCACGAACACGGTCACCTGGAACGGAGCGGTGCCCGCGGGCGGTAGCGTGACGATCACCATCACCGCCACCATCCGTCCGAGCGCGGGGGGGCAGATCGTCACCAACCAAGCGAGCATCGCGTTCGACGGCGACCTGAACGGCAGCAACGAGTCCACCCGGCTGTCACGCGATCCCAGACTGGCGGGAACGTCGGCGACGTTCTTCAGCGTGGACGGTGTCCCGATTCCGACGCTGTCTAGCGCATGGCTGATCGTGCTGGCCGGCTTGCTCTACTTCGCCGGCGCGCGCCGACGCATGCGCTGAGCATGACCTGCTGAAGCGCGGATGCGTATGCGGCACCTTCGGGTGCCGCTTCTCTTTGTGGGATTCCGTCCGGGACGCTCTTATCGCCCACCTGCATAAACTCGTGGGCGACAGGATGAGGAGACGACATGACCGATCTTCACGAGCAGGCCCGATTGCTTGATGCGACCGATCCGCTCGCGCCGTGCCGCGAGCGCTTCGTTTTGCCTGCCGGCGTGGTCTATCTCGACGGCAATTCGCTGGGGGCCTTGCCGCGCGTGGTGCCCGAGCGTTTGCGACGGGCGATCGAACACGAGTGGGGCGAAGGCTTGATCCGTTCCTGGAACGATGCCGACTGGTACCCAGCACCCCAGCGCGTCGCGGCCCGGATCGCGCCCCTGATCGGGGCTGCGGCCGATCAGGTGATCGCCGCCGACTCGACCACGGTCAACCTCTTCAAGGTGCTGACCGCGGCGATGGAAGCAAATCCCGCGCGGCGCATCGTCTTCTGCGAGCGCGAAAACTTTCCGACCGACACTTACCTCGCGATGGAGGCCGCAAAGCGCTATGGCAAGACCGTGCGCACGGTCGATCAGGACTCGATCGAAGCCGCGATCGCCGAGGCGGGCGACGACCTCTGCGTGGTCACGCTCACCCATGTGCACTACAAGACCGGGCGGCTCTACGACCTGCCGCGCATCACGGCGCGCGTGCATGAGGCGGGCGGGCGCATCGTCTGGGACCTCGCCCACAGCGCGGGCGCGGTGCCGGTCGCGCTCGATGAGGCGCGCGCCGACT
Source organism: uncultured Alcaligenaceae bacterium (assembly GCA_964609555.1). Classification (GTDB taxonomy): domain Bacteria; phylum Pseudomonadota; class Gammaproteobacteria; order Burkholderiales; family Casimicrobiaceae; genus Casimicrobium. Next base: position 3,010 of record CAZSTF010000139.1, on the reverse strand, counting down.
ACGCCGTCGGCTGCGGCTACAAATACCTCAATGGCGGCCCCGGTGCCCCAGCCTTCGTCTACGTCCGGCGCGATCACCTGCCCGCGTTCACGACGCCGCTCGTCGGATGGCACGGGCACGCGGCCCCGTTCGACTTCTCGCCCGAGTGGCGCGCGCATCCCGGCATCGAACGGCTGCTCGTCGGCACCGCGCCCATGCTCTCGATGCTCGCGCTCGAGGCGGCGCTCGAGGCCTTCGAGGGCGTGTCGATGACCGAACTGCGCGAGAAAAGCCTCTCGCTCACGCGGCTCTTCATCGCGGGGTACGATGCGCGGCTTGCGCGCCACGGCTTTGGGCTAGCCACCCCGCGCGAGGACGCAGAGCGCGGTTCACAGGTCGCGCTCACCCACCCCGATGGTTACGCCATCATGCAGGCCTTGATCGAGCGCGGCGTGATCGGCGACTTCCGGGCGCCGGACATCCTGCGCTTCGGCTTTGCGCCGCTCTATGTAAGCCACGGCGACGTAGCCCGCGCGATCGAGACGCTCGATGCGATCATGACGGAGGGCGTCTGGCGGGAGGCGCGGTACGCGCAGAGGAAGGCGGTGACGTAGGGAAGCACTGCACAAGCTGCTGCGCAGCCCGATTGCTTTGTCGCGTGCTCACTCATCGCTCGCCTACCTTCGAGGTATGTCTCGCGATTCGCTGCGCGGCTCCGCACACTCGGGCTTGCTCGCGACGCTTGTTCAGCGCTTCCCCAAGACCGTGTCAACGAATCCAGTCTGCCGCCCGATCGTTGTGCCACGCTGCGCTGTCTGTGGACGATTCATTCATGTCTCCCCCGAGCCCAGTCAAGCCGCCCGCCGGAAGGTCGCAAGTCCCGCGGCCGCGGCCATGAACAGCGCGCCGAAGCTCCGGTTCATGAGCCGCATGCGGGCCTCGCCCTGGAACCAGCGCGCGGCATGGGCCGCGAGCGCCGTGTAGCCGACCATGACCACGAACTCGGTGATCGTGAATGCCGCCGCGATCGCGAGATACTGCGCTAACAGTGGCCGCGCGGCGTCGATGAACTGCGGCAGGAGCGCGAGCAGAAAGACGTAGCCCTTCGGGTTCGTGGCATTCACCCCCCAGCCGCGCAGGAGGAGCGCCCTTGGGGCGATGTCGCGCGTGGCGGTGTCGGCCGTCGCGACGAGCGGGCGCGCCGGGGCCCGCCACTGCTGGACGCCGAGGTAGAAGAGGTAGGCGACCCCGATCCACTTGAGCACCGTGAAGGCGGTGGCCGATCCTGCGAGGATGCCGCCGAGCCCGACGCCGACCGCAGCGAGCGAGGTCCACACGCCGAGCACGAGCCCGACCGTCCCGGGGAGCGAGCGCCGCACGCCGCGGCTCATGCCCGAGGAGAGCGCAAAGAGCGTGGCCGGCCCCGGCGAGATGGAGATCGCCCAGGCGGTGACGAAAAAGGCGAGCCAGACGGTGGCGTCCACGCGGAATCCGTTCGCGCTCAGCCGCCCGTCGCCGCCGCGAGTTCGAAGCTGTCGGCGAAGAACGCCTGCTCCGGCAGGCCGCGCTGCTCGGTGAAGTCACGCCGGGCAGAATCGACCACGATCGGTGCGCCGCAGGCGTAGACCTCATGCCCTGACAGGTCGGCGCAGTCCTCCATCACCGCGCGATGGACGAAGCCCGTGCGTCCGGTCCAGCCGTCCTCGGGGAGGGCGTCGCTCACGACGGGGATGTAGCGAAAGCGGTCGGGGTGTTTCTCGGCCCACGCGCGGGCGAGGTGGTCGAGGTAAAGATCCTTCGGCCGCCGCCCACCCCAGTAGAGCGTCATCGGGCGCGTGAGGCCCACGTGGAAGGCGTGCTCGACGATCGCCTTGATCGGCGCGAAGCCGGTGCCCGAGGCGAGGAGCACGATCGGCTTGTCCGTCTCCTCGCGCAGGAAGAAGCTGCCGTGCGGGCCCTCGAAGCGCACGATGTCGCGTGCCTTGACGGCAGGCTCGGTCGCGCCGAACACGCGATCGGTGAAGAGCCCCCCGGGCGTGTGCCGGATGTGCAGTTCGAGCAGGGCATCGTCGTGCGGCGCGTTCGCCATCGAGAAGCTGCGCCGCTTGCCTCCGGGCAGGAGCAGTTCGACGTACTGTCCCGCGCGGTAGGCGAGCCGCTGGTTCGAGGGCAGCTTGAGCCGGACGATCATGACATCGTCGATCACGCGATCCATCTGCTCGATGCGTGCGGGCAAGGTGCGCACCTGGATGTCGCCCGCCCCGCGCACCTCGCGGGCGGTCATCGTGATGTCGGTGCGGGCGCGGGCCACACAGGGCAGGAACTTGCCCTCGCGCCTTTCGGCTTCGGTCAGAGTGGCCGGTTGATGCGCCCCATGATCGACCTCTCCGGCATTGAGCGTGGACTTGCACGAGCCGCAGGCGCCGTTGCGGCAGCCATAGGGGATCAGGAGCCCGGCGCGCAGCGCCGCTGAGAGAATTGTCTCGTCGTCGTTGCAGGTGAAGCTGTGGTTGCCCGGCTCAAGGGTGACACTGGACATGCGGGAACGTTCGAAACGGGTGGTGATCGTGGGGGCGGGCGATGTGGCCAAGCGGCTTCATCAGCTCGTGCCGTGCAGGGGCGTCCGCTGGATTGCGCTCGCACGGAGCGCGCCATCGGCCGAGTCGCAGCGTCGCGCGGGAATGTTACCCATCCCGGGGGACCTCGACCGTCGCCGGACGCTCACCCGCCTGCAGCGGCTCGCGAGGAGTGCCTTCACCGTGCTCTATCTCGCGCCGCCGCCGAACGCGGGCGAGGATGATGCACGGCTTCGCGCCTGGCTGGCGAGCCCACCCGCGCGGCGGAGTCGCCATGCCGCGCGGCACCGGCCGAAGGGGCGGCATGGACCGCGGACGCTCAGCGCGGTCTACGTGAGCACGACGGGCGTCTATGGCGACTGCGCGGGCGAACGCATCGACGAGACACGCGGCCTTCAGCCGCAGACCGCGCGGGCGGTGCGACGACCACGTTCACGCGAGCGGCCAACGCTTCC
>CAZSTF010000138.1:1759-5091 GCA_964609555.1 uncultured Alcaligenaceae bacterium | reverse complement strand
TCGCACCTCCGACACGAGCGAACCATGAATCTGAATCCTTCCGAAATCAGTGAACTGATCAAAGCCAAGATCGCCAATCTCGACGTCGGCAGCGAAGTGCGCACGCAGGGCACGGTGGTCTCGGTCACCGACGGCATCTGCCGCATCCACGGTCTCGCCGACGTCATGCAGGGCGAGATGCTGGAATTCCCCGGCAACACCTTCGGCCTCGCGTTGAACCTCGAGCGTGACTCGGTCGGCGCCGTGGTCCTCGGTGCTTACGAGCACATTTCCGAAGGCGACACCGTCAAGTCGACCGGCCGCATCCTCTCTGTGCCGGTCGGGCCGGAACTGATCGGCCGCGTGGTCAATGCGCTCGGCGAGCCGGTGGATGGCAAGGGCCCGATCAACGCCAAGATGACCGACGTCATCGAGAAGGTCGCGCCCGGCGTGATCGCGCGGAAGTCGGTCTCCCAGCCGGTGCAGACCGGCCTCAAGGCCATCGACTCGATGGTGCCGGTCGGCCGCGGCCAGCGCGAGCTGATCATCGGCGACCGTCAGACCGGCAAGACCGCCGTGGCCGTCGACACGATCATCAACCAGAAGGGCAAGAACCTCACCTGCATCTACGTCGCGATCGGCCAGAAGGCCTCCACCATCGTCAACGTCGTGCGCAAGCTCGAGGAGGCCGGTGCCATGGCCTACACGATCGTGGTTGCCGCCTCGGCCTCGGAGTCGCCCGCGATGCAGTACCTGTCGGCCTACTCCGGCTGCACGATGGGCGAGTACTTCCGCGATCGCGGCGAAGACGCGCTCATCATCCACGACGACCTGTCCAAGCGGGCGGTCGCCTACCGTCAGATCTCGCTGCTCCTGCGCCGCCCGCCGGGCCGCGAGGCGTTCCCGGGCGACGTGTTCTACCTCCACAGCCGCTTGCTCGAGCGCGCCGCGCGCGTCAACGAGGAGTACGTCGAGAAGTTCACGAAGGGCGCCGTCAAGGGCAAGACGGGGTCGCTGACCGCGCTGCCGGTCATCGAAACGCAGGCCGGTGACGTCTCCGCCTTCGTTCCGACCAACGTCATCTCGATCACCGACGGGCAGATCTTCCTCGAGACGGACCTCTTCAACGCCGGTATCCGCCCCGCCATCAACGCGGGTATCTCGGTGTCCCGCGTCGGTGGTGCCGCGCAGACCAAGATCATCAAGAAGCTCGGCGGCGGCGTGCGTCTCGCGCTCGCCCAGTATCGCGAGCTCGCGGCCTTCGCGCAGTTCGCCTCGGACCTCGATGATGCAACCCGCAAGCAGCTCGAGCGCGGTCGCCTCGTGACCGAGCTCATGAAGCAGCCGCAGTACTCGCCGCTCTCGGTCTCCGAGATGGCCTTCACGCTGTTCGCGGTCAACAACGGCTACTTCGACGACATCGACGTCAAGAAGGCGCTCGCGGCTGAAAAGGCCCTGCACAAGTTCATGGCCACCAAGTACGCCGAACTCACGCAGCGCATCGAGGACACGAAGGACCTGTCGAAGGACGACGAAGCCGCGCTCCACGCCGCCATCAAGGACTTCAAGGCCAACGGCTCCTTCTGAGCACGCCGCCGCCCATCCAGACACGGAAAACAAGCACATGGCTGGCTCAAAGGAAATCCGCACCAAGATCAAGAGCGTGCAGAACACGCGCAAGATCACCAAGGCGATGGAAATGGTTGCGGCCTCCAAGATGCGCAAGGCGCAGGATCGCATGCGTGCGGCCCGGCCTTACGCGGACAAGGTGCGCAACATCGCGGCGCACATGTCGGGTGCCAATCCCGAGTACCGTCACCCCTTCCTCGTCCGCCGAGAGGGCACCGGCCAGGCCGGCGTGATCGTCGTCACGACAGACAAGGGTCTGTGCGGCGGCCTCAACACCAACATCCTGCGCGCCGTCGTGGCCAAGTTCCGCGAGCTCGAGGCCGCCGGCCTCAAGGTCCGCGTCACCGCGATCGGCAACAAAGGCTTCTCGTTCATGAACCGCATGGGCGCGAACGTCGTCTCGCATGTCGTGGGCCTCGGTGACACGCCGCATCTCGAGCGCCTGATCGGCGCGGTGAAAGTGCAGCTGGACGCCTATGAAAAGGGCGAGGTCGACGCGGTCTACCTCGCCTTCACCCGCTTCATCAACACGATGAAGCAGGAAGCCGTGGTCCAGCAGCTGCTGCCGCTTACCTCGGACAAACTCGAGCAAAGCGCCGAGGAGAAGGCCGCCTACAGCTGGGACTACATCTACGAGCCGGACGCAAAGACCGTGGTTGACGAACTGCTCGTCCGCTACGTCGAAGCGCTCGTCTACCAGGCCGTGGCCGAGAACATGGCCTCCGAGCAGTCCGCCCGGATGGTGGCCATGAAGGCCGCGAGCGATAACGCGAAGAACGTGATCGACGAACTGAAGCTCACCTACAACAAGGCCCGCCAGGCGGCGATCACGAAGGAACTCGCCGAGATCGTAGGCGGTGCCGCTGCCGTCTGAGGCCGCGCGTCTTGCCTCCGATCCCTCCGCTCAGCATCGAATTGAATTCACAGGACACGACAGGACTAAAGCGATGAGCACTTCCCAAGGCAATATCGTTCAATGCATCGGCGCCGTGGTGGACATCGAGTTCCCCCGCTCGGCCATGCCGCGCGTCTACGACGCACTGATGCTCGACAAGAGCGAGGAGCATGCGGGCGTCGAACCCGGCCTCACGTTCGAAGTGCAGCAGCAGCTTGGTGACGGCGTCGTCCGCACGATTGCGCTCGGCTCCTCCGACGGTCTGCGCCGCGGCATGAAGGTTAACAACACCGGCAATGCCATCTCCGTGCCGGTCGGCACCGCGACGCTCGGCCGCATCATGGACGTGCTCGGCCGCCCAATCGACGAAGCGGGTCCGATCGCCACCGACGAGCGGCGCTCGATCCACCAGAAGGCGCCCCGCATGGAGGACCTCAAGCCCACGACCGAACTGCTCGAGACCGGCATCAAGGTCATCGATCTGATTTGCCCGTTCGCCAAGGGCGGCAAGATCGGTCTGTTCGGCGGCGCCGGCGTCGGCAAGACCGTGAACATGATGGAGCTCATCAACAACATCGCCAAGCAGCACTCGGGCCTGTCGGTGTTCGCCGGCGTCGGCGAGCGCACGCGCGAGGGCAACGACTTCTACCACGAGATGGAGGACTCCAAGGTCCTCGACAAGGTCGCGATGGTCTTCGGCCAGATGAACGAGCCCCCAGGCAACCGCCTGCGTGTGGCGCTCACCGGCCTCACGATGGCCGAGAAGTTCCGCGACGAGGGCCGCGACATCCTCTTTTTCGTCGACAACATCTACCGCTACACGCTCGCC
>CAZSTF010000138.1:0-1675 GCA_964609555.1 uncultured Alcaligenaceae bacterium | reverse complement strand
CACCTCGACCAAGGTGGGCTCGATCACCTCGATCCAGGCCGTGTACGTGCCGGCGGACGACCTGACCGACCCCTCGCCCGCGACCACCTTCCAGCACCTCGATGCAACCGTCGTGCTGTCGCGCGACATCGCCGCGCTCGGCATCTTCCCGGCCGTCGACCCGCTCGACTCGACCTCGCGCCAGATCGATCCGCTCGTGATTGGCGAGGAGCACTACAACTGCACGCGTGCCGTCCAGGCCACGCTCCAGCGTTACAAGGAACTGCGCGACATCATCGCGATTCTCGGCATGGACGAACTCTCGCCCGAGGACAAACTCGCGGTCGCCCGCGCGCGCAAGATCCAGCGCTTCCTCTCTCAGCCGTTCAACGTCGCCGAGGTCTTCACCGGCTCGCCGGGCAAGATCGTCTCGCTCAAGGACACGATCCGCGGCTTCAACATGATCGTCAATGGCGAGTGCGACCACCTGCCGGAGCAGGCGTTCTACATGGTGGGGACCATTGAAGAGGCTTTCGAAAAAGCCAAGACATTGAATTGACCGATTCGGCGCTTCGCGTCGTTGCGGGGCCTCGCCGTACCCAACGTACTGTCTTCGGCCCCGCGCCTCGCGCTGCATCCGAACGGTCAATTCCCGACCTGCCGCCCTGATTTCCCGAAAGAGCAGTCATGTCAACCATTCACGTCGATGTCGTCAGCGCCGAAGCGTCCATCTTCTCGGGCGAGGCGAAATTCGTCGCGCTGCCGGGCGAGGCGGGCGAGCTGGGCATCCTGCCCAGGCACACGCCGCTCATCACGCGCATCAAACCGGGCGCCGTGCGGATCGAGAAGGCTGACGGTGACGAGGAGTTCGTCTTCGTTGCCGGGGGCATTCTCGAAGTGCAGCCCAACGTGGTGACCGTGCTCGCGGACACGGCGATCCGCGGGCATGATCTCGACGAAGCCAAGGCCAACGAGGCCAAGAAGCGCGCCGAGGAAGCCATGCAGAACAAGGACGCCGCCATGGATTACGCGGCTGCCCAGGCCGAACTGGCCTCGGCCGTGGCACAGCTTGCCGCGATCCGCAAGCTGCGCAAGAAGTAAGAGGGCACGAACCCACGCGAGACGGCGGCCTGTGGGCCGCCGTTTTCATTTCGTCCGGGCTGAATCGTTACCATTCCTGCCGTGACTGACCCCATCCCCGCCCCCGAACCCGTCGACCTGCTCGTCATCGGTGGCGGCATCAATGGAGCCGGGATCGCCCGCGATGCCGTGGGTCGCGGCCTCACGGTTCACCTCGTCGAAAAGGATGACCTGGCCGCCCACACGTCGCAGTGGTCATCCAAGCTGATCCACGGCGGACTCCGCTACCTGGAGCAGTACGAATTCCGCCTGGTGGGCGAAGCGCTTGCCGAGCGCGAGGTGCTGCTGCGCGTGGCACCGCACCTGATCCGCCCGCTCCAGTTCGTGCTGCCTCACGAGCCGCATCTGAGACCGCGCTGGATGCTCCGGGCGGGTCTCTTCCTCTACGACCGACTCGGAGGCTGGAGCGGTGAGCGCATGACCCTGCCGCGCTCGTTCGCCACAACGCTCGCGCCCACGGGCGACGCGTGGTGGGGGGCCGGGCTCAAGCCGCAGTTCAGCAACGGCTTCGTCTACTCCGATGCACAGGTGAATGATTCGCGGCTCGTCGTCGAGA
>CAZSTF010000137.1:0-5128 GCA_964609555.1 uncultured Alcaligenaceae bacterium | reverse complement strand
CGGAACACCTGGGTGAAGAAGATTTCCACGCCGTCGCGGGCGAGCTTCTTGATGTCCACGCCCGCCGCGCGCAGCTCATCGACCTGGTTCACCGGGGTCGCGTAGAGCCGCTCCATGACCATCACGGTCGGCTCGCACCAATCCCAGAACACTTCGGGCATGTAGAGGAGCGGCGAGCCCGCGAAGTTGCGTCGGAGCTGCGAGCAGTTGGCGGCTTCGCGGATGAGATCGAGCTCGTCGTGCAGGTACTTGTCGAACTCGGCGACCACCTCGGGCGGGCGGAGCCGCCGCGCATCGGCCGAGACGCGCTCGGCCAGCCGGGCGAGCACGCGCAAGAGCGCGAGATCGCTCTCGATCACCGGCAGGATGTTGGGCCGGAGCACCTTCACGGCGACGTCGCGCACGACGGTCGTCTCGCCCTGCCGAAGCGCGATCTTCGCGAAATGCACCTGCGCCACCGAGGCGCTCGCGACCGGCGTCCAGTCGAATTCGGTGAACTTCTCTTCGACCGGCGTGCCGTAGGCTGCTTCGAGCACGGCGCGCACCTGCTGGGCTGGAAACGGCGGCACCTTGTCCTGGAGCTTCGCGAGCTCGCCTGCGATGTCGGGCGGAATCAGATCGGGACGGGTCGAAAGCACCTGCCCGAACTTCACGAAGATCGGGCCCAGTGCCTCGAGCGCCCGGCGAAGCCGCACGCCGCGTGGCTCGCTGTGCCCGCCCGTGGCGAAGAGCCGCCCGGCCGCGCGCAGCCACGGGTTCGACCCGTCGCGAAAGACGAACTCATCGAGCCCGTGACGGCGGAACACGCCGAGGATGCGGGCGAGGCGGAACGGACGCATGGGCCGATTCTAGGAGCCGCGTTGACACCCGTCGGCCCGCACCGGCGTACCGCGGAGGTTCGGCGGCGCTGCGCGATGTCGATATTCATGGCTACCCTGAGCGCGAGCCCCTCCGAGGCCGTGCGCCTGCCGCTTCCTACAATCGCGGCTACAACCACACGCTGTCTGCCCGCACCATGACCACCGACGCGCCGATCCTCTGGCAGTTCTCGCTCAGCACCGTCAACCTGCTGATCTGGGTCGGCATCCTTGCGGTGGCGCTCTGGGCCGGGTGGCGCCTGTCCTGGGGCAAGCTGGTCGCGCTCACCGCGTTCGTGACGCTCGACCTGATCGCCTTCGGCGCGTTCGTGCGCCTCACCGACAGCGGTCTGGGTTGCCCCGACTGGCCGGGCTGCTACGGCAAGTTCCTGCCGACGCAGGCCAAGGCCGAGATCAACCAGGCGATCGCGGAGCAGGGTGGCACGCACGGGCCGGTGTCGCACGGCAAGGCCTGGATCGAGATGCTGCATCGCTATGTGGCCACCTTCATCGGTGCACTGATCGTGGTGATGGTGACGCGCGCAGCAGCGGCGCGCTGGCATGCGGCGGATGCCGCGGCGCGGGCGCGCGCGATCGCCCCCGTCGGCCTGGGCTGGCCACTTCTCCTGCTCGCGGTCGTGCTGGTACAGGGTCTGTTCGGCAAATGGACGGTGACGCTCAAGCTCATGCCCATCGTCGTGACGGCGCACCTGATCGGTGGGATGACGCTCTTTGCGCTCCTCGTCTGGTTCTGGATGCGGGAGCGCGAGCGGGCAGGTGATGCGCAGGCGGCGCGCATCGGTGCTCCGCCCGCGGCGCGCCTGCTCGTGTGGCTTGCGATTGTGGCGCTCTACGGGCAGATCTTCCTGGGCGGTTGGGTCAGCACGAACTACGCCGTGCTCGCCTGCCCGGACTTTCCGGGCTGCCACGGCACGCTCGCCCCCCGGGTGGATTACGCCGAAGGCTTCACGCTCATGCGCGAACTCGGCAAAAACCCCGACGGGACGATGCTCTCGATCGAGGGGTTGAAAGCGATCCACTGGGCGCATCGCCTGGGTGCGCTTGCGGTCACGGTCATCATCGTGGCGGCCGCGCTTGCGCTCATGCGCGGCAACCGCGCGCTCCGGCGTGAGGCGATCTGGATCAAGACGGCGCTTCTCGCGCAGATCCTGATCGGCATTGGCACGGTCATCTTCGACCAGCCGATCCTGCTTGCGACCGCGCACAACTTCTTTGCCGCCGTGCTGCTTGCCACGCTGCTGATCGCGGCGTGGCGCAGCCGGGATCAGCGGTCCGCGTGAACGGCTGGGGCTGGCTCGTCACGAAGTACGCCGTCACGGCGGCCTTGATCGTTCTCATCTCCGAGGTTGCCAAGCGCAGCGATCGGCTCGGCGGCTTCATCGCGGCACTCCCCGTCATGACAGTGCTCGTGCTCGTGTGGCTGCACATCGAGCGGGCACCCGAGACGACCGTTGCGAACCATGCTTGGTACACGTTCTGGTACGTGCTGCCGACCCTGCCGATGTTCGCGCTGTTTCCGATGCTGCTTGCGCGGTTCGGCTTCTGGGGCGCGCTCGGCGCGAGCGTGGTGATCACGCTCGTCTGCCTCGCTGCGCTCGGGCTCGTGCTCAGGCGCTTTGGAATCGCTCTTTGGTGACAACGCCGAAGCGACCGCAGGTCGAGGCGGCGCGGGTGCCCGCGCGCATCGAGGTGCGGGCCAAGCCCAACGCCTGTGCCTCGATGCTCGTCGAGGAAGCCGATGGCACGTTCACCGCGCATCTGAAAGCACCGCCCGTCGACGGCAAGGCCAACGAAGAGCTCGTTGCACTCGTGGCGGCTCACTTCGGTGTACGCAAGGCGGCTGTGCGCATCAAGGCCGGTGCCGGCGCGCGCTTCAAGCGCGTGGAGATCGTCGCCGCTTGACGGCGGGCTGTATTACGTCTGCGCGGCGGGACGGATTGCGCTCTTCGGGCGGAAGGCCTTGCACACTGCTTCATCGGTCTCGATGTAGGGCCCGCCGACGAGATCGACGCAATAGGGCACCGCGGCGAAGAGACCGCTTACGCGGACACTGCCGTCGGCATGGCGCACCCCTTCGAGCGTCTCCTGGATCGACTTGGGTTGCCCCGGCAGGTTGACGATGAGCGTGCGCCCGCGCACCACGGCGACCTGGCGCGAGAGGATGGCGGTGGGCACGAAGGCGAGTGAAATCTGGCGCGCCTGTTCGCCAAAGCCCCACATCACCTTGTGCGCAATGGCGAGCGTGGCCTCGGGCGTGACGTCGCGCCGTGCCGGGCCGGTGCCGCCGGTCGTGAGCACGAGGTGAGCGCCGTCGAGATCGGCGAGTTCGATCAGCGTGCGCTCGATCAGCGCCTGCTCGTCGGGAATCACGCGGGCGACGAACTCGACCGGGTTCTTCACTGCCCGCGTGAGCCAGTCTTGGAGGGCCGGGATGCCGCGGTCTTCGTAGACACCGCTCGATGCCCGGTCGGAGATGGAGAGGAGGCCGATCTTCACGGATTCCATGCGTTCAGCTCGCAGACAAAAATGACTCGTGGAGCAGCCGGAAGAGCTTGCGGGACGCGGTCGTCGCCGCCACGCTCCCCGGCGCGTGACGCGCCTCGGCGACGAGCGCGACCAACGCTGCGCGGTCTAGGCCGGGGCGCGCCGCGAGCAGTTCTTCGGCCGCCGCCGGCTCGGCGAGCAGGCGCTCGCGCCAGCGCTCGGCCGTCTTGAAGGCGGCCTTGTTCGCGCGCGTGCCGGCTTCCCAGCGCTCGAGCTGGGCTTCGATCGGCGCGGGATCGACCTCGCGCATGAGCTTGCCGATGAACTGCATCTGCCGGCGCCGCGCCTCGTGCGCCTTGAGACGGCTGATTTCGTGGAGCGCATCGACGAGCGCCTCGGGCAAGGCGAGCGCACGCCACTGCTCGGGCGAGAGGCCTGCGATCCGGTCCCCCAGATTCTGAAGCGCGTGCATCTGGCGCTTGAGCGCCGACTTCGACGGCGCATCGGCAGGGTCGCCAACGTCGGCAACCGCGGTCGTCACGACATCGGTGCGGGTAAAGCTCTTGGCGCGTCGGGTCACGGTGCAGAACCCGCGGAACAATCTGCTGCGCAACCCGATTGCTTCGTCACGTGCTCGCTCATCGCTCGCCTATCTCCCTGATATGTCTCGCTCTTCGCTGCGCGGCTCCTCGCACTCGGGCTTGCTCGCGACGATTCTTCCGCGTGTCCTGACAGGGGCGAGCGACCGAAGAGGCGCCATCAACGAGATTCTGCCAGTCCGATATGCTCGGACGCTCGTCTTTCCGCTGCCGGTCGCGTGATCGGCGTGTAGCCATGTCCCTCGCTCTTCCGACCGAACAACTGCGCATCGTCGCTTCCGCGGCCCTCGAACGGGCGCGCGCCCAGGGCGCGGATCAGTGCGAGGCCGAAACCACCCAATCCTCCGGGCTCAACGTCACTGTGCGCATGGGCGAGTTGGAAACGCTCGAACATACCGGCGAGCAGAGTCTCACGGTCACGGTCTACGTCAAGGACACGAAGGGTGGCGGGCCAGGATACGCGAAGGGCAACGCCACCACGTCGGACTTCTCGCCCTCCGCCGTGGCGGCTGCGGTTGACAAGGCGCTCGCCATCGCGCGCTACACGAGCGCCGATCCGTGTGCCGGGTTGGCCGATGCCGAGGACATGGCGCGCGCGTGTCCCGATCTCGATCTTCATCACCCGTGGGCAATCGATGTCGATGAGGCGCAGAAGATCGCCCGCGAGTGCGAAGCCACCGCCTTTGCCGTGGACCCACGCATCGACAACTCCGAGGGCGCGACGCTCAGTGCGAGCGAGAACGAGTTCATCTACGCGAACAGCCACGGCTTCATCGGTGGCTATCGCGGGAGTGCCCATTACCTCTACTGCGCCGTGGTGGCGAGTGAGGGTGACGCCATGGAGCGCGACGATTGGTACACCTCGCATCGGGTGCCCTCAAAGCTCGAAGCCGCTGCCCATGTGGGACGTCGGGCGGGCGAGCGCGCCGTGGCGCGGCTCCATCCGCGCAAGATCGCCACGCAGACGGCACCGGTGCTCCTCGCGCCGTGGATTGCGAGCGGCTTCATCGGCCATGCAGTCAGCGCGCTCTACGGCGGCGCGCTCTACCGGAAGACCTCGTTTCTCGTCGATTCGGTCGGGAAGCCCATCTTCGCGCCAGAGGTCGAGATCGTCGAGGATCCGCTCATTCCCCAGGGCTATGCGAGCTCACCGTTCGACACCGAGGG
>CAZSTF010000136.1:0-5143 GCA_964609555.1 uncultured Alcaligenaceae bacterium | reverse complement strand
CGGCGCGCGCCGGTCCGCGCGAATTCGGGTTCGGCGGCGGGCATCGCCTCGCGGGTCGGCCGCGTCGCGGGCGCTTCCGTCAGCGATTGCGTCGGCAGAAGGCTCGCCACCGCGAGGTCCGTGTCACGGGCGAGCGCGGCGGCCAACGATTCGCGCAGCATCGGTGCGGCCACGCGCTCGAGATGCGCCCGCCCGGTCTGCGCACGCGCCGCCTTGCCCTCCGCCGACTCGCCCGGGTGATCGATGCGCAGTTGCCGAAGCCAGTAGACCGAGAGCGGATCCGCCGCGGCGACCAGCCGCTCGAACGCCTCGCGCCCATGCTCGGCAATGTAGCTGTCGGGGTCATGCTCTACCGGCAGGAACAGGAAGCGCACCTGCTTGCCATCGCGCAGCGCAGGCAGCGTGTTCTCGAGCGCACGCCAGGCCGCACGCTGGCCGGCGGCGTCCCCGTCGAAGGCGTAGACCACGTCATCTGCCATGCGGAGCAGCCGCTGCGCGTTGACCTCGGTCGTGGCCGTGCCGAGCGTGGCGACCACGTTCTCGACCCCGTGCTGGGCGAGCGCGATCACGTCCATGTAGCCCTCGACCACGATGACCTGATTGCGCTTCCTGATCGTGGACTGGGCCTGGAAGACGCCGTAGAGTTCCCGGCCCTTGGAAAAGAGCGGCGTTTCGGGCGAATTGAGGTACTTCGGCCCCTCGGCTTCGCCCGTGAGCACACGCCCGCCAAAGCCGATGACCGCCCCTTGCGTCGAGAGGATCGGGAACATGACCCGCCCGCGGAAGCGGTCGTAGCGGCGGCCGCCCTCGCCGGCGTTCACGAGACCGGCGAGTTCGAGGAGCGGGTTCTCCACGTAGTCGGCAAATGCTTCAGCCAGCCCCTGCCAGTCGGCGGGTGCCCAGCCGAGCTGGTAGCGGCGCGCGATCTCGCCCGTGACCCCTCGGCCCTTGAGATAGGCCACCGCCTCCTTCGACTGGCGCAACTGCTCACGGTAGAACAGCGCCGCCCGCTGCATGATCTCCATGAGCGGCGAGATCTGTGGGTCGAGCCGACGCTCGCCGTCGTCCGGCACCGTGAGACCGACCGATTGTGCGAGCTCGCCGACGGCGTCGCGGAAGCTCATCCCCGCGTGCTCCATCAGAAAACCAATCGCCGAGCCATGCGCCCCGCAGCCGAAGCAGTGGTAGAACTGCTTGGGCGGACTCACCGTGAACGATGGCGTCTTTTCCTTGTGGAACGGACAGCACGCCTGATAGTTCTGTCCGGCCTTCTTGAGCGGCACGCGGCGGTCGATCACCTCGACGATGTCGACGCGGGTGAGCAACTGCTGGATGAAGTCCTCGGGGATCACTGCGCCATCTTACCCGCGCGGCGCGGGTGCGGTTGCGACGCGTCTACAGGGGGGCCGTCACAGCAAATCCCGCATTCGAGATCTGCGTCTGCCACCACGCGGGGACCTCTTCCGCGCGCATCGGCTTGGCGAAGTAGTAGCCCTGCATCTCCTCGACGCCCATGTCGCGCACGATGGTCATCTGCTGAGGGGTCTCCACGCCTTCGGCGATGACGCGCATGCCGAGCGAGTGGGCGAGCGCGACGATGGCCTGCGCGATCGAGCGCTGTTCCTTCTGGTCAAGCGCCATCACGAACGAGCGGTCGATCTTGATCGTGTCGAACGGCAACTGGGTCAGGTAGGACAGGCTCGAATAGCCCGTGCCGAAATCGTCCAGGGTGAGCGTGACGCCGATGCGGTTCAGGCGCGAGAGCGTCTCGGCAATGCGCTTGGGGTTGCCCACCAACATCGACTCGGTGATCTCGAGATCGAGGAAGCGCGGCGAGATCCGTGCGCTGGCGATCGTGGACTCGACGCTGTCGAGCCAGTCCGGATCATCGAGCTGCTTGGCCGACACGTTGACCGCCACGCGCGGGAAGAGGTCGCTTTGCTGCCAGGTGAGCAGCTGGCTGCAGGCGAGACCCAGCGCCCGTTGGCCGAGCGCCTTGATCAGGCCGATCTCCTCGGCAATGCGAATGAACTCCGTCGGCGCCACCATGCCCTTGCCGGGCCGGTTCCAGCGCATGAGGGCCTCGAGCCCCGACGGCGAGCCGGTCGCACAATCGACCTGCGGCTGATAGACGAGAAAGAACTCGGCATTGGCCAGCCCTTCGCGGATGGCGACCTCGCGCCGCGTGCGCTCGGCCTGGACCTGGCCCGACTCGGAGGAGAAGACCTCCACCCGCCCGCGCCCGCCCTGCTTCGCCGCGTACATCGCGGCATCCGCGTTCTTGAGCAGATCGGTCGCCGTCTTGCCGTCGCGCGGGAACATCGCCACCCCGATCGATGCCTGGACATCGACCTCGCGCGAGCCCACCTTGAGCGGCACCTGCAGGGCACCGAGCACCTCACGCGCGACGCGCTCGATGGCCTCATCCGCGCCGGGCCCCTCGAGCTTCTTGAGCAGGATCACGAACTCGTCCCCGCCCAGACGGGCGACCATGTCGTCGGTGCGCACCGCCGCAAGCAGCCGCGAGGCCACGGTCTTCAGCAGGAAGTCGCCCTGCTCGTGCCCGTGGGTGTCGTTGTACGACTTGAAGTAATCGAGATCGATGAACAGCACGCCGAGCTTCGAGCGCTGGTTGCCCGCGCGGCGAACACCCTCCTCGAGTTCGCGCGTGAACAGGAGCCGATTGGGCAGCCCCGTGAGCGGATCGGTCTGGGCCATCTGCACGGCGCGCGCCGTGGCTGCGTTCAATTCGCGGGTGCGCTCCTTGACCCGCTCCTCCAGCGTGCGCTGATAGGCCGCCAGCTGCTGGCGCGAGTCATGCAGCCGGTGGACCGACTCGTTGAACGCGCGCCCCAGCGCGGCGGCCGGACCGGTGCCATGGGCGGGCACCTCGACATCGAAGTCGCCGCGGCCCACGGCCGCCAGCGCGTCCGTGATCTCGGTCACCGATCGACCCAACGCCCGCAGCCGAAGCAGCACCACGACCAGCACCACCACCGCGAAGACCAGCGCAATGATGAGCAGGCTCTCGGGGCGGACGAGGGTCTCGATCATCGCGTCCTCAGGCGGGAATCAACGGAATCTTGCCGATCCGCGCCTGCCATGCGCGCGGCCCCGTCTGATGGACGCTCTCGCCGCTCGCGTCCACGGCCACGGTGACCGGCATGTCCGCGACTTCGAATTCGTAGATCGCCTCCATGCCGAGATCGGCGAAGCCGACCACGCGCGCCTGCCGGATGGCCTTGGAGACGAGGTAGGCCGCACCGCCCACCGCCATCAGATAGGCGGCGCTGTGCTTGCGGATTGCCTCGATCGCCACCGGGCCGCGTTCTGCCTTGCCGATCATCGCGATCAGGCCCGTCTGCGCGAGCATCATCTCGGTGAATTTGTCCATGCGCGTGGCCGTGGTCGGGCCGGCCGGACCGACGACCTCGTCGCGCACCGGATCGACCGGGCCGACGTAGTAGATGACGCGGTTTCTGAAATCCACCGGCAGCGGCTCGCCGCTCGCCAGCATGTCCTGGATGCGCTTGTGGGCGGCGTCGCGTCCCGTAAGCATCTTGCCGTTGAGCAGCAGCGTCTGACCGGGCTTCCAACTGGCGACCTCTTCCCGCGTGAGCATGTCGAGGTTCACGCGCTTCGACAGCTTGACGTCTGGTGCCCAGTGCACATCGGGCCACAGATCAAGCGAGGGCGGCTCGCAGTACGCCGGGCCCGAGCCGTCGAGCACGAAGTGGGCGTGCCGGGTCGCCGCGCAGTTCGGGATCATCGCCACCGGCTTCGACGCGGCATGCGTGGGCGCCATCGCGATCTTGACATCCAGCACGGTGGTCAAGCCGCCCAGGCCCTGGGCGCCGATGCCGAGCGCGTTGATCTTCTCGTAGAGCTCGATCCGGAGCTCCTCGGTCTTGTTCTGCGGTCCGCGGGCGAGCAGATCGGCCATGTCGATCGGCTCCATGAGCACTTCCTTGGCGAGCAGCATGGCCTTTTCGGCCGTGCCGCCGATACCGATGCCAAGCATCCCGGGCGGACACCAGCCGGCGCCCATCGTGGGCACGGTCTTCATGACCCAATCGACCAGGGAGTCGCTCGGGTTCATCATGATGAACTTCGACTTGTTCTCGCTGCCGCCCCCTTTGGCCGCGACGTTCACGTCGATCGTCGCGCCCGGCACCAGCTCGACGTGCAGCACGGCCGGTGTGTTGTCGCGCGTGTTCTTGCGCTCGAAGTGCGGGTCCGCCACGATGGAGGCGCGCAGCTTGTTGTCGGGGTGGTTGTAGGCCCGCCGCACGCCCTCGTTGACCGCGTCGGCGAGGCTGCCCGAGAAGCCCTCGAAACGCACCTCCATGCCCACCTTCATGAACACGTTGACGATCCCCGTGTCCTGGCAGATGGGCCGGTGGCCGAGCGCGCACATCTTCGAGTTGGTCAGGATCTGTGCGACCGCATCCTTGGCCGCGGGCGACTCTTCGCGCTCGTAGGCCCGCGCGAGGTGGGTGATGTAGTCCTCGGGGTGGTAATAGCTGATGAACTGCAGCGCGGCGGCGATCGATTCGATCAGGTCATCGGCGCGGATGGTCACGGGCATGGAACGATCCTCCCTGGAATTCCGGAATCAGTGCGCTCGCGCGTCCGAGGCCGCGCCTGGCGTGCTGCTCATGAGTCGATCGGTTGCCGCGATGGCCATCGCCGAGAGGAGAAAGACGACGTGGATCACAGTCTGCCAGAGAAGCACCTTCTCGGTGTAGTTCGCTGCGTTGATGAAGGTCTTGAGCAGGTGAATCGAGGAAATTCCGATGATCGCCGTGGCCAGCTTGACCTTGAGCACCGTTGCATTGACGTGCGACAGCCACTCCGGCTGATCGGGATGGCTTTCGAGGTTCATGCGGGAGACGAAGGTCTCGAAGCCGCCAACGATCACCATGATCAGCAGGTTCGAGATCATTACCACGTCGATCAGCGCCAGCACGACGAGCATGATGATGGTCTCGTTGAGTCCGGCGAGCGCCGTGTCGGCCTTGTAGCCGATGCTGGTCACAAGCGTCTGGAGGGCCGCCTGCGAGCCGAACGCCGCCTCAACCAAGTGGACGAGCTCCACCCAGAAATGGAAGACGTAGACGCACTGGGCGACGATCAGCCCGAT
>CAZSTF010000135.1:0-5186 GCA_964609555.1 uncultured Alcaligenaceae bacterium | reverse complement strand
GGGGACGGGACTACACCGACGTGCCACCGCTTCGCGGCGTCATCCGCGGTGGGGGCGCCCATGAACTCGCGGTGGCCGTCACCGTCGCGCCGCTGACCGGCGCGGCAGACGCCTCAAGCGGCGGGCGCGAATAGGGCGCGGATTCGCGCCTCTGGGCGCACGGGCCGACGGCGCACCGGATCAATCGGGCACCAGATCGAACGCGCTTCGACGAGTGTTCGGCCTGGGCCAGTGCCTCCCACCTCGATCCGGGTGTAGCGGCTGTAGCGCAGGCCCGCAGCCTCGCCGGTCCAGGTGATGACATCGATGATCTCCCCGAGGAGCGCCTCGGCCCGATAATCGATCTCGTGCCGAAGGGCGACCCACGCGAGGCGGGACCGCTCTTCCGCCGTCGTGATGCTTTCCCAATGTGCGATTGCAACCTCATTGATCCAGCCGAGATACACCACGTTGTTCACATGCCCGAGCGCATCCAGGTCGGTCGGAGCGACCGTGATGCGGAGCCTGTAGGGTGGCAGCGGTGAATCTTCGATCGGAAAGGTCATGACACCATTCTGGCAAGAACACAGTGCAGACTGATCCTTCGGCCGCTTTCGGCCGTCGCCCGAGTCGGCGCGAGATGGCCTTCGGGTTTCTCAAAGTCGGTGTGAGTGCCTTTGGCGGCGCGCTGCCATGGCTGCGTCGCGTGGTCGTCGAAGAGCGCGGGTGGCTCGATGAGCGCGAGTTCACCGACATGCTCACCATCTGCCAGGCGATCCCCGGACCCAACGTCGTCAACTGCAGCGTGTTTCTCGGCACCCGCTGGTACGGCTTGTCCGGCGGGCTCCTGGCGTTCACAAGTCTCATCGCGGTGCCCCTTTCGATCGTGCTTACGTTGGCGCTGGTCTACGAGCAGTTGCAGGACCACGCCCGGGTGCGGGCGGCCGTGGATGGCATGGCCGTCACGGCAGTCGCTTACCTCACGACGATGGCGCTTGCGATGGCCAAGCCGTTCTATCGTAGATGGCAGGCCTTTCTGCTCTGTGCCTGCGCCATGGCGCTTTCGTTCTTCGCCGGCTGGTCGATGGGTTGGGTGCTGCTTGTCGGCGGCGCGGTGGGTGTCATCGCGGCTCGCCGCAACTGGCTATGAGCGAATCGTCACCGGGCTCGGGCCTGCTCGCCGACATGGCGATGCTCTATCTCAAGCTCTCATTCCTCTGCATCGGCGGGACGATTCCGCTCATCCCCGACATGCACCGGTTCTTCGTCGAGACGCGTGGGCTCATGACCACGCAGCAATTCGCGGGCTACATCGCGCTCGCCCAGGCGGCGCCCGGCCCGAACATCCTCTATGTCGCGCTGTTGGGCTACCACGCGGCAGGCATCGTCGGCGCGTTCACGACGCTCGGCGCGATCAGCCTTGGCCCCTTCGTGTTGGTCACGATCGCGGCGAAGGCCTTCGGTCGGCTTTCGGGCAACCCGTGGCGCGAGATCGTGCTGCGGGGGCTCGCACCGGTGACGGTGGGCCTGATGCTGTCGGGCTGCGCGCTCCTGATTCGCGGTATCGCCGAGCCGCGGCTCGTTGCGCTTTTTGCCGCATCACTCGCAACGTTCCTGCTCTTTCCGCGTATCCATCCGCTGCTCGTGCTCGCGGCCGGTGCCGCGGTCGGGGCCATGCTTGCGTAACCCGCTGCGCGCGGGCGCGGTTCAGACGGGTGGCGCGGAGAGTAGGCGTGACAAGCGAACCGGCCGGTGCACGGCATAACCCTGCGCGTAGTCGACACCCAGGTCGAGCAGCCGCGCGAGGATGTCGGGCGTTTCGACCCATTCGGCGACCACCGTCATTCCGAGCGTGTGGGCGATGTCGGTCATCGACTTGACGATCGCAAGGTCGCTGTCGCTCGTGAGCAGATCCTTCACATAGCTGCCGTCGATATTGAGCGTGTCGACCGACAGTCGCTTCAGGTGGGCGTAGGACGTGAAGCCGCTGCCAAAATCGTCGAGGGCCACGCGTGAGCCGAAACGGCGCAGCTCGCGGATGAAGGCCTGGGCAGTGTCGAAATTACGGATCGCAGCCGACTCGGTGATCTCGAAGATGACGTTTTGGGCAGATACCGAGCCGTGGGAGAACTCATCGCGGATGTAATCCGTGACTTCTGGCCTGCCGAGTGACGACGCGGACAGATTCACGGCCAGTCCGGCGATCTCCGAGAAGACGCTCCGGTTCTCACGGATCCATTCGAACGCCTGCTTGAGCACCCACAGGTCGATCTCATGCGCGCGGCCGAGGCGTTCCATGGAGGTGACGAACTCGAATGGAGACACGCGTTGTCCGCCGATCGCCTCGATGCCGAGCAGCAGTTCATAGTACGGCTTGAGCTTGGTGGCGGCTGCAATGGGCGCCACCAACTGGCAACGCAAGTGCAGGTCTTCGCTTGCTAGAACCGAATCGATGCGGCCGGCCCAGTCGAGCAACTGCTCCTCATGCTTGAGATCTGCATCGGTGGGTTCATAGACCCGGAGCGTGTTTCTGCCGCTCGATTTCGCTGCCAGGCATGCGGCGTCGACCCGGCGGAGCATCTCCAGGGCTGACAGCTCGCCTGCCTTGAAGGTTCCCAGTCCAGCACAGACGCCGATGCGATAGGCGTGCTGGTCGCGCTCGAAGGGGTAATCGCCGACCGCCGCGAGGATGTCCTCGGCTGTTCGTTGGGCTGCATCCTCGCTGTAATCCCGGAGCAGCACGGCAAACGTATCTTCGCGGTAGGTCGCAATCGTGGCATCCCTGGGTGCTGCCGCAGCCAGGGCACGGGCGAGTGCACCCCCCAGGGCTTCCAGTGCATCGACGCCCGATGTCGAGGACACCACCCGAAACTGATCGAACTCGAAGAGGGCCAGCGCCAGGGTCGAACCCGGTGCTCCCTGTTCGAGTTCGACCAGTCTTTCGTAGAAGGCCTTTCGTCCGATGAGACCGGTTCGTTCGTCGCGGCTCGCCACATCGATGGCCTGGGCGAGGGCATCCGCCAGCAGCGCTTCCTCTGACCGGTCGAGCAAGGGCGCATCGAGCGGGGCGCGGGTTCGCGCCTGCCCGGCTTCGAGCCGTTTGCGCAGTTCGGTATAGGTCAACTCGAGGCGGTTGTTCGCGGAACGGTTGACCAGTCCGCAGAAGTCGCTCTTCGTGCTTGCCCAGACGAGTTGCACGGGGACCCAGCGCTGCTCCATCTGCAGTTCCCACCACTCCCCGATCTGCGGGCGCATGGTGCGCCCCGCTTTGGGTGCATTGGTCGCGCCGTCGAAGCGTGGCGCCTGAATCCGATCACCGAGCAATCGCTCGTCGCGCTGGATCAGGAGAGCGTCCACCTGATCAAGCCATGAGCGGCGCTCGCCGGCTTCGACAGGATGCTCCTGAAGCATCGACTCGATATAGCGCGCCACCTGCTCGCGCAGTTCGAAGGTCGTCTCGATGTCGACGTCTTCCTGGGTGACGCTCAACGTCGCTTGCAGAGCACCGAGCGACGCCTGCCACTCGCGAGATTCGCCCCCATGCCGGAGGTGCATGAAGACCAGGTGCTGGCGCCAGCAGTCCGCAATCAGTCGCACGAGGAGTCGAGGGATACGTCGCTCGGACAGTGCCTGCTCGAGTGCGTTGTCCGCGGCCTCGCGGGCGGTGCGAACGCTGTCCCTGCTTTCTAGTGCCTCTCGGACCCGTTCGACCTTCTGCTGACGCTCAGCGCGCAGCCCGGACAAGTCCTGCTCGAGACTCGACTGGACCACCGAGAAGACCCGGTCATCACGATCGGCCTGGGTGCAGATCCGATCGACGAGATCCTCCAGCTGGCGTGCGAGCTTAGGATCGGTGAAGCGTCCTTGGTCGTCCGTGGCGAGGCTGTACTGATCGATCAGGTCGATGACCTTGCGCGCCGGGTGATCCGGCGAAGACGGAAACTCACCGTCGCGAAGCGACAGCTTGAGCAGCGTGCGTTCCAGTCGTTTGACGAGCGCTTCGATCAGGCTGTTCGGAGTGAATTCCCGGCTGGCCTGCTGGAACAGCTGGACTGCGGTGTAGAGCACACGCTGATGGACTTCGCTGATCCGACGCTGCGCCGTCGGACCATCAGGCCCGTGCTCGATGAATTGCGCTGCGACTTCATGAAGACCGGCTTCGCTGAACGCGGGTCCGCTCGACAGCGGCAGACGATCGATCGCAGCGAGCAGCTCGTCAAGATTGGCCTCCTGCTGAGCGGATTGCAGCTGCGGCAGCAGCCGGCCCGATGCGATCAGGTCGCCAACGCCGTCGGCGGCGCCGCCCCGTCCGCCGACGTCAGAAAGATCAGCAATGACATGAAGCCGCCGTGCAGGGCCGCCTCGGCCATAACTGGCTCCGCGCGCGCCGCCGCCCGAGTTCATGCCGACGTTGTCACTGCCGACGCCCTCGCTGCGTGCGTCGGCCTGAGGGGCGGCCGACCGGGCTTGCCCTGATGCACCGTGTCCGCCCTGTGCACCGCCTGAACCGTTTGCACCGGGCGGCCCGAGGACGCTGCGCGCGGCCGATCCGCCCCCGGGTCCACCCGGGTGGGTCGTGCCGTGCGAGTTGCCCGAGGGTGGCGAGCCTAGGATGGCACGTTCAGCCAGCAGACGCGCGGCAACGGCTTCCATCCGGGCAAGTCGCGCGTCCACCCGTCCCGCCGCCGTAGCGGCATCGCTCTCCGCGGCACTCGCTTCACGGATCGAAGGCTCCGGCGACGGACGTGCCACTGGGTCGACCCGCGCGACGATCTGGGCCAGATCGCGCCAGAGGTCCGCGAACCGGCCTTGGGCAGTCGCTTCCAGCACCTCGTAAACCAGCCGCCACACTGGCGCCTTCAACTCGTCCGCATGCAACGCCTCACGCAGACCGCGGAGGGTGGCCGCGACGCCGAATGGATTGGTCTGCGAGTTGATCGGTGTGCCGACGAGCCTCGCATACCGCAGCTCGAAGGCTTCCGACTCCGAGAAAAAGGTCTTCTCGAGTCGGGAGATCACGCCGTTGAGGGTCAGGTGATCTTCCAGTTCGTCGGCGTTCATCAGCCGCAAGGAGTGGCTGTCGACCTTCTGCGCGACGGTCTCCCCTACGCCAGGCTGCGCGCTCGCTCGTCGCTGCGCGGACTCGACGAACCGCTCGACGACGGCCGAACGCTGAGCGGTGAGCAGCGGCTTGGCGTCAGTGAAGC
>CAZSTF010000134.1:0-5203 GCA_964609555.1 uncultured Alcaligenaceae bacterium | reverse complement strand
GGCACCACCCCCTGGGATTCGCCGTTCGTGCCCTTGATGTGCGAGCCCATGGCCCGCACCGGTGTCCAGTCGTTGCCCAGGCCACCGGCAAATTTGGAAAGCAGCGCGTTCTCCTTGATCGCCTCGTAGATGCCGTCCAGGTCGTCGGCCACCGTGGTGAGGTAACACGACGAGAGCTGCGACCGATGCGTGCCCGAATTGAACAGCGTCGGCGTCGAGCTCATGAAATCGAACGAAGACAGAAGCTCGTAGAACTCGATCGCGCGCGCCTCGCGATCCGCCTCATTGAGCGCAAGCCCCATCGCGACGCGCATGAAGAACGCCTGTGGCAGCTCGAAGCGCCGGTCGCGCTCGCCGGGCCGGGTCGCGCGATCGATCAGGAAATACCGGTCGTAGAGCGTCTGCAGCCCGAGGAAGCCGAACTTGAGATCGCGATCATGGTTGATCGCCGCGCCGAGACGCTCGAGATCGAAGTGGGCGAGCTCGGGGTTGAGCAACCCGATCTTGATGCCGTGCTTGATGAAGCCCGGAAAGTACTCCGCATACTGCGTGGCCATGTCGGCATGCGTGGCCTCGACGCCAAGCACCTCGTGCCGGATGGAGTCGAGCAGGAGCCGCGCCGTGACGAAGCTGTAGGCCGGGTCCTTCTCGATGTACTGGCGCGCGGCGAGGATCACGCACTTGCGCACCTCCTTGGCCGAGACACCGTCATAGAGGTCCTTGAGCGTGGCCTTGAGAATCAGGTCGGCATCCGCCGCGCCATCGAGCCCGGCGCACGAGGCCTTGATCAGCTCGCGCAGCCGCAAGAGGTCGAGCGGCTTCCTCACGCCGTCCTCGACCACGTGGAGGATCGACTCCTGATCGGCCTCGCGCGATTTGGCCTGCGCAGCACGTTCCTGAGCGCGGCGCTCGCGGTAGAGCACGTAGGCGCGGGCCACCTCATGCTCGCCCGATCGCATCAGGGCGAGCTCCACCTGATCCTGGATCTCCTCGATGTGGATTGCACCGCCCTCGGGCTTGCGCCGCATGAGCGCCTGGATCACGACGTCGGTCAGCGACTGGGTGATCTCTCGCACGCGTGCAGAGGCGGCGCTCTGCGCGCCATGGGTGGCGAGGTACGCCTTGGTGACGGCCACCGTGATCTTGTGCGGCTCGAAGGCCACGACCGAGCCATTGCGGCGGATCGTCTTGTAGCGTGACAGCACGTCGGCACTGGCCGTGGCCGTCCCGACGCCGGATGGGGCGTATTCGCCCAAGCCACCGCGGGAAGCAGCGCCCTGAACTCCCGAAAGCTGTGTGACTGTCGGCGTGGACTCGAGCATCGAATGAACTCCTGAATCGTGTGTGTTACTGCATGAACGTCTGCCGGCCGACGCCTGAGCGCGCGGGCAACTCCCAATCGCGCGAGACCAGGCCAACCGACCGCATCGTCATGGCGAAAGACGGTGACGCGTCACGGATCCGGCCGTGGCCACGGGGCCCGCGTGCGGTCGGTGTCGCGTTGCATTGATGGACATGAAGCCGCCCCCTGTCTCAAGCCTTCGAATCGAACACGCATGGACGGGCGAACACGAAAGGGCGGAGCTGCCGAAACGACTGCGCGACGACCGCTCGCGATCGATCAACCGAGTCACTTGCCACTTGCCGCTCCCCCACTCGTGCCACGCCGGGTCGACCAGTCACAGATATGTCCCGATGGACACTTCTTGCCGGCGTTTTCAGCGCTTCATGTCATAGGCAGATTCTAGGATAAGAGCAACTACATCTTGTGGTCAAGCGCTCTGTTCGACACAAGATGTTGGGTTTTCAGACAAACACCAACCCGCGGCGAAGCTACCGCAACGCAGCATCGTCGCGAAGCCGCATCCGGTGGTGCATTCGCGCGCGCGGGGTGTGATGTGACTCCCAATGCATCCACGGTGATTTCACGTGTTCTCACGCGCTTTCACACAGACTTGCCCACAGATCGGCCCGGGCAACCACCCAGCGAAACGCCTGCACCAAGTCTCAGGCCCGCCGCCGCGATGCAGGTGCGTGTCGCACGAGCTTTCGTCCCGCAACCAGAATGACTTCATCATCGGGCGCGGGATCAATCTGAAATGTGCCCGTCAGTCGCCCAAACGCAGGCAGCACGAGCGATGGCCCGCGCCGCCAGAAGCAGGGCAGCGTCACCCGCTCGTTGCGTCCACGCAACGCAACCGCCGGATGCAGATGCCCGCTGAGGCTGGGCTCGGCAACACGCCCGGACGGTGGCTCGTGCCAGCAGGCGATGCCATCGAGCAGGCTGCCCTCGGGAAACACGTGAAAGCCCCAGCGCTCAGCCTCGGCGCGGGCCCGCCGATCGTGGTTCCCGAGTACGAGGACGCACTCCACCGTCGCATGCGCTTCGCGAAACCCCCGAAGCGCGCGATCCAACCCTGGCGTCAGGCTCGCCGGCCCGTGCACCCAGTCGCCGAGAACCACGAACCGCTCTGCCGCATGCACCCCGAGCAGCCGACCCATGCGCTCGAGGTCGGTTTCGTTCGCGCCGACCGGCAGTGCCCGGCCCGTGGCGCGCAGGCTTTCCGCCTTGCCGAGATGGACATCCGCAACGAACAGCGTTCGTGTGCGCGGCCACCAGAGCGCACGTTCGGCGAGCGCGACGAGCGACTCGGCGCCCAGCGTGATTTCGATCATGGAAAACTGCGATCCCTTTGCTTCCTAGAATAGAACGAGCCTTCGCATCGCAACGTCCGCATCGCAATCTTTCCGCCGCATGTCCATCAAATCCGACCACTGGATTCGTCGCATGGCTGAGTCCCACCGAATGATCGAGCCCTTCGTGGCCGATCAGGTTCGCCACGTGGGTGGCCACAAGATCGTCTCCTACGGCACCTCGAGCTACGGCTACGACATCCGCTGCGCGGATGAATTCAAGATCTTCACGAACATCAACTCGACCATCGTCGACCCGAAGGCGTTCGACGAGAAGTCGTTCGTGGATTTCAAGGGCGATGTCTGCATCATTCCGCCCAACTCGTTCGCGCTCGCACGGACCGTCGAATACTTCCGCATTCCGCGCAACGTGCTCACGATCTGCGTCGGCAAGAGCACCTACGCCCGCTGCGGCATCATCGTGAACGTGACCCCCTTCGAGCCCGAGTGGGAAGGCTATGTGACGCTCGAGTTCTCGAACACAACGCCGCTGCCCGCCAAGATCTACGCAGGCGAGGGCTGCGCGCAGGTGCTCTTTTTCGAGAGCGACGAAGTCTGCGAGACCTCCTACCGTGACCGCGGCGGAAAGTACCAGGGCCAGACAGGCGTGACGCTGCCCAAGACGTGACCTCGGGTGTGGCAGCCGCCCGAGCGCGCGCCGTCGCACTCGTTCTCGCCGCAGGGCATGGACGGCGTTTCGCCGCCGAGACCGGTGGCGACAAACTGCTCGTCTCCCTTGCCGACGGCCGATCGGTTCTCGAACACGCGCTGGCCCCCTTCGCCTCGCTCGCCCTGCCCACGCTCATCGTCACGACACAGGCGCGGGCCGCATGGCTTGCGGCGCGCGGGCGCTCGAACCCGCACGCGGGCGCTGAAATCCTCGCCCTGGACGCGCCCAGCGCAGGCTTGGGTGAGAGCCTCGCGCTCGGCGCACGCGAGATCTCGCGGCGGTATCCCCAAGTCGAATGGCTCGCGGTCATGCTGGGTGATCTGCCCAACCTATCCGCGACGACCGTCGCAATGCTCCTCGAGCACGCCGCTGACGCACCGGCCACCGTCCTCGCCCTGCGCGCGACCTACCGGAATCAGCCCGGGCACCCCGCGCTCTTTCGGCACGCGCTCTGGCCCGAGCTCGCGACCCTGCGCGGTGAGCACGGGGCGCGCGACCTGTGGGCGGCGCTCCCCGCAGCAAGCACGATCCTGGTCACGACGCTCGATGCGGGCGTGTGTGCCGACATCGATACGCGGGCAGAGCTCGCGGTTCGGCAGAGCGGTTAGTCCGTCCCTCTCAGTTGCCGTACTCCTGCGGCACCGCCCGCCGCGTGGGCTCGGGGCGCGGCACGACGTCGATCCGCACATCGGCTACATGCACTGTGGTGGTTTCGAGTCGCACCCGGCGAGGAAAGGCCGGGATGACCTGTGACGCAAGGCTGACGTTCGGGTGCGCGAAATGGATCTCGTACTCGCCCGCGGGTACCGACTCGATGACCGCCGAGCCATCGCGGTTGCTCTTGGCAAACCACGGCGTATCCACCGCGTAGACATGCGCCGCCATCCAGTCGTGCAGGAGACACTGGAGCACCGTATGCCCCGGCCGCGACAGGCGCACCGGCTCGGGCGGCTCGCGCAGGTAGAGCTTGTATTCGAAGCTCTGCGGCCCGGAAAGCGTCTTCACATGGTGCTCAATCCGGTCGCGATTCGGCAGACGGAGCAAGGTTCCAGTCTGCACGATCGACACATAGGGCTCGAACTTCATCATCCGCTGTTCGACCACGAGCGGCTGCGCCGGAATGGTGGCCGGCACCGAGGCCCCCACGGGCATGGCCCAGGCGACGGCATTGGGCACCGGCTGACCATTCCGGTCCTTCACCTGGACGACGATCGTCGCGGCCACGGCGGCGGATGAGCCCCATCCGATCGTGATCGCAATCGCGATTCCGAGCCCGAGCCACGCCATCCAGCCCACGGTCAGCGCAACCCGGCCCGAAAACGTTCCAGGCCGTGTGCGCAAAGGCGCGTGTGTCATGCTCATGTCTGTGTCTCCCCTCCATCGGTCTCGCCTGCCGAGGTTCTATCCAAGATGGCCACTGCTGTCATCCACGCGACCCGCCCACGACGCCGTCGCATGACGACTGTACTGGCCGCGCTTTGGGTTCTGCCGCTGAGCCTGTGCGCGCTGCCGCTTGCGCCTCTTCTCCTCTGGCGCGGGCGGATGCGCTGGCACGACGGCGCGTTTGAATGTCATGGACCGGCCGTCGCCTGGTTCCTGCGCGGGCCGTGGTTCCGCGCCCTTACCGGCGGCGCGGGCTACGCCGCGGCCACAATCGGGCATGTGATCCTTGCCCGCGACCCGGCCGCGCTCTCGGTCTGTGCCACCCACGAACGCGCGCATATTCGGCAAGCCGAGCGCTGGGGCCCGCTGTTTCCGATCGCGTACATCGGCTGGGGCGTCCTCGCCGCGATCCGGCACCATTCGCTCGCCGCGGGGTACTGGGAGAACCCGTTCGAA
>CAZSTF010000133.1:0-5263 GCA_964609555.1 uncultured Alcaligenaceae bacterium | reverse complement strand
ACGAGCATGAGCAGCGTGGATTTGGGCAAATGGAAGTTCGTGATCATCAGGTCCACGACCCGGAAGCGAAAGCCCGGTGTGATGTAGAGCGCGGTCTCGGCCGAATGCGGGCGAAGCTCGCCTAGGGCGGCAGCCACGCCCTCGAGCGTGCGCACGGTCGTCGTCCCCACGGCAACGACGCGACCGCCCCGTGCGCGGCAGCGCGCGATCGCCTCGACGGTCGCCTCGGGCAGCTCGAAGCGCTCGCTGTGCATCCGGTGCTCGGCAATCCGCTCGGTCTGCACCGGCAGAAATGTGCCCGCCCCTACGTGCAGCGTCACGCTCGCCATCTCGATGCCGGCGGCCCGGCAGGCGGCGAGCACCGCCTCGTCGAAGTGCAGCCCGGCGGTGGGCGCGGCCACCGCGCCGTCCTTCGCGGCGTAGACCGTCTGATACCGTGCCTCGTCCGCCTCGCCGGCGCGGCGGCCCATGTAGGGTGGCAGCGGCAGTTCCCCCGCCTCGCGCATGAGTTCTCCGAAGTCGGTCAGCCCCGAAACGAGACGAAGGCGATGGAAGCGGTCCTCCCGCCCGAGCACCTCGGCCTCGGCCCGATCCGCGATCGTGAGGCGAGCACCCACTTTCGGTGCGTGGCTTGCGCGCAGTTGCACGAGCGCCTCGTCCGGCGCGACGAGACGCTCGATCAGCAGCTCGATCCGCCCGCCCGAGGCCTTGTGGCCAAAGAGCCGCGCTCGCACGACCCGGGTGTCGTTGAACACGAGCAGGTCGCCCGCGCGAAGCAGCGTGGGCAGCTCACGGAAGACACGATCGGCGGGCGGGAGCGAGCGCGCATCGAGCAGGCGCGAAGCACTGCGCTCGGCCAGAGGCTCGGAGGCGATCAGGCCTTCGGGGAGGTCGTAATCGAAATCGGAGAGCGTCCAGGAACGGACGGAGGCATCGTTGGCGATGTGGGGCACTTGACCGGCGCTCCCGGAATTGGAATGCTGCGTGGAACAACACCGGCCGGGCGCAGCGTAAACCGCGGCTGGGAATTCAAGATGTGCTTGGCGGCATCGGCAGCCGCGTGCAAGAGTGCAGGGGCGACCGGAAGCGCGGCGGACGAAGTCTAGTGCGTCGACAGGCTGCCAACGGCTCGATAACAATTCGCACTGGTGCATAATCGCATTTCAGCAACTTCTGAAATTTCAGAAACTTATGCTGCCACCCCTCGTCCAACGTTTCGTCCTGCACTTCGGCGAGATGGGCAGCCGCTGGGGCGTCAATCGCACGGTCGGGCAGATCTACGCCCTGCTGTACGTGAGCCCACAGCCGCTCAACGCCGACGAGATCGCCGAGGGGCTGGGACTGTCCCGATCGAACGTCAGCATGGGCCTCAAGGAATTGCAGAGTTGGCGTCTCGTCCACCTGCAGCACCGCCCGGGCGATCGGCGCGAGTATTTCGCAACGCCGGAGGATGTGTGGTCGATCTTTCAGGTGCTGGCCGAGGAGCGAAGGAAACGCGAAGTCGATCCCACGCTCTCGATGCTGCGCAATGCGCTGCTCGAGTCTCCCGGGGATCCGGCCGAGCGTCACGCTCAGGCACGCATGCGCGAGATGCACGACCTGATCGAACTGCTGACCGGCTGGTTCGAAGAATTGCAATCGATGGACCGTGAACGCCTGCTCGAACTCATGAAACTCGGCAAAAAGGTGGGCAAGTTGCTGGATGCCCGTGATCGTTTCCTTGGAGGCAAGAGCCATGTTTGATTCTCTCGACCCTGTCCTCTTGGCGCGGATTCAGTTCGCGGCCAACATCAGCTTCCACATCCTCTTTCCCACGATCACGATCGCGCTCGCCTGGGTGCTGCTGTTCTTCAAGTGGCGCTACACCAAGACGGGCGACGCCAAGTGGATGGACGCCTACGGCTTCTGGGTCAAGGTCTTCGCGCTCAGCTTCGCATTGGGCGTGGTCTCGGGCGTGACGATGAGCTTTCAGTTCGGCACCAACTGGCCGGGCTTCATGGAGCGCGTAGGCAACATCGCGGGGCCGCTCCTCGCCTATGAGGTGCTCACGGCGTTCTTCCTCGAAGCCACGTTCCTGGGCATCATGCTCTTTGGCTTCAAGCGCGTTGGCAATCGCCTGCACACGATCGCCACCTTCCTGGTCGCGTTCGGCACGACGATGTCCGCCTTCTGGATCCTCGTTTTGAATTCCTGGATGCAGACGCCCGCCGGCTTTGAACTGCGGGACGGTGTCGCCCACGCCACCGACTGGTGGGCGATCATCTTCAATCCGTCAATGCCGTGGCGGCTGAGTCACATACTCGTCGCCTCGTTCCTCACGGTGGCCTTCCTGATGGCGGGGCTGTCGGCCTACCGCTGGTTGCGCGGCGACCGTGCGCCGGCCGTGCTCGCCGCGATGCGCACGGGCGTGTTCATGGCGGCCGCGTTGATCCCGGTGCAGATCATCCTCGGTGACCTGCATGGCCTGAACACGCTCAAGTACCAGCCGCAGAAGATCGCCGCGATCGAGGCGATCTGGGAGACGGATCGTGGCGTGCCGCTCGTGCTGTTCGGCTTTCCGAACGAGGCCGAGCGCAAGACGCACTTCGCGGTCGAGGTCCCCAAGCTCGCCTCAATCATCCTCACCCATGAGATCGATGGCGAGCTCAAGGGCCTCAATGAGTTCGCTGGCAAGCATCCGCCGGTAGCCCCGGTGTTCTGGGCCTTCCGCATCATGGTCGGCATCGGTGTGGCGATGCTCGTGGTCGGCGTCTGGAGCGCGTGGGTCATGAGGCGACGGGGGGAGCCGACGCCGTGGCTCGCGCGTGCGCTCGTCTTGATGAGCTTCTCCGGCTGGGGTGCCGTGCTCTCCGGCTGGTACACCACCGAGATCGGCCGTCAGCCCTGGCTCGTGCAGGGCGTCCTGACCACCGCGGAGGCTGCGAGCGCCGTCCCGGCACCGATGATCGGGCTCACCCTCGTGGGCTATCTCGTCCTCTACACCGGGCTGCTCATCGCCTATGTGAGCGTGCTGTTCCATCTTGCGCGCAAGGCCGGCAGCCGTGCAGAGACCCCCCGCGCCGAAGGTCCCGTCGTTCTGCCTGCCCCGCAGGCGAGCGCCTGACCCATCGGGAGGAGACTGTGCCCATGTCACCCAATCGATTGATGTTGCCCGCAATCCTCGTGGGGCTTAGCGCAGCTCCGGCCATGGCTGCGCCGTCGGTCACGCCAGACCTCACGACACCAGCGGGCTGGTTGCCGGTGGCCTTCACGCTCGTCATGGGGCTCGCAATGCTCGCCTACGTCGTGCTCGATGGCTACGACCTCGGCGTCGGCGTGCTCTTCCGATTCGCGAGCGATGAGGAGAAGGACCGCATGGTGGCCTCGATCGGCCCGTTCTGGGATGCCAACGAGACCTGGCTCGTGCTCGGCGTGGGCGTGCTGCTCACGGCATTTCCCCTCGCGCACGGCATCATCCTGCAGGCGCTTTACCTCCCGGTCGCGCTGATGCTCTTCGGCCTCATCCTGCGCGGCGTCGCGTTCGACTTTCGTGTCAAGGCGCGAGCAGAGCACAAGGCGCGCTGGAACCTCGTTTTTCACGGGGGTTCGCTCGCAGCTACGCTCGCCCAGGGGGCGATGCTCGGTCTCTTGATCATGGGCTTCGAGCACACCCGGGGAGCGCTGGTCTTCGCGGTGCTCATCGCCCTGTGTGTCGTCGCCGGCTACGCGCTCCTCGGCGCCGGCTGGCTCATCATCAAGACCGAAGGTGCGCTCCAACTGAAAGCCGTTCGCTGGGCGCGCTGGAGCCTCGGGTTCACCGCACTTGGCGTGGCCGCTGTCTCGCTGGCCACGCCGCTGCTGTCGAAGGAGATCTTCGACAAGTGGTTCACGTTGCCTTGGATCGTGTTGCTGGCTCCCGTGCCCATCACGACCGCGCTGCTTTTCTTCATCGTCGATCGCAGCCTGAGCCGTCTGCCACACCGGCTTGCTCAGGGCAACGAATACGGCGTTTGGGTGCCGTTTGCCGGGTCGATCGGCATCTTCGTGCTGGCGTTCTACGGGCTGGCCTACAGCCTGTTCCCGTACCTCGTCGTCGATCGGCTCACCATCTGGCAGGCCGCGGCCGCGCCCGAGTCACTCATGATCATCTTCATGGGCGCGGTCGTGGTGCTGCCGATCATCGTCGCCTACAGCTTCTTCGTCTACCGGGTGTTCCGCGGCAAGGCGCAACCGCTCGACTACACCTGAACCGCGCCATGCCTCCCGGGGCCCTGCCCCGCTTACTGCTTGGCTGGCGCGGGTGCAGGCGTCGTGCGCAGCGGGCCGATGTCGATCGTTCCTGGACGATCCACGACGAGGCGGCGGGCGGACGCCTCGACGAACTGGGTCAGCTGATTCGCGAGCATATCCGGCGGGATCGATGCCGCCACGTTGAGCGCGGTCGAATCGCTGTTGATCAGGCGGCGGAAGTCGTAGCGCTCGTCGGTGCGGATCACACGCAGCGTCTTCGCATCGAGCACCGTGACCTTCATGTAGAAGAATGGTGCCACGTAGGTCTGGCTGCGCGACTGTTTGAACTTGCCCAGGTCCCGCACCTGCTCCCCGTCCACATCCACCGCGAGGCCGCTTTCGAACAGCTCCTCGGCGTTCTTCGCGCTTTCGATCGGCTGGATGAAGATGCCAATGCCGGTGAGCTTGCTGGCCATGCCGGCGTTCTCGGGGAACAGCCACTTGGGGGAGACGACGTAGATCTCATCCCAGCCCTTTCGCGCCTCGATCGGCTCGAGCATCGCGACGGCCCGGCGGAAGGTGGCCGCCTCGCGCTGGTCCGCACGCAGCTCGCGCTCCTTCGCGTCCGGCGTCAGCATCAGGTAAAGCACCTCGGCGTTCGGGTACTCGGCCGAGATCGCCTGATCCATGCCGCGCAGCACCATCTTGTTGAGCGTCTGATCGGGCACCGTCACCCACTGGCGCACGAAAGGCTCGAGATTCGAGCCCACGCCCAGACGGCGGCGAACGAGCTGCATCTGGTCACCGACGGCCGCAAGCACCGCAATTTTCTTGGTCGCGCCTGCCGGCGTGGCGGGTGCAGCGGTTGACGCGGCTACCGGGCTCTGGGCAAAGGCCGCGGGGGTGGTGGCCGAGAGCGCGGCGATCGCCACGAGGGGCGCGGCAAGGCCGATCAGCGTTGTGGCGAGCCGGGAACGGGTCGATGCGAACATGAAACAACTCCTCAGATCCGTGGCTCACGCGAGCCACCGGAACGAATTGTCGACGCTGAGTG
>CAZSTF010000132.1:0-5266 GCA_964609555.1 uncultured Alcaligenaceae bacterium | reverse complement strand
GCTCATTGCCGAAGTACTTGACCGTCTCATAGTTGAGCAGCGAATCGATGGCGCGGGTGTTCGCCTTCGAATCGAGCTCGTTCATCTCCTTGCGGAATGCGGTCCGCCACTCGGTGACCACGATCGTGTAGACGATGTAGCCGACGAGCGTGACGAGGGTGATGACCACGAAACTCCACTCGTAGTTCCAGCCGAGGATCGCAGCCACGAGCGCCAGTTCGACCAGCGTCGGCAGGATGGAGAACAGCGCGTAGGACAGAAGCGAGGAGATGCCCCGCGTGCCGCGTTCGAGGTCGCGCGTCAGACCGCCGGTCTGCCGCGTCAGGTGAAAGCGGAGCGACAGTCGGTGCAGATGCTCGAACGTTTCCATCGCCACGCGGCGGATCGTCCGTTGCGAGACCTTGGCGAAAAAGAACTCCCGAAGCTCGGTAAACAAGGTCACCGACAGGCGCGCCACGCCGTAGGCCGCGAGCAACGCGAACGGCACCGCCGCGATCGCCCCGGCCGGATTCACTGCACCGACCGCATCCACGATCCACTTGAGCGCAACCGGAACCCCGACGTTGGCGATCTTGGCGAGCAAAAGGCAGCCCAGGGCCACTGCGATGCGGGCCTTGTGCTGGGCGAGGTACGGGGCGAGGAGTCGGACGGGGTTCGCGAGCGCTTGCCGGGTCGAGGTACTCACAGGGCGGTGGCCGCCAGTCGTGTCCGGTTCGCGGCGATGACGGCGTTCAGGTCGGACAGACGCGCGGGCTTGACCAGGTAGGCATCCGCCCCAGCGAAGCGTCCCCGGAGCCGATCGACGACACCGTCGCGCGCGGTCAGCATGATCATGAGGCGGGGCGAGGCGGTGCCCAGACGGCGCAAGGCCCGGATCGTCTCCGGACCGTTCATGCCTGGCATCTCGAAGTCGATCAGCGCGACGTCGAACCGGTGCTTGCGACAGAGCGCAACCGCCTTGGCGCCGCCTTCCGCGGTCACGGCGCTGTGCTTGCTGCGCCTGAGGGCGTCCGCCACGGCCTCGCGCGAGAACAGCGAGTCATCAATCACGATGAAACGCAAGGAGCTCAGATCGAGCTCGGTGTCAGCCGACGCGACCGTCATGGCGTTCGATGAGGGCGCCGCCGTCTCTGCGGCCGGCTCGGCCAGGGCCGCGGCGCCGTCGGGCAAGGGCTTATCGACGGTTGTTGGCGTCTCCGCGGGTGGGAGGGCAGACCATCCACCCGGGGGCGTCCAGCCGTCGCGGATGCGATTGAGGCCCTGGGCGAGCGAGAACAGCAACTGCGCGTCACGCGGCACCTGGTAGTAGTGCGCATCGGGGAGGCAGCGCTCGACGATGACGATGCGGGGGCGCGTCTCGAGGGGGTCGGCGCGGGCGGCCTCGCCTGCTTCGGAGAAGGCGTTGATGATCAGAAGATCACCGTCGGACTCGACGACACGGACCCGCTGCCCGGCGGCACTCGGACGCTCGAAGAACAGTCGCAGCCGACCGGTGTCGAGGTCGCTGAAGCCGATCAGCTCGATGCGTTCGGCGGAGGGGGGCTCGCCCAGCGCGGCAATCTCTGCGGAATCAGACATTTCGGCGGATTTTAGGCGCCGAGCGAGCCTCGGCGGGCGTGTTCAGGCTCTTGGATAGCGCACGCCGAACAACCCCATCAGTGCCCGGACGGCACCATAGGCGAACCATTCGAGGGCCCGCTGCAGGGTCGAACGGGCTTCCCAGTGGGCGGGGTTGACCGCCCGGCCGCCGTGGTTGGCGAGCGCTTCGAGGTCGCGCCGCAGTTCGGCTGCGAAACCGGCATCGCGCACAACGACGTTGGCCTCGCGGGCGAGCAACAAGCTGAACGGATCGATGTTGGACGATCCGACGGTCGCCCAGTCGTCATCCACTACCGCGACCTTGGCATGCAGGAAGCTCGTCTCGTACTCGATGATCTCCACACCGCCGGCCAGCAGTTGGCCGTACAGCGCGCGCGAGGCGTGATGCAGCAGCCAGAACTCGACCCGGCCCTGCAGCAGAAGCCGCACCCGTGCCCCGCGGGCGCAAGCGTCGAGCAGCGCGCGTCGGAAGCGTCGGCCGGGCAGGAAATAGGCGCTGGCGATGATCACGTCCTCACGCGCCACGCGAAGCGCGGCGAGATAGGCAATCTCGATCGAGCGGCGGTAGCGGAAGTTGTCCCGCACGACGAGCTTGGCCTTCGTGGTGCCGCAAGGCACGGTCTGCGGGGCGAGCGACCAGGCAGGCAGGTCCTCCCGACCGAAGGCCACCATTCGCTGGATGCGCCACAGGCGATTGACGGCCTCGCAGACCGGCCCGAGCATGGGCCCTTCCACGCGCACGGCAAAGTCGACGCGCGGCGGTGTGTGTCCGGGGGTGTTCATGTCGTCAATCAGGTTGATGCCGCCGATGAAGGCGATGCGGCCGTCGATCACGACGATCTTTCGATGCAGCCGCCTCAGTCGCGTCCGGCGCAGGGCGAAGGGAAACAGATCCTGTCGGTAGAACACGAACAGGACGCCCGCGCTCTTCAACTGCTCGGCCAGTTCGCGCGTGCCGTAGGGGCGGGTTCCGAAGGCATCGATCACCACCCGCACGTCGACGCCGCGCGCCTGGGCACGTGCGAGCCGGGCCGCGATCTCCCGTCCCACGGGATCGTTCGCGAAGATGTAGCTCTCGACGTACAGACTTTCGCGCGCCGCATCGATCGCCGCGCAAAGCGCCGGGAAGTACTCGCCGCCGTTACGGAGCAGGGCCACGCGGTGGCCGGGCAGGAGACCGTGCATGCACGGATTGTGTGTCTCGTGCGAGCGAGGTCAAGGGCACGGGTGCGCGCCCGCTTCGTTTGGAGGGCTCAATCGGGACGATTGCGCATCCAGTCGGCGGTCCCCTGCATCTGGCTCATGAACCACGCTGCGAGCGCGGGTTCGAGCGCGCGATCGGCGATGGCACGCGACATGCAGGCAAGCCATTGGTCGCGCTCGGCCGTGCCGATCGGGAAGGGCAGATGCCGCGCGCGGAGGCGCGGGTGCCCGAAACGCTCGATGTAGTGATTGGGGCCGCCCAGCCAGCCGCAGAGGAACCAGAAGAGCTTGTCGCGCGATCCCGAGAGGTCCTCGGGGTGCAGGGCGCGGATGCCCGCGAACTCGTCATCGAGTTCCATGTGGTCGTAGAAGGCATCGACCAGCGCGCGCACGCCCGGCTCGCCGCCCATGAGATCGAAGGGGGACGACTGCGTCATGTGGAGACGAGAAGGTTGCGGAGCGTGCGCAGCATGCCTGCGGTGGCGCCCCAGATGTAGCGCTCGCGCCACGGGACGGCCCAGTATTCGCGCAGGCGGCCCTCGCGCCAGAGGCTGTCGCGCCGCCAGTGCGCCTCGTCGAGCAAATGCGCGAGCGGAACCTCGAATACGTCGGCCACTTCGTGGGGGTCGGCGCGCCAGTGCTGCGCCGGGGTCGCCGCGACCACCGGCGTGATGTCGTAGGCGGTGATCGTGACATAGCGCGGCAGGACGCCCAGGATCTCGATCCGGCCGCCGTCGGCACCGATCTCCTCGGCCGCCTCGCGAAGCGCCGCGGCCTCCGGGCTGCCGTCCTCGGCTTCCACCCGACCGCCGGGCAGACTGATCTGTCCTGCATGGTCGGCCAGATGCGCGGTGCGCTGCGTGAGCACGAGTCGCGGCTCCCCGTCGCCGTGGTCGGTGAGCAGCATCATCACCGCCGCGGGCCTGAGCGTTCGTCCGAGGCGGGCGTGCGCGTAGAGGCGTTCGTCTCGCGTACCGTCACCCTGGACGGCCTCGAGCGTGTCCGGCATCGACCGGAGTGCGGCACGGATGCGATCGAGCGTCAACGTCGAGTCCACGGACCGCGGTTGCCGATCACCCCTCACGCAGCACCTTCATCGGCGGGGTGTCGAGCACGCCGCGCGTGCCCAGCCAGCCAGCCACGAGCGTGAATGCCGCTGCGAGCACGAGACCCGCGAGCCAGACCCCGGGCGAGGCGATGAATTCGATCTTGAGCGCACGGGTGGCGAGCGCCCAGGTCAGGCTCACCGCACCGACCACGCCCAGTAGCCCCGCAGTGATGCCCAACGTGGCGAATTCGGCGAGCATGGCGCGTCGCACCTGCGCACGCGAGCCGCCGAAACTGCGCATGACCGCCGTGTCATACCGTCGCTCGTCCTGGGTGGCGATGACCGCGGTGTAGAGCGTGAGCAATCCCGCAAGCAGGGTGAAGCCGAAGACGAATTCGAGCGCGCTCGCGACCTGGGTCACGATCGAGCGCACGCGCTGCATGACCTCGGAGACGTCGATGGCCAGCACGTTGGGCGCAGTGGTCACGATGTCCGAAAGCGTTTTCACATCGTCGGTGGGCAGGTGGAACGCCGTGATGTAGCTCTTGGGCAGGTCGGCGAGCATGCGCTCCGGCAGCAGTGCGAAGAAGTTGACGCGGAAGCTGTCCCAGTCGACCTTGCGCAGGCTGGTCACCGTGACCGTGAACGTCTGGCCGGCGGCATCGAAGGTTGCGCGGTCGCCCAGGGCGAGGCCCAGGGTCTTGGCGATGCCATCCTCGAGCGACATCTCGTTCCCGCTCGTCGGCGTGAGATAGGTGCCTGACACGATCCGGTTGCCGTAGGGGAGGCTCGCGCTCGCCGAGAGATTGAACTCGCGGTCCACGAGCCGCTTGGCGCGCTCGTCGCTGAAGTCGCGCGCCGAAACCGGCCGGTCGTTGATGGCCACCAGGCGGGCCCGTACCATCGGGAAGAACTCCGCCTGCCGCCCGCGCTCGGCAAGAAGGGTCTTGAGCGGATCGATCTGGTCGGCCTGGATGTTGATGAGGAAGCGGTTCGGCGCGTCCGCAGGCAGGGACTTCTGCCACGCGGCGAAGAGATCGGTGCGCACGAAGCCGACGGTGATGAGCGTCATGACGCCCAGGCCCAGGCAGGCGATCTGGACCGTGGTCGAGAGCCGGCGCCGGTCGAGATTCGCGAGCCCCATGCGCCAGTGCCGGAGCGGGCCCGCCGACTGGGCCAGCCGGCCGATCAGGCTACGGACCAGCCAGAGAAGCACGAAGGCCAGCGCGCTCGCGGCCACCACCAAGGCCACGAGGCCGAGCACGAAGACGAGCCCGGTCTGCCAGTCCTGCGCCTGCAGCCAGACGACCGCGAGCACCGCCGCGGCCCCCGCGAGCGTGGCGCTCACGCCCCCGGCCGAGGGTGGGGGCAGTTCCTTGCGCAGCGCCCGCACCGGCGGAGCGCTCGCGAGCGCGA
>CAZSTF010000131.1:2375-5331 GCA_964609555.1 uncultured Alcaligenaceae bacterium | reverse complement strand
GGCTGCTCGATCTGCCGGCCGCGGCCGTGCCCGGGGCACTCATGGATGCGGCACGGCAACTCGCCCAGGTCCGTGACCGTGATCGCGCCATCGAGCTCGCACAGATTGCGGTCGAGCGACGTCCCGATCTGCCCGAGGCTCACTACGCGCTGGCCGCAGCCACAACGGGCACGAGCGCGCAGCGCGCCGCTGCGGCGCTCGCGGCGCTCGATCGCGCGCTCGCGCTCCGGCCGCTCTGGCCGCAGGCAGTGGTGTTGAAAACGCGACTCCGGCTCGCCACGACGCCGGACGCTCAACAGGCCGAACTGCGCGAATCGACGCTGGCCGAAATCTCGGCGGCCTTGCTCGCCCACCCCAAGGCGCGTGATCTGCGCGAAATGCGCGCCCGCGCCCTCTACGACATGGACCGCTTCGCCGATGCGCGGCGGGAATTCCTCGCCTTGGCCGACGAAGGCAAGGAGGATGCGGACGAGCAGCGCTTCGCCGCCACCTTGGCGTCCTTTGCCGCGCGCGACTGGGCCACGGCCGAGCGCGAGCTGCTCGACGCCGAGCGCGCCGGTCGGGGCGAGCCGCTGGCACTGGCCTACTACCTCGGCCGGGTGGCCGAAGCCGAAGGGCGCTGGAGTGTGGCCGCCGAGCGCTATGCCCGCGTCGACCGCGGCGATCGCGCGTTCGAAGCCCAGCTGCGCCGCGCCACGGCCCTCGCGCGCGACAAACGGGTCGTCGAGGCCGTCGCGTTGTTGAAGCGCATCGAGCCCGCGAGCCCGAGGCAGGCGAACGCGCTCGCGCAGACCGAGGCGGTGCTCTGGCGCGACGCGCGGGAGTACGCGAAGGCGCTCGCGATCCTGGACGCCCTGCTCGAACGCTCGCCGGATGACGCGGGTCTGCTCTACGACTCGGCCATCCTGCTCGAGCAGCTGAAGCGCCCCGCCGAGGCCGAGGCCCGGCTGCGCCGGGTGATCGCGCTCGACCCGAAGAGCGCGCACGCGCTCAATGCCTTGGGCTACAGCCTGGCCGACCGCAACGAACGGCTGGATGAGGCGCGCGAACTGATCGAGCAGGCTCACCGCCTGGCCCCCGAGGACGCCGCGATCATCGACAGCATGGGCTGGGTGGCCTACCGGCAGGGACGGCTCGCCGACGCCGAGCGCCATCTCCGCGCGGCCTTTGCCAAGCACGCCGACGGCGAGATCGCAGCCCATCTCGGCGAAGTGCTCTGGGCCCAGGGCCGCCGTGACGAAGCACGAGCGATCTGGCGAGCACAGCTCGCGCGCGAGCCGGAGCACGAGGTGCTGCGCGAGACGATCCGGCGCCTGGATCGGGAGTAGTTGCGTTGCGATGCATGCTCGCGGCCTGCACCGCCGCACTGCTGCTCGTCGGCTGCGCGTCGCTCGATCGCGCGGTGGAACCCACCCCGGCATCAGCCGTGGCCGCCACCGAACGGCTGCGGCAGGTCGAGCGTCTGCGCAGCGCCGAACGATTCGCACTCACGGGACGCTTCTCGGCGCGGCATGACGGACAGCAACTCGCCGGCCAGTTCTCCTACCGGACCGATGGGGCCAACACGGTCGCCGAGGTCTTCTCGCCCTTGGGCACCGTGCTCGCACGGCTCACGGTGGATGCCCGGGGCGCAACCCTCGCCCTCACCGATGGCACGGTCCGCAATGATGCGAGTGTCGCCTCACTCCTCGAGCAATTCACCGGCCTCAAGGTGCGCGACGAAGCGCTGCCCCATTGGCTGCGCGGGTTGCCCGAGGCGCGCACAGGGGCGGTCCCAGCCGACCGATTCGTCGAGCACGGCTGGACGGTGGAGGTGTTGGCCCGGCACGAGGACGGAAGCGCCACCCCACGGCGCATGCGCTGGCAGCCCGAGGCCAGCCCGGACTCGGAGATCGTGTGGGTGCTCGATCGGTGGGTGTTCGACTGATGCTCCGTCCCATGCTCGTCCTGACGGCCCCCGCCAAGCTCAATCTCTTCCTGCATGTCACGGGTCGCCGGGCCGATGGCTATCACCTGCTCGAGTCGGTGTTCGTGCCGGTCTCGCTCGCCGACACGGTCGAACTGACGGCCACCGGGCCCGACGAGGCGGCTGAGATCACACTCCTCGACGCGCCCCCGGGTCTCACCGCCGAGAACGAGCTGGGCTGCCGCGCGGCGCGGGCCCTTTCGAATCACGCGGGCATCCGCGTCGGGGCGCGGATCCGCATCGTGAAGCGCATTCCAAGCGGCGCGGGGCTCGGCGGCGGGAGTTCGGATGCCGCGGCGGTCCTGATCGGGCTCAATCGCCTCTGGGGACTCGGGCTTTCGCGCAGCGAATTGGCTGCGCTGGCCTTGCCGCTCGGCGCCGACATTCCGTTCTTCCTGGGCGAGGGGCCGGCATTCGTGGCCGGCATCGGCGAGCGCTCGCGCCCGGTGACGGTGCCCGCGCGGGATGTGGTGATCGCCCACCCGGGCGTGGCGGCCGCAACCAAGGCCGTGTTCGCAAGCCCCCGGGTGGTGCGCGACACGCCACCGGTAGCGCATTTCGGCTGGCCGATCGACTGGGGCGGCAATGACCTCGAGGCGGCCGCCCGGGAGATCGTTCCGGAAATCGCCGCACTTGCCCGGGCGTTCGAGGCGGTGGGGCTCGCACCCCGCATGAGCGGTTCGGGGAGCGCCCTCTTTGCGTTCTGCGCCAACCGGGCTCGAGCGGGGCAGGCGGCCGGGCAACTGCGCGCGCTGGGCTGGTCGGCGTGGACGGCGCGCACACTCGGTCGACTACCCCATGCGGGCGACTGATATACTCTCAGGCTCGGTTGGTTGCCGGCAAGCAGTCTGGATCTTGGTCCGATCGCCGGAAAACCGCCCGACCGCAGGGGAGTCGCCAAGTCGGTTAAGGCATCGGATTTTGATTCCGACATGCGAGGGTTCGAATCCTTCCTCCCCTGCCAAGGTTTCCGTCCGACTTCCCGGAAGT
>CAZSTF010000131.1:0-2275 GCA_964609555.1 uncultured Alcaligenaceae bacterium | reverse complement strand
AGTCACCTGCCCGAGTCGAAAGACCGAGTTTCGCGCCCGCATCCCGCCATGAGCTTCAACGACATGATGGTGTTCACGGGCAACGCGAACCAGAAGCTCGCGGCGGCCGTCGTCGAACACCTCGGCATGCGCCTCGGCAAGGCCCAGGTCGGCCGCTTCTCCGACGGTGAAGTCAACATCGAGATCCTCGAAAACGTCCGCGGTCGCGACGTGTTCGTGCTGCAGTCCACCTGCGCGCCGACCAACGACAATCTCATGGAGCTCGTGATCATGGTCGACGCGCTGAAGCGCGCCTCGGCCGGACGCATCACCGCCGCCATGCCTTACTTCGGTTACGCACGGCAGGACCGGCGTCCCCGATCGGCGCGGGTGGCGATCTCGGCCAAGGTGGTCGCCGACATGCTCACGGCCGTGGGGGTCGACCGCGTGCTGACGATGGATCTGCACGCCGACCAGGTGCAGGGCTTCTTCAACATCCCGGTCGACAATATCTACGCCACGCCGCTCCTGCTTTCCGACATCTGGAAGCAGAAGTACGAGAACCTGCTCGTGGTCTCGCCCGACGTGGGCGGTGTCGTCCGCGCCCGCGCCATGGCCAAGCGGCTCGACACCGATCTCGCCATCATCGACAAGCGTCGCCCGAAGGCGAACGTGGCCGAGGTCATGAACATCATCGGGGACGTCGCCGGTCGCACCTGCCTGATCATGGACGACATCGTCGACACCGCGAACACCCTCGTGAAGGCGGCCCAGGCGTTGAAGGACGCCGGTGCCGGCAAGGTCATCGCCTACTGCACCCACGCCGTGCTCTCGGGCGAGGCGGTCAACCGCATCGCCGGCCCGGCGCTCGATTCGCTCGTGGTCACCGACACGATTCCGCTGTCGCGCGCAGGCGAGGAGCTCGCCGCCACGACCGGCAAGATCCGCCAGATTTCATGCGCCCAGCTCCTCGCCGAGACGATGCAGCGCATCAGCAACGAGGACAGTGTGTCCTCGTTGTTCACCGAGTAACACCCTTTTTCGCTTTTGCCGCTGCGGAATCCCCCGCAAGCGGACTTTGTCGGCCGGTTGGTCGCGACCGCCCGACAAAACCCCGAAAGGGCAGCCCCTGCTGCCTGAACAACGTTGGAGAACATCATGACCACGCAATTCACCGCGTTCGCGCGGACCGCCGAGGGCTCGAGTGCGAGCCGCCGCCTTCGGCTCACCGGCAAGGTGCCGGGCATCGTCTACGGCGGCAGCGGCCAGCCGGAGAAGATCGAGCTCGATCACAACGCACTTTGGCATGCCCTCAAGAAGGAAGAGTTCCACAGCTCGGTGCTGACCATGACGCTCGGCAGCGCCACGAGCCAGGTGCTCCTGCGCGACGTGCAGTACCACCCGTTCAAGCAGCAGATCCTGCACATCGACTTCCAGCGCGTGGACGCCGACAAGCCCCTGCACATGAAGGTGCCGGTGCACTTCGTCAATCAGGACATCTCGCCCGCGGTCAAGCTCTCCGGCGCCGTGGTCAGCCACGTGCTGAACGAGGTGGAGATCGCCTGCCTGCCCAAGGACCTGCCGCGCTTCATCGAAGTGGACTTGAAGGATCTGAAGGCCGGCGAATCGATCCACGCGGCCGACGTCAAGCTGCCCGAGGGCGTGAAGCTCGTGCTGCGCGGGCGCAACAAGGACGCCGTGTTTGCCACCGCCTCGGTCGTAGCTGAAGAAGCCGTCGCCTCGGACGCTCCGGCGGCCGCGGAAGTCGCGGCCACCAAGCAGAAGGC
The DNA here is from genome assembly GCA_964609555.1 of uncultured Alcaligenaceae bacterium. Taxonomy (GTDB): domain Bacteria; phylum Pseudomonadota; class Gammaproteobacteria; order Burkholderiales; family Casimicrobiaceae; genus Casimicrobium. The sequence goes on along the minus strand of CAZSTF010000131.1, from coordinate 509 downwards.
CCCGGCCGCTGCAGCCGCGCCGGCGAAGGACGACAAGAAGAAAAAGTAACCCGCGTCATGCCGGGAGAAGGCCCGCTTCGGCGGGCCTTTTTCATGGGCGATCGATGTGTGCGATGCTTAACCCTAAAAACCGCAGTTGACCGCTCGCTTTCACTGGCAAGCCCTTGATGGGGCAAGCCTTTCGCGTCCCGCTCACGTTCGCCCGACGGGTGAGACCGCTGTGCGTTCGCTTTCGGGTTGGTGCGCGCCGCCCGCTTTGTTGCTCGTCCTTGCAGGGGAGCCACCCTGCGGCGTCCTCGCGCCTCGCGGGCAACGCGCACCAACCCGCCTTCGAAACGCACCCAACTGCGGTTTTCAGGGTCACTCAATACACTGCCGCCGATGTCCGCTGCGCACCGCCCCTCCCCCCTGCCCGAACGACCGCTCAGGCTCGTCGTCGGCCTCGGCAATCCCGGCCCCGAGTACGAGCGCACGCGGCACAACGCGGGCTTCTGGTGGGTCGAGGATCT
>CAZSTF010000130.1:0-5450 GCA_964609555.1 uncultured Alcaligenaceae bacterium | reverse complement strand
CCCACCACTGGCCCGAGAACCAGCGCTGGATGCGTGGCGTCAACCGTGACTACCTTGTTGCCGCGGCCGATGCCGGGTTTCTGCCTTCGCCCGCGCCCATCTTCGCCCAACTCTGGAGCGAGCCCCTCCAGCGCTTCCGCCTCGCCGGTCTCGGGCATGGTGAACGCACGCCGGACCGACCCATCGACCGTGACCGGCTCGTCCGATACTTCGACCCGCTGCCGTTCTGGTACGACCCGCAGGAAGTCGTATGTGGAGCAGGGGGCACCGAACGAGCGGGCAACGACGCATCCGGGCCGCGCAGCAGCGACTACCCCCTGACGGCGATCACGCAGCGCCCCATGATGATGTACCACTCCTGGGACAGTCAGAACGCATGGCTGCGCCAGATCATTGCCGAGAACTGTCTCTATGTTCATCCGGATACGGCGCGTGATCTGGGCCTGGCCGACCTCGATTGGGTCTGGGTCGAATCCGCCCACGGTCGCATTCGCTGCCGGATCAAGACGATGGCGGCGCAGGAGCCGGGGACGGTGTGGACGTGGAACGCCGTGGGCAAGATGAGCGAGGCATGGGGACTCGATCGGCAGGCGAGCGAAGCAACGGTTGGCTTCCTGCTCAATCACCTGATCTCGGAGCGCATTCGCATGCAGGGAGGTGAGCGCCTGTCGAACAGCGACCCGATCACCGGGCAGGCCGCGTGGTTCGACCTGCGCGTGCGGCTCCGCAAGGCGGATGCACCGGGTCTTTGGCCGAGGCTCACGTTCGGAGCGGCGCGATGAGGCTCGGTCTGGCCATCGACCTGGATACCTGCGTGGGCTGTCATGCCTGCGCCGTGGCCTGCAAACAGTGGAATGCGGGCTCGCCGATGGGTGGCGCGCCGGATCGCGATCCGCACGGCGCGGCGCCATCGGGCGTCTGGTTCAATCGCGTCCGACACTACGTGCTCGAGGGTGATCCGACCTACTCGCCCCACCGCTGCGGCGCCACGTCCGATCTGGCCGCTGGCGAGGGTGACGTCCCGCTGGCCAAGGTCGTCAACGTGCCCATGAGTTGCCTGCACTGCGAGGATGCACAGTGCGTCACCGTCTGCCCGACGGGGGCAAGCTACAAGCGGGCCGAGGATGGCATCGTGCTCGTCGATCCCGAGCGCTGCATGGGCTGCAACTACTGCGCCTGGGCCTGCCCCTACGGTGCACGCGAGCTCGATCCCGAGGCGGGTGTGATGCGCAAGTGCACGCTCTGCGTGGACCGCATCTACGACGAGCGACTGCCCGAGGCCGAGCGCCAGCCCGCGTGCGTGCTGGCGTGCCCCACCCACGCGCGGCATTTCGGCGATTTTGATGATCCCGACTCAAAGGTCGCACAACTGGCGGAACAACGCGGACGGCAGGACTTCCTGCCCACGCTCGGCTACCGGCCCACCAACGCCTACCTCGCGCCCCGCCCGCCGGCACGGATCATGCCCACGCTGCCCACCGCGCCACGCAGCACGCTCGCCGAGCGGGCGCGCGCCTTCGTCAACCGGCTGATCGATCTGTGAAACCTGCACTCTCGGTCATCTTCTTCACGGTGGTCTCCGGTGCCGGGGTGGGTCTGCTCGTGTGGCTGCTGATCGCCAGCACGATGCCCGAGCACATCCGCATGGACTTCGGCACCTTCGCGACCGGCATGGCCCTCGCCTTCGTGCTGACCACACTTGGCCTGTGCTCATCGACGCTCCACTTGGCCAACCCGAAGAACGCCCGCTTCGCCCTCTCGCGCTGGCGTACGTCGTGGCTGTCGCGCGAAGGTCTGCTCGCGCTGCTGCTCTATCCGGCGGCGGCGCTGCACCTCGCAGTGCTCGTGTTCGCCTGGCCGCGACTTGCGCCGTGGACCTTGGGCAGCGTGATCCTGATCGCCCTGGGCGTGCTCTTCTCGACCGGCATGATCTACGCCTGTTTGCGCACCGTGCCGCGCTGGCACACGTCGCTCACGCCGACGAAGTACGTCGTCTTTGGCCTCATGAGCGGAGCGGTGCTCCTGCCAGCGGTCCTGTCGCTGCGCCCCCCGGAGGTCGGCCCGCTCGGGCGCCCGATGATGGCGATTGCATTTCTGATCGCAGGACTCCTCCTCTACCTGGTCGATCTGCTGCGTCATCCTGCTCCGGCGCCCACGCTCAACGATGCCCTGGGCTTCCGGCGCGGCACGGTGCGCCTTCTGGACGTGGGGCACAGTCACGGCACGTTTCTCACCGAGGAATTCGGCTTCTCATTGGCGCGCAGCCACGCCCAGGGGCTTCGCGTGCTGACGGTGATCCTTGCTTTCGTCGTGCCCCTGGCGCTCTGCGGCTTCACGCAGGCGTTCTGGTTGGCAAGCCTCTCCTGCCTGACGGGACTGCTGGTCGAGCGCTGGCTCTTCTTTGCCGAGGCGCAGCACGTGGTGCGGCTCTATCACGGGCAGAGCGTCGCATGAAGCGCTTGCTGCCCTTTCTCGCCTGGTGGCCGCTCCTCAGGGAGCCCGGCGTGCTGCGCCGCGATCTGCTCGCCGGCCTCACCGGCGCGATCGTCGTGCTGCCGCAGGGGGTGGCCTTCGCCACACTGGCCGGCATGCCCCCCCAGTACGGACTCTATTCCGCGATGGTCCCCTGCGTCATCGCGGCGTTGTTTGGCTCATCGCGCGTCATGGTGACCGGGCCCGCCAATGCGATCTCGCTCACCGTGCTTGCGGTCATCGCGCCGCTTGCTGCGCCGGAGTCCGATCGGTACGTGACGCTCGTCATCACGCTCGCCTTCATGGTGGGGCTCTGGCAGTTGCTCCTCGGGCTGCTGCGGGCGGGGCGTCTGGTCGATCACATCGCGCATTCCGTCATCGTGGGCTTCACCGCCGGGGCGGCGATTCTCATCATCAATGCCCAGCTCGGCAGCGTGCTCGGGCTCGACCTGCCACGCGGGGCCAGCGTGCTTGCAACGTTGCGCGAAGCGGCTGCGCGTGTCGATCAGATCAGCCCGCCCGCGCTGGCCGTCACGCTCGTCACGCTTGGTGCGGCCCTGCTCTGGCGGCCGTTCAATCGGTGGGTTCCGGCCATGCTCGTGGCCGTCATCGCAGGCTCACTCGCAGCGGCAGCGCTGTCGCGCATCGATCCGGCGTGGCAGGTCGGCACGGTGCGCGCCCTGCCCGGCGCCCTGCCGCCGCTATCGATGCCGGACCTCGATGCCGACACGCTGCGGCTCCTGCTCGTACCCTCGATCGCGATGACCCTCCTCGCCCTGGCCGAGGCGGTCTCGATCGCGCGGGCGATGGCGCGAAAGCGCCAGGAGCGGTTCGACGGCAATCAGGAGTTCTTCGGTCAGGGGCTCGCCAATGTGGCAGGCGCCTTCTTCTCGAGCTACCCGGCGAGCGGGTCCTTCAATCGCACCGGCGTCAACCTCGTGGCGGGCGCGGTCACGCCGCTCTCGGCCATCGCTGCGTCCGTCTTTCTCGTTGCGATCCTCGCCTTCGTCGCGCCGCTCGCGCGCTACCTGCCGTTGCCTGCGGTCGGCGCGATTCTCCTGCTCGTGGCCTGGGGGCTGATCGACCGACGCGACATCGCCCACCTGCTTCGGGATCGTGAGGAACGCATCCCGCTCGTGACGACCTTTGTCGCCACCCTGACCCTGCCCCTCGAGTGGGCGATCCTCGCAGGCATCGCCGTCTCGCTGGTCATGCGACGGTTGGCCGCACGCCGCGATTGATGCATCGCTAGCCTGCAGCCAGTTCTCGCCGGGCCTGCATCCACACCGATGTGCCCGATCGAAGCGCCAACGTGGCCATGAAGGCTGCGACGATCAGGTCCGGCCACGCGGTGCCGGTGCCGAAAACGCCGAGCGCCGCGCCCATCACGGCGAGGTTGCCAAGCGCGTCATTTCTCGAGCAGAGCCAGACGCTGCGCATGTTGGCGTCGCCCTCGCGCCACGCGTAGAGCATCGCGGCCACGCCCACGTTGACCGCGAGCGCGAGAAAGCCCACCACCCCCATCGTGACTGGCTCGGGCGGCAGGCCGGTGATCGCGCGCCAGAGCGCCGCGCCGAGCACGAAGGCACCGAAGCCGAACATGCTCGCCGCCTTCACCATCGAGGCCTTGGCGCGCACGGCGAGCACGGCCGAAAGCACCGCGAGCGACACGCCGTAGTTCATCGCATCCCCGGCGAAGTCGATCGAATCGGCAAGCAGCGACACCGAACCCGAACGCTGCGCGCCCACCAGTTCAACCACGAACATCGCTGCGTTCAGGACGAGGGCGATCCAGAGAATCCGCCGGTAACGCGCGAGGTTCTGGATCGTGCCGAGCGCTGGGGGCGCGTGCGAGCAGCCGCAGCCGTGGCTCGGCTCGGCGCTGCAGGCGGCGGCCTCCGCGGGAGGCGATTCCGCTGTCGGCGCGGTGTGCGATTGCGGGTGTGGGTGCGGGTGAACGTGGGTGTGTGTCGCCATGCGTGCATTGGAAACCCTGAAGCCGCTACAGTGTCAACACCTCATCCCGACACCCACCTCGCGAGAGCCCCCATGCGCATCGGAGAACTCGCCCGCGCGACTGACACCCCAGTGGAGACGATCCGCTTCTATGAGCGCGAAGGACTGCTCCCCGCCGCGGCCCGGACAGAGAACGGCTATCGCCACTACGGCAGCGTGGCGCGCGAGCGGCTCGAGTTCATTCGCACCTGCCGCGCGCTCGACATGCCGCTCGCGGATGTGCGACGGCTCATCGCCCTCGGCGAGGCCTCCCCCGAGGACTGCCATGCGGCCACCGACGTGGTCGACGCCCAGCTGGCGCGCGTTCGCGAGCGCATAGCCCAGCTCGCCCGACTGGAGCGGGCACTCACCGATCTGCGACGCCGCTGTGACGGGCAACACGGCCCCGGCGCGGCAGCCCACTGCGGCATCCTGCAGGATCTCGCGCATGTGAGCCCGGCGGGAACGCCCCGCGCAGCGATCCGTCCAAGACGACATCGTTGATCAGGAGTCCGCCATGTCGATCGACCGCCGCCAGCTGCTCGCCTTGCCCGGACTGGCTGCGTTGGGCCAGCCCGCGCTCGTCCTTGCACGCACCGCATCGCTTGCGCCCACACCTGCCGATTCGAAAGGCCCGTTCTACCCCGAGGACTGGTCGGGCGAAGCCGATGCCGACCTGCTCACGGTCGGCAGTCGCCTGCATGAGCGCGGCACGCCGCTGCTCATCACCGGTCGCGTGCTCGCGACCGACGGCAGCCCGCTCGCGGGGGCCACGGTCGAGATCTGGCAGGCGGATACCGAAGGCGAGTACCGGCACTCGCGCGATGGGCGTGACGGCCCCTTGAAGCGCGGCTTTCAGGGCTATGGCCGCATGCTCGCCGGGGCCGATGGCAGCTACCGGTTCCGCACCCTCCGGCCACCCGCCTATGGCGGCCGCCCGCCGCATGTGCACTTCCGTGTCAAGGCAGCGGGCCGTCGGCCGC
>CAZSTF010000129.1:0-5549 GCA_964609555.1 uncultured Alcaligenaceae bacterium | reverse complement strand
GAATGCCGCAGACCGTGAATCGCACCACCAGCACGTCGCCCGCCTTGTTGCCGGGATTGTCCATCGGCGAGCGGATCACCTGCTGCACTTCGCTGTCGGGGAAGACCGAGGCATAGAAGCGTGCCGCCGCCTCCGCTTCGGTGTCGTACCAGACGCAGATGGTGTTCTTGGGGATCACGGGTTCTCTCCTCTTCGATAAGTGATCGGACCGCCGCGCCCCTTCTGACCCGGGGCGCAATAGGTTCGCGCGGACTCCTCAGTTCGTCCGCGGTTCACTCGGGCCGAGCTGCATGATTCCCCACTTGAGTCCGAAGGGATCCTGCAGCAGCCCCCAGTCACCGCCCCAGGGCTGGCGCTCGTAGGGTGCAAGTACGGTGCAGCCGGCAGCCGTGGCACGTGCCCACCACCTGCGACCTTCGTCGACCACCAGCTGCAGGTGCCCGAAATTAGGCTGGATGCGCGCGTTGTCCGCGCCGCCCGGATTCATGCCGTTGTCGGTCATCATCAGGGCACCGCCATTGATCAGCACCTGTGCGTGCATCAGGCGTGGGGTTCCGTCGTCGAAGGGCATGCGACCGATGTCCTCGGCGCCGAACGCGCGTGCGTAGAAGTCCATGGCCTCGGCGGTGCGGCCGGCCATGAAGAGGTAAGGCAGCACGCCCTGCATCGGGTTGGGTAAGGTCATTGATGGCACCTTTGCCACGGAGTAAAGTCAGGCATGCATTTTGATATCGAACTATCATGGTGAAGAAGGGAACTGTCAAGCTCCTGCCGCGCGAGACCGTGCTTCACGTGCGCGACACCTGCCTGTGCCTGGCGGCGCAACGGGCTGCGCGACGACTGGCGCGGCACTTCGACCATGCGCTCAAGCCGTTGGGACTCACCAATGAGCAGTTCTCTTTGTTGATGGCCCTGAACCAGCCTGAACCGCCCTCGATGCGACGAATGGCCGCATTGATGGCGATGGAGCCCTCGACCTTGACGGCAGCCGTCAGAGTGCTGGAGCGTCGCGGACTGCTCACGATCGAGCGTGACGCGCTCGATGGCCGATCGAGGCGACCGCGGATCACACGATATGGCGTTTCCGTGATGCGGGCGGCGGTCGAGCTCTGGCGTCAGGCGCATGCGTCCTTGAACGCCGACCTTTCGCCAGAAGTCGAAACTGCCTTGCGGGAGGGCCTGACGGCACTTGCACGACTCGCGTCGCCCAAGGAACACACCCAACCACCCTCCACGCGCGCTTGAGCGCGTCCCCTTCTCACCGTTTGCTTCTTGCAGGACGCCCGGCGTTACGCACCTGGGCGTCGTTCCGGGCTCGGCCTCGCCTCGCCCTCCACCGAACCCTCTTGCCGGGTTCTCATCCCTCGCCGCTTCTGCGCCAAACAAAAAAGCCCCGCTTCGGGGGCTTCCGTGTCTGGCGGAGACGGAGGGATTCGAACCCTCGATGCATGTTTTAGCACGCATACTCCCTTAGCAGGGGAGCACCTTCGGCCTCTCGGTCACGTCTCCGTGGTGCAGATTGTAGCCGCGCGTCTGGGTCTCAGGCAGCGCGGGCGGCCGGCTCCTTGTCCAGTTCGAACGCCCGGTGAAGCGCCCGCACGGCCAATTCCATGTACTTGTCATCGACCAGCACCGAGGTCTTGATCTCGCTCGTCGTGATCATCTGGATGTTGATGTTCTCGTCAGCGAGCGCCTTGAACATCGTGGCCGCGATGCCGACGTGCGAGCGCATCCCGATGCCAACGATCGAGACCTTGCACACCTTGTTGTCGCCCACGACCTCCTTCGCACCGAGCGCAGGCTTGACCTGCTCGTTGAGCACCTTCATCGCCTTGTCGAACTCGTTGCGATGCACCGTGAAGGAGAAGTCGGTGTGCCCGCTCTCGCCGATGTTCTGGACGATCATGTCGATGTCGATGTTGGCCTCGCCAACGGGGCCGACGATCTTGTAGGCGATGCCCGGCATGTCGGGCACGCCGCGCAGGGTGATCTTGGCCTCGTCGCGGTTGAAGGCGATGCCGGATACGACGGCTTGTTCCATCTTTTCGTCTTCCTCGAAGGTGATCAGGGTGCCACTCTTGGCCTCTTCCTCGATCGGAATCAGGGGGTCGGTGAAGCTCGACAGCACACGGGTCGGCACGCGGTACTTGCCTGCGAATTCGACCGAGCGGATCTGCAGGACCTTGGAGCCAAGCGAGGCAAGCTCGAACATCTCCTCGAAGGCAATGACCTTGAGCGGCCGTGCGTCCTCGACGATGCGCGGATCGGTTGTGTAGATCGCATCGACGTCGGTGTAGATCAGGCATTCGTCGGCCTTGATCGCCGCGGCCACGGCGACGGCCTGGGTGTCCGAGCCCCCGCGCCCGAGGGTCGTGATGTTGCCCGCCTCGTCGATGCCCTGAAAGCCGGTGACGATCGGGATCACGCCGTCCTTGAGGTCGGCGAGCAGTTTGGCCCCGTCGATCTCGGTGATGCGTGCCTTCGTGAAGGCGCTGTCGGTCTTGATGCCCGCCTGCCAGCCGGTGTAGCTCCGGGCCTTGACGCCGAGCGCCTGCAGGGCGATCGCGAGGAGGCCGACCGAGACCTGCTCGCCGGTGGACGCGATCTGGTCGAGCTCGCGCGGATCGGCGTTCGCCGAAATTTCCTTGGCCAGCCCGAGCAGGCGGTTGGTCTCCCCGGCCATGGCCGAGGGCACGACCACGACACGGTGACCCGCCCTGTGCCATTTCGCCACGCGCTGGGCGACGGATTTGATGCGTTCGACGGAGCCCATGGAGGTTCCGCCGTACTTGTGGACGACGAGCATCTTGTCAGTTCTTGTCAGGAAAGGCGGCGGAAGACGAGCGAGGAGTTCGTCCCGCCGAAGCCGAAGCTATTGGACATGGCCACGTTGACCGGCACCTGACGCGCCACGTTGGGCACGAGATCGAGCGTGACGGCCGGATCCTGCCTGTGCAGGTTGATCGTGGGCGGCACGATACCGTGATGCAGCGCGAGCACCGTGAACACGGCCTCCACACCGGCCGCCGCGCCGAGCAGGTGGCCGGTCATGGACTTGGTGGAGCTCACCATCACGCGCGCGGCATGGTCACCGAAGGCCCGCATGACCGCGGTCGCCTCGGCCACATCCCCGAGCGGCGTCGAGGTGCCATGCGCGTTGATGTAGTCGACCTGATCGGGGTTCAAGCTGGCGTTTCGGAGCGCGTTCAGCATGCAGCGGCGTGCGCCGTCACCGTCCTCGCGCGGTGCAGTGACGTGATAGGCGTCGCCCGACACGCCGTAGCCCGCGAGCTCACAGTAGATGCGCGCGCCACGGCGCTTGGCGTGTTCCAGCTCCTCGATGACGAGCACCCCTGCCCCCTCGCCCAGCACGAAGCCGTCACGGTCGACGTCCCACGGCCGGCTCGCCTCGGTCGGCGCATCGTTGCGGGTGGACAGCGCCCGTGCCGCATTGAATCCCCCGATGCCGAGCTCGCAGACGGCGGCTTCGGAACCACCGACGATCATCACGTCGGCATCCCCGTACTCGATCTTGCGCATGCTCTCGCCGATGCAGTGGTTGGCCGTGCTGCAGGCGGTCACCGAGGCGAGATTCGGCCCCTGGAAGCCGAATTCGATCGACAGCAGTCCGGAGATCATGTTGATGATCGAGCCGGGAATGAAGAACGGCGAGATCTTGCGCGGGCCGCCTTCCTTGACCGACCAGCAGGTGTCCTGGATCATCGGCAGGCCGCCGATGCCGGAGCCGATGGAGACGCCAAAGCGCTCGGGGTCCTGCTCCACCGCCGTGCGGTCGAGGCCGGCGTCAGCCAGTGCTTCCTTGGCTGCGGCGATGCCGTAGTGGATGAAGGTGTCGTAGCGGCGCGCTTCCTTGCCCGACATGTACTGCGCCGGGTCGAACCCACGCACCTCGCCCGCGATGTGCGTGGCAAAGGCCGAGGCATCGAAACGCGTGATCGGCCCGATGCCCGAGCGGCCATGGGCGATGGCATCCCACGCGGCAGCGAGTCCGATGCCGACGGGGCTCACGATGCCCATGCCGGTGACGACGACGCGACGTTGTCTTGCGGTCATGCGGATGAATCCCTCGAGAGGTGGAGCGGATGGTTGGCGTTCCGGCGTCTGACGCGGAATGGCGCCGCCAGGCAGTCAACAAAAAGGGCGGCACGGCGGCCGCCCTTCGGTGCGTGTGACGCGAGCGCCGACCGAGCGGCGGCTGCGCGACCACGCCGACGGCTTACTTCTTGTGCGCGAGAACGTAGTCGATCGCCGCCTGCACGGTCTTGATCTTCTCGGCTTCCTCGTCGGGGATTTCGGTGCCGAACTCCTCCTCGAGCGCCATGACCAGCTCGACCGTGTCGAGCGAGTCCGCCCCGAGATCATCGACGAAGGACGATTCGTTCTTCACGTCAGCCTCTGCAACGCCAAGCTGATCGGCAACGATTTTCTTGACGCGCGCTTCGATATCACTCATGTCGATCCCTGATGGATTCTCTGGTTGCTGCGAACACTCGCAGAAGATTCAATGTTAACAAAGGCTTGTGGCAAAAAAGCCTCGCCGAAGCAACGGCAAAACGCTGGCATCTCACGTCATTTCCACGGCGGTGGGCCGACATCAGGCCAGATACATGCCGCCGTTGACGTGCAGGGTCGTGCCAGTGACGTAACCCGCCCGCTCCTCGCAGAGAAAGGCGACGGCAGCGGCAACATCCTCCGGCGTGCCGAGACGTCCGGCCGGAATCATCTCAACCAACTTGGTTCGCTGGGCCTCGGGAAGCGCCTGGGTCATGTCGGTGTCGATGAAACCGGGGGCCACCACGTTGGCCGTGATGCCACGCGAGCCCAGTTCGAGCGCGAGCGATTTGGTGAGCCCGACCAAGCCCGCCTTGGCCGCGGCGTAGTTGACCTGCCCGGCGTTGCCCATCGAGCCCACGACCGAGCCGATGTTGACGATCCGCCCCCAGCGCGCCTTCATCATGCCGCGGCTCACGGCGCGCGACAGGCGGAAGACCGCCTTCAGATTGGTCTCATGCACGGCGTCCCAGTCTTCGTCCTTCATGCGCATGAGAAGCGTGTCACGAGTGATGCCCGCGTTGTTGACGAGGATCGCGACCGCGCCTTCCTGGCTCTCGATGTCCTTGAGTGCGGCCTCGATCGCCGCGGCGTCGGTTACGTCAAGCACGATCCCGCGACCTCGATTGCCGAGTGCGGTGCCGATCCGGGCGGCTCCTTCCGCGGTCGTTGCGGTGCCGACCACGCGCGCGCCGCCGTCGGCGAGCGCGCGGGCGATCGCGGCACCGATGCCGCGCGTGGCGCCGGTGACCAAGGCGACTTTGCCGTTCATGCGTTTCCTTTCAGTTGGGTGAGGGCTGCATCGAACGCGGCGCGATCGGAGAGCGTCAGCACCTCGACCGTGGGCGCAATGCGCTTGACCATGGCCGCGAGCACCTTGCCTGGCCCGCATTCGACCACGTGCGTGACGCCCTGCGCGGCCATCTTCTCGATCGTTTCGATCCAGCGCACCGGGCGGTAGAGTTGCTCGGCCAGCA
>CAZSTF010000128.1:285-5557 GCA_964609555.1 uncultured Alcaligenaceae bacterium | reverse complement strand
CCCACCACTGGCCCGAGAACCAGCGCTGGATGCGTGGCGTCAACCGTGACTACCTCGTCGCGGCGGCCGATGCCGGATTCCTGCCGTCGCCCGCGCCCATCCTTGCCCAACTCTGGAGCGAGCCCCTCCAGCGCTTCCGCCTTGCAGGTCTCGGGCACGGTGAACGCACACCGGAACGGCCCATCGACCGTGACCGGCTCGTCAGGTACTTCGACCCGCTGCCGTTCTGGTACGACCCGCAGGAAGTCGTTGCATCTGAAGACGACGGCAACAACGCATCCGGGCCGCGCAGCAGCACCGCACCCCGGGGGTCGCGTCGCGAGCGGCCTGCAGGCGAGGCGCCGTCGAGCGAGGCTGCGCAGACAGTAGTCGACCTACGGCAAGCGGCCGAGCGCGAGGGTAACGACGCATCCGGGCCGCGCAGCAGCGACTACCCCCTGACGGCGATCACGCAGCGCCCCATGATGATGTACCACTCCTGGGACAGTCAGAACGCATGGCTGCGCCAGATCATTGCCGAGAACTGTCTCTATGTTCATCCGGATACGGCGCGTGATCTGGGCCTGGCCGACCTCGATTGGGTCTGGGTCGAATCCGCCCACGGTCGCATTCGCTGCCGGATCAAGACGATGGCGGCGCAGGAGCCGGGGACGGTGTGGACGTGGAACGCCGTGGGCAAGATGAGCGAGGCGTGGGGACTCGATCGGCAGGCGAGCGAAGCAACGGTCGGCTTTCTGCTCAATCACCTGATCTCGAAGCGCATTCGCATGCAAGGGGGTGAGCAGCTGTCGAACAGCGACCCGATCACTGGGCAGGCTGCGTGGTTCGATCTGCGCGTGCGGCTCCGCAAGGCGGATGCGTCGGGTCTTTGGCCGCGGCTCACTTTCGGGGTGGCATGATGAGGCTCGGTCTGGCCATCGATCTGGACACCTGCGTGGGCTGTCATGCCTGCGCCGTGGCCTGCAAACAGTGGAATGCGGGCTCGCCGATGGGTGGCGCGCCGGATCGCGACCCGCACGGCGCGGCGCCGTCGGGCGTCTGGTTCAATCGGGTCCGGCACTACGTGCTCGAGGGTGATCCGACCTACTCGCCCCACCGCTGCGACCCCGCGTCCGATGTGGCCGCCGAGGAAGGAGACGTCCCGCTCGCCAAGGTCGTCAACGTGCCCATGAGTTGCCTGCACTGCGAGGAAGCACAGTGCGTCACGGTCTGCCCCACGGGCGCGAGCTACAAGCGGGCCGAGGACGGCATCGTGCTGGTCGATCCCGAGCGCTGCATGGGCTGCAACTACTGTGCTTGGGCCTGTCCCTACGGTGCGCGCGAGCTCGATCACGCGGCAGGCGTGATGCGCAAATGCACGCTCTGCGTGGACCGCATCTACGACGAGCGGCTGCCCGAGACCGAGCGCCAACCCGCGTGCGTGCTGGCTTGCCCCACCCACGCGCGGCATTTCGGCGATTTTGATGATCCCGCCTCCAAGGTTGCGCAACTGGTGCAACGACGCGGACGGCAGGACTTCCTGTCCGCGCTCGGCTATCGGCCCACCAACGCCTACCTCGCGCCCCGCCCGCCGGTCGAGGTCACGCCCACGCTGCCCAACGCGCCGCGCAGCACGCTCGCCGAGCGGGCGCGCGCGTTCGTCAACCGGCTGATCGAGCTGTGAAACCTGCACTCTCGGTCATCATCTTCACCGTCGCCTCCGGTGCCGGGCTGGGTCTGCTCGTGTGGCTGCTGATTGCGAGCACGATGCCCGAGCACATCCGCATGGACTTCGGCACCTTCGCGACCGGCGTGGCCCTCGCCTTCGTGCTCATCACACTTGGGCTCTGCTCATCCACCCTGCATCTGGCCAACCCGAAGAACGCCCGCTTCGCCCTTTCGCGCTGGCGCACGTCGTGGCTGTCGCGCGAGGGCCTGCTCGCGCTCCTGCTCTATCCGGCGACGGCGCTGCACCTCGCAGCGCTTGTCTTCGCCTGGCCGCGACTCGCACCGTGGACCCTGGGCAGCGTGATCCTGATCGCCCTGGGCGTGCTCTTTTCGACAGGCATGATCTACGCCTGCCTGCGCACCGTGCCACGCTGGCACACGCCGCTCACGCCAACGAAGTACGTCGTCTTCGGCCTCATGAGCGGGGCCGTGCTCCTGCCGGCCGTGCTGTCGCTGCGCCCTCCGGAGGTCGGCCCGATCGGGCGGCCAATGATGGCGATCGCCTTTCTCATCACAGGGCTCCTGCTCTACCTGGTCGATCTGCTGCGTCATCCTGCGCCCGCGCCCACACTCAACGATGCCTTGGGCTTCCGACGCGGCACGGTGCGCCTGCTGGACGTGGGGCACAGTCACGGCACCTTCCTCACCGAGGAGTTCGGCTTCTCCTTGGCGCGCAGACACACCCAGGGGCTTCGCGTGCTGGCGCTGATCCTCGCTTTCGTCGTGCCCCTGGCCCTCTGCGGCTTCACGCAGGCGTTCTGGTTGGCAAGCCTCTCCTGCCTGACGGGGCTGCTGGTCGAGCGCTGGCTCTTCTTTGCCGAGGCGCAGCACGTGGTGCGGCTCTATCACGGGCAGAGCGTCGCATGAAGCGCTTGCTGCCCTTTCTCGCCTGGTGGCCGCTCCTCAGGGAGCCCGGCGTGCTGCGCCGCGATCTGCTCGCCGGCCTCACCGGCGCGATCGTCGTGCTGCCGCAGGGGGTGGCCTTCGCCACACTGGCCGGCATGCCCCCCCAGTACGGACTCTATTCCGCGATGGTCCCCTGCGTCATCGCGGCGTTGTTTGGCTCATCGCGCGTCATGGTGACCGGGCCCGCCAATGCGATCTCGCTCACCGTGCTTGCGGTCATCGCGCCGCTTGCTGCGCCGGAGTCCGATCGGTACGTGACGCTCGTCATCACGCTCGCCTTCATGGTGGGGCTCTGGCAGTTGCTCCTCGGGCTGCTGCGGGCGGGGCGTCTGGTCGATCACATCGCGCATTCCGTCATCGTGGGCTTCACCGCCGGGGCGGCGATTCTCATCATCAATGCCCAGCTCGGCAGCGTGCTCGGGCTCGACCTGCCGCGCGGGGCCGGCGTGCTTGCAACGTTGCGCGAAGCGGCTGCGCGTGTCGATCAGATCAGCCTGCCCGCGCTGGTCGTCACGCTCGTCACGCTTGGTGCAGCCCTGCTCTGGCGGCTGTTCAATCGGTGGGTTCCGGCCATGCTCGTGGCCGTCATCGCGGGCTCACTCGCGGCGGCAGCGCTTTCACGCATGGACCCGGCGTGGCAGGTCGGCACGGTGCGCGCCCTGCCCGGCGCCCTGCCGCCGCTGTCGATGCCTGACCTCGATGTCGATACGCTGCGAATCCTGCTCGTACCCTCGATCGCGATGACCCTCCTCGCCCTGGCCGAGGCGGTCTCGATTGCGCGGGCGATGGCGCGAAAGCGCCAGGAGCGCTTCGACGGCAACCAGGAGTTCTTCGGTCAGGGGCTCGCCAATGTGGCCGGCGCCTTCTTCTCGAGCTATCCGGCGAGCGGGTCCTTCAATCGCACCGGCGTCAATCTCGTGGCGGGCGCGGTCACGCCGCTCTCGGCCATCACTGCGTCCGTCTTCCTCATTGCCATCCTCGCCTTCGTCGCACCGCTCGCGCGTTACCTGCCGTTGCCCGCGGTCGGCGCGATTCTCCTGCTCGTGGCCTGGGGTCTAATCGACCGACGCGACATCGCCCACCTGCTCCGGGATCGTGAGGAGCGCATCCCGCTCGTGACGACCTTTGTCGCCACCCTGACCCTGCCCCTCGAATGGGCGATCCTCGCGGGCATCGCCGTCTCGCGGGTCGTGCGATGGTGGGCCGCACGCCGCGACTGATGCACCGCTAGCCTGCAGCCAGTTCGCGCCGGGCCTGCATCCACACCGATGTGCCTGATCGGAGTGCCAACGTGGCCATGAAGGCCGCGACGATCAGGTCTGGCCACGCGGTGCCGGTGCCGAAGACGCCGAGCGCCGCGCCCATCACGGCGAGGTTGCCAAGCGCGTCATTCCTCGAGCAGAGCCAGACGCTGCGCATGTTGGCATCGCCCTCGCGCCACGCGTAGAGCATCGCGGCCACGCCCACGTTCACCGCGAGCGCGAGAAAGCCCACCACCCCCATCGTGACTGGCTCAGGTGGTATGCCGCTCAATGCACGCCAAAGCGCGGTGCCGAGAACGACGACGCCGAAACCGACCATGCTCGCCGCCTTCACCATCGAGGCCTTGGCGCGCACGGCGAGCACGGCCGAGAGCACCGCGAGCGACACGCCGTAGTTCATCGCATCCCCGGCGAAGTCGATCGAATCGGCAAGCAGCGACACCGAGCCCGAGCGCTGGGCGCCCACGAGCTCGACCACGAACATTGCGGCGTTCAGGACGAGCGCGATCCAGAGAATCCGCCGGTAACGCGCGAGGTTCTGAATCGTGCCGAGGGCGGGGGGCACGTGCGAGCAGCCGCAACCGTGACTCGACTCGGTGCTGCAGGCGGCCGCCTCTGCGGGAGGCGATTCCGCTGTTGGCGCGGTGTGCGAATGCGGGTGTGGATGTGGGTGCGTGTGAACGTGGGTGTGTGTCGCCATGCGTGCATTGGAAACCCTGAAGCCGCTACAGTGTCAACACCTCATCCCGACACCCACCTCGCGAGAGCCCCCATGCGCATCGGAGAACTCGCCCGCGCGACTGACACCCCAGTGGAGACGATCCGCTTCTATGAGCGCGAAGGACTGCTCCCCGCCGCGGCCCGGACAGAGAACGGCTATCGCCACTACGGCAGCGTGGCGCGCGAGCGGCTCGAGTTCATTCGCACCTGCCGCGCGCTCGACATGCCGCTCGCGGATGTGCGACGGCTCATCGCCCTCGGCGAGGCCTCCCCCGAGGACTGCCATGCGGCCACCGACGTGGTCGACGCCCAGCTGGCGCGCGTTCGCGAGCGCATAGCCCAGCTCGCCCGACTGGAGCGGGCACTCACCGATCTGCGACGCCGCTGTGACGGGCAACACGGCCCCGGCGCGGCAGCCCACTGCGGCATCCTGCAGGATCTCGCGCATGTGAGCCCGGCGGGAACGCCCCGCGCAGCGATCCGTCCAAGACGACATCGTTGATCAGGAGTCCGCCATGTCGATCGACCGCCGCCAGCTGCTCGCCTTGCCCGGACTGGCTGCGTTGGGCCAGCCCGCGCTCGTTCTTGCACGCACCGCATCGCTTTCGCCCACACCTGCCGATTCGGAAGGCCCGTTCTACCCCGAGGATTGGTCGGGGGAGGCGGATGCCGATCTG
>CAZSTF010000128.1:0-187 GCA_964609555.1 uncultured Alcaligenaceae bacterium | reverse complement strand
ACCGAAGGCGAGTACCGGCACTCCCGCGATGGGCGTGATGGTCCCGTGAAACGCGGTTTCCAGGGCTATGGCCGCACGCTCTCCGGGGCCGATGGCAGCTACCGGTTCCGCACGCTCCGGCCGCCCGCCTACGGCGGCCGCCCGCCGCATGTGCACTTCCGTGTCAAGGCAGCGGGCCGTCGGCCGC
>CAZSTF010000127.1:0-5749 GCA_964609555.1 uncultured Alcaligenaceae bacterium | reverse complement strand
GATCTCCGGCTATCACGACAGCACGGGGTCGCAGGCGACCAATGAGGAACTGGCCAAGAACCGCGCCAAGGCTGTGCGCGAGCTGCTCAAGGGCGCGGGTATTGACGAAGCACGGGCGGAGTTGAAGAAGCCCGAGGTTGTCCAAGGCAGCCCGGACAATCAGGAGGCGCGGCGGGTGGAAGTCGGCATCGATTGACGGCCTAACGTCGTCCAACGCTCGTGAACGAGTCTGAAAAGCCGCCTTCGGGCGGCTTTTTGTTGTGCGCGGGTGCGGTCAAACTGCTGGCAGGACCATCCTGAACCCGGCAAACACGTCGTCGCGCTCAGGCAGGAAGAAATTGCGAAAGCGCGGGTGATGCAGCGCGCTCGGCGCAGCGAAGCTGCCGCCCTTCAGCACGCGGTAGCGGCCATCGAATGAAGGCACCGAGTAGTCTTGATAGAGGCCCGGCCTGAACCCGGCGTAGGGCGAAAACACGCTCGACGTCCATTCCCAGACCTGGCCCGCGTCAGCAAGCGGGGCGCTCCCTTGCCCCGAAAGCGCAACCAGCAGTTCATCCTCGGTCGGCAGCCGCCCGCCGTGATCCCGGCAAAAGGCCTCGGCTGCGCGCGCGGACACGTGGACCACGGCGTGCGAGGCATCACACGGCAGCCAGCGATCGAAGCGCCGGTGTTCCCAGCGGCCGCTGGTCGTCTGTCTGCCCGTACGGCGCCAGTAGCGCGGTGCCGGCTGTCCGGTGGCCTGGGCATGACCGCCGGCATCGACCCAGCGCGCGAACGCATCCATTCGGATGAGCGGCGTCAGCCGGATGGGTGCCCTCACCGCGCAGGTCGCCCCGATCTCGTTGTCGAAGACGAACCCGCCTTCCTGCCCGAGCGGCGCGTGATGGCAGGGTGGCACGATGACGGCGTCCGTGACGGACGGAAGTTGACTTTCCCGCACCCACACAGGCGTCGGCCACGCGAGGGTCTGCGCGAGCCAGGCGAGCGCTTCGAGATGCATCGCCTGGTGAAAGAGCGCCAGTCGGAAGGGCTCGAGTGCCTGGTCATGGCCGTCGGTGCGTGAAAGCGCCGCCTCCACGTCCTCGCCGATGCGCACGAGATGCGCACTCACCCGCTCGAGCGTGAGCGCTGGCAACGCCCACCGTGCACGATGGGGGATCCGGCTCGAATCGAGCCAGGCATCGGCCTCGGTCCAACGCGCCTCATGCGGCAGGGCGCGCCGGGCGTCGCCCCCACCGCGCAGGCAAAACCATTCGTCGAACCACGCGACATGCGCGACTTCCCAAAGGGGTGGGTTGATCGTGCCCAGAAGCGGAATGTCGTGAAGGCGCTCTTCGTTGTCGGCGAGAAAGCCGAGCATGGCCGCCCGTTGCTCGCGCATCCGATGCGCCAAGGCCCCGGCGTTTGCGCGCCGCGCGAGACGTCCTTCGCGCCCCCACCCGGGCGCGGGATGACGAGGTGCGTCGGACTTCGCCGGTGGAGCGTCCTCTGGGTGCCGCCGTCCGGCGTGCGATAGTTGCATCGTGAAACCGCGTGTGTGCATTGCCTCGCCTGCATCGGCCCGCCAGAACACCGGAAACTGGCGCACGGCCGAGCGCTGGAGGCGGATGCTGTCGCACGATTATGCGGTCACGATCGTGGACAGCGTGGGCGATCGACTGCCGGAATGCGAGCTGTTGATCGCGCTGCATGCACGAAGGAGCGCACCCGCGATCCGGGCGTTTCGCGCGCGGCGGCTCCGCGGCGGTCTGCTCCTCGCGCTCACGGGTACCGACGTCTATCGCGACATCCACGAAGATGCCTCGGCGCAAGCGTCACTTGAACTGGCCGACCGGCTCGTCGTGCTCCAGCCCAAGGCGCTCGACGAAGTCCCCCCGCCCTTGCGGGCGCGCACGTCGGTCATCTACCAGTCGTCCCCCACGCTCGCGCCCGGCCGCCGTTATGCGAGCCGCTTCGACGTCGTTCAGGTGGGCCATCTGCGCGCCGAAAAGGATCCGTTCACGCCGATCACGGCGCTTCGGCATCTGCCGCCCGCGAGCCGCATCCGGCTTACGCAGATCGGCAGCGCACTCGACCCGGATCTGCGCACGCTCGTGGACGTCATGCTGCGGGAGGAACCGCGCCTCGCCTGGCTCGGCATGCTCGATCATGCCCGCACGCGCCAGCGGATCAAGCGCGCCCATCTCATGGTGCTGGCGAGCCGCATGGAAGGCGGGGCACACGTCATCATCGAGGCCGTGACCTCGGGTGTACCCGTGATCGCGAGCCGCGTGAGTGGCAACATCGGCATGCTCGGTGAGGACTACGCCGGGTATTTTGAGTTCGGCGATGCCGAAGGCTGCGCACGGCTCATGCGTCGCGCTGAGACCGAGCCGGCGTTCCTCGCCCGACTCATGCGCCAGTGCGATCGGCGATGTCGCCTCTTCGACCCCGCGCGTGAGGCGAGTGAACTGCGCACGCTGGTCCGCCGGCTCGTGGATCAACGCTGAGAAAATGCGCGGTCTGCGCACCCCATCGAGACGGATCCCGCCATGAATGCACCTCTTCCTCCCAACGGCACCGAGCCTCGTCTGACCTCGCTTTCCCACGGAGGCGGATGCGGCTGCAAGATCGCGCCGGGCCTGCTTTCGGAAATCCTCAAGAACAGCGCGGGTCTCTTGCCGCCCCAACTCATGGTCGGGATCGAAACCGCAGATGATGCCGCCGTCTATCGACTGAACGACGAGCAGGCGCTGATCGCCACGACCGACTTCTTCATGCCGATCGTGGATGATCCGTTCGAATTCGGTCGCATCGCGGCGACCAACGCGATCAGCGACGTGTATGCGATGGGCGGCACGCCGATCATGGCGCTCGCGCTCGTGGGCATGCCGATCAACGTGCTCTCGGTCGAGACGATTGGTCGCATCATTGCCGGGGGCCAAAGTGTCGCCACGGCAGCGGGGATCCCGATTGCCGGCGGACACACGATCGATTCGGTCGAGGCGATCTACGGTCTCGTGGTCATGGGGCTCGTGCATCCGGATCACGTCAAGCGCAACGCCGATGCGCGGGCGGGGGACGTGCTGATCCTCGGCAAACCGCTGGGCGTGGGGGTGCTCTCCGCGGCGCTCAAGAAAGGCGAACTCTCCGCCGCGGGCTACGCCGCGATGATCGAGAACACAACAAAGCTCAACAAGCCCGGCGCGCTGCTTGCGCGCATGCCCGGCGTGCATGCGCTCACCGATGTCACCGGCTTCGGGCTCGCGGGGCACACACTCGAACTCGCGCGCGGAGCCGGACTCACCTGCATCATCGACTGGGCGCGCGTGCCGCTGATCGACGGCGTGCGCGAACTGGCCTCGAAGGGCGCCGTGACCGGCGCGTCGGGGCGCAATTGGGCCGGCTACGGCCGCGATGTCGATCTGCCCGAAGGCTTCGGCGACATTGATCGCGCGCTCCTCACCGACCCGCAGACGAGCGGAGGGCTGCTCGTCTCTTGCACCCCGGACGCCGTGGACGGCGTGCTCGATCTCTTCCGGCGCGAGGGCTTTGCCCACGCCTCGGTGATCGGGCGAGTCGAGGCCGGCCCCGCACGGCTGGCTGTTCGATGACGAACACACGCGGAGCACGATCATGAGCGACACCTTCAAGGCCTATCTCACGTCGCAGGACGGCAAGTCCGTTCGCACCGACCTCGTCGACATGACGCTCGACCAGCTCGATCCGGGCGAGGTCGTCGTGCGGGTCGAGTACTCGACGGTGAACTACAAGGATGCGCTCTCGGCGACCGGGGCAGGGCGCATCATCCGCCGCTTCCCGTGCGTCGGTGGCATCGATCTCGCAGGCGTGGTCGAGTCCTCCGAATCACCCGACTTTCGCCCCGGGGACAAGGTGATCGCCCATGCCTACGAGATCGGCGTGTCGCATCACGGGGGCTACGCACAGAAGGCGCGCGTCCCGGCGGCATGGCTCGTGCCACTGCCGCCCGGCATGAGCACTTTCGATGCCATGACGCACGGCACGGCGGGCTTCACGGCTGCGCTCGCCATCCACCGCATGCAGCATGACGGGCTCTCGCCGGCCATGGGGCCGGTGCTCGTGAACGGGGCCACCGGCGGCGTCGGCATGGTCGCGATCGAGATCCTTGCGAAGCTCGGCTATCACGTCGTTGCGGTCACTGGCAAGCCCAAGGACGAAGCGCTCCTGCGCGAAGTCGGGGCCCGGGACGTGCTGATCCGCGGCCAGTTCGAGATGACCGAGAAGCCGCTGGGCTCCGAGACCTATGCCGGTGCGGTGGACAACCTGGGCGGCGAGATGCTGTCGTGGCTTACGCGGGTCATGAAGGTGGGCGGCACCATCGCCTCGGTCGGTCTCGCCCAGGGTTGGGAGGTCAAGACAACGGTCATGCCCTTCATCCTGCGTGGCGTGTCGCTTTTGGGCATCGACAGCGTCAACTGTCCGATGGCACTCCGTCGCGAGCTCTGGCGGCGTCTGGCGGCCGAATGGCGCTGCACCCATCTGCCGGAGCATTGCCGGACGGTCGCGTTTGCCGATCTTCCCGGCGTCTTTGACACGTATGTCAAGGGGCAGGTGACCGGTCGGACAGTCGTCCAGGTGGCGTAATCGAACGCAGTGAATACGTCTTTTCGGCGGCCTCCGGAGACGCTGTCTCCATCGGGCGACGAGCTTGTGCCCCGCGTGCAACATGAGGGGGAATCCCGCTGTTTCCCTCTGAAATCGGCCTTCCGGAGGGCAAAAACCCTGTGGCTATAATCGTTCTCGTTAGCCCGATTTTTCGGCTGCGAGGCGACGGGGAAGCCCGTTCAGTCGCGTCCGGAAGAACGGGGTGACTTCGTTAGAATCAACAGCAATTTGAGGCCGGGGCAAAACCCCGGCTTTTTTTTGCCCGCGTTCGCTGCTGAGTCGGGTGTTGCGCTGCCCCGCCGCACGGCCTTGAAAATCCTCGCGTGGCGATCGAAGCCTGCGCTCGCGTGATGACATGGCCGCCCATGCCGGCGGCATCTACACTCGCAGCCTGTTGAGTGAAGGGGCTGCGCGCGATGGAGCGACTCTGCTGGTTGACCGCTTCCGATCTCGAGCGGCAGTACGCGCTCGGCATGGTCGAGCCCGCGCGGGTCATCGAGTCCGTGGCGCGACGCATGGACGTCTGCGAGCCGCACCTCAATGCGGTCTATCTGCGCCGCGACTTAGACGCGCTGGCCTCCGCGATGGAGACGCGCACCCGCCTGGGTGCCGCGGCGGGCGGGGGCCGACGGCTCTCCCCGCTCGACGGCGTGCCGGTCACCATCAAGGAGAACCTCTACACGATCGGGGATCCAGCCCCCATCGGGACGGCGGCCAATCCGCTGACGCCCAAGCAGGTGAACGCCCCGCTCGTGGACCGCCTGCTCGAAGCCGGCGCCATCATCGTGGCCAAGACGACCATGCCGGACTTCGGCATGCTCACGTCCGGCCAGTCGAGCTTCCACGGCGTCACCCGCAACCCGTGGCGGCTCGATCGCAATCCGGGCGGTTCGAGCTCGGGCGCAGCCGCGGCGTGCGCGGCGGGCTACGGCCCCCTGCACGTCGGCACCGACATCGGGGGTTCGATCCGCCTGCCCGCCCATTTCTGCGGGATTTTCGGGCTCAAGCCCTCGCTGGGCCGCGTGCCGATCAACCCGCCTTACATGGCGCGCGTGGCCGGTCCGATGACGCGAACCGTACGCGATGCCGCCCTGCTCATGAACGTGATCGCACGGCCGGATCC
>CAZSTF010000126.1:0-5773 GCA_964609555.1 uncultured Alcaligenaceae bacterium | reverse complement strand
GACCTCGTGGGCTATGGGCGCAGGCCGCCCGACCCGAAGTGGCCCGAGCGGGCGCGCATCGCGATCTCGTTCGTCCTCAACTACGAGGAAGGCGGCGAGAACTGTGTGCTCCATGGTGACGCCGCAAGCGAACAGTTTCTCTCCGAGATCGTGGGGGCGGCGGCCTACCCGGCGCGGCATCTGTCGATGGAGTCGATCTACGAGTACGGCTCGCGGGTCGGGGTGTGGCGGTTGCTGCGTGAATTTGCCGCACGCAAGCTGCCGCTCACGGTCTTTGGCGTCGGCATGGCGCTCGAGCGACACCCCGAGGTGACGGCGGCCTTCTGCGAGCTCGGCCACGAGATCGCCTCGCATGGCTGGCGCTGGATCCACCATCAGGACATGCTTGACGCGACCGAGCGCGAACACATCGCCCGCGCGACCGAGACGATCCGCCGGCTCACGGGTGGGCTCTGGCCGCTCGGCTGGTACACCGGCCGCGACAGCCCGAACACGCGGCGGCTCGTCGTCGAGCATGGCGGCTACCTCTACGACAGCGACTACTACGGCGACGACCTGCCGCTCTGGCTGCCGGTGGCGCTGAGCGATGGGCGCGTCATCGAACGGCTCGTGATCCCCTACACGCTCGACACAAACGACATGCGCTTTGCCACACCACAGGGCTTCAACACCGGCGAGCAGTTCTTCGCTTACCTGCGCGATGCCTTCGACGTGCTCTACGCCGAGGGCGAGGAGGCACCCAAGATGCTCTCGATCGGCATGCATTGCCGCCTGCTCGGTCGGCCGGGGCGCCTGATGGGCCTGAAGCGTTTTCTCGACCATGTCGAGAAGCACGACCGCGTCTGGATCGCGCGCCGGATCGACATCGCGCGGCACTGGCAGGCGGTGCATCCGGCGCCCGGGCGGTGGGCATGAGCATGGACGTGAGTGCGAACCTGCGCTTCGGTGCCGACATCCTCGCCCAGGCCGAGGTGCTTGCGGGCTTCACCGAGGTGCCCGGCGAGGTGACGCGCACTTACTGCTCGCGCGCGCACCGGCAGGCGGGCGACTACCTGATCGGCCTCATGCGCGAGGCGGGCATGGTCGCCGACTATGACGCCTTCGGCAACGTCGTGGGCCGCTACGAGGCCGGTGTGCCGGGCGCTCCTTTCGCGCCGGTGGTCATGACCGGCTCGCATCAGGACAGCGTGCGGAACGCGGGCAAGTACGACGGCCTCTTCGGCATCCTCTCGCCGATCGCCTGCGTGCGCGATCTCCATCGCCGCGGCAAGCGTCTGCCCTACACGCTCGAGGTCGTGGCCTTCGGCGACGAGGAAGGCGTGCGCTTCGGCGTCACCCTGATCGGCAGCAAGGCGATGGCGGGCAACTTCGATCCGGCCTGGCTCGATCGCACCGACAGCGAGGGGGTGAGCCTGCGCGAGGCGATCCGTGCCTTCGGTGGCGATCCGGACGCCTGGCCCACGCTCGACCGGCGCACGGGGGCCCAAGGCGAGGTCGTGGCCTTCGTCGAGAGCCACATCGAACAGGGGCCCACCCTGCTCGAGGAGGGGCTGCCCGTGGGCGTGGTGACCGCGATCGTCGGCGGCACGCGCATGAACGTCCGCGTCACGGGGCTTGCCGGCCATGCCGGCACGGTGCCGATGGGCGCGCGGCAGGATGCGCTCGCCGCCGCAGCCGAGATGGTGCTCGCCGTCGAGCGCCATTGCACCGGGCACCCCGGGCTCGTGGGCACGGTCGGCAAGATGAGCGTTGCCCCCGGTGCGGTGAACGTGATTCCGCAGGAGGTTCTGTTCACCGTCGACGTCCGCTCGGGCGATGATGCGACGCGGCTGGCCGCCGTGGCGGCGCTTCGCGCCGAGTTCTCCGCGATCGCGGCGCGGCGGCGCGTGACGGTCGCGACCGAGCCCTTCTTCGAACTCAAGGCCGCGCCGTGCGACGCGGGTCTTCAGGCGCGGCTTGCGGCCTCGATCGAGGCGCACGGCCTGCCCGTGCGGTATCTGCCCTCCGGGGCCGGGCATGATGCGATGGAGTTCCCGGCGGTGTGTCCCATCGCGATGCTCTTCGTCCGCTGCGGCAACGGCGGCATTTCCCATCATCCGAGCGAGACGATGACCGCCGAGGATGCCGAGATCGCCACCTCGGTGCTGCTTCACTTCTTCGAGCACTTCGAGCCTGCGAACGTCGCCCCCGATCGGGCGCCGCGGGTCGAGCGCAACCCCTCGCCATGACGACCGACGACCTCCTCGCCCGCTACATCGACGCGCATCACGCCGAGCAGATCGAATTCCTGCGCGCGATCGTTCGCGTGCCCTCCGACACGCCGCCCGGCGACAACGCACCCGCCGCGGAATGCGCAGCCCGCCTGCTCGAAGCGCGCGGCCACACGGTCGAGCGCCATCCCGTGCCCCGGGCCGAGGTCGAGGCCTACGGCATGCGCTCGATCACGAACCTGATCGTCCGGCGGCGCTTCGGCGACGGGCGCGGCCCGACGATCGCGCTCAATGCGCATGGCGACGTGGTGCCGCCGGGCGAGGGCTGGACGCACGACCCCTACGCGGGCGAGATCGTCGAGGGGCGCATGTACGCACGCGGCGTGGCCGTGAGCAAGAGCGACATCGCGACCTTCACCTTTGCGCTCGAGGCCGTTGCGGCGCTTGCGGCGCTCGAGCGGGATGACGCACCACTTGCGGGCACGATCGAACTGCATTTCACCTACGACGAGGAATTCGGCGGTCTGCTCGGTCCGGGCTGGTTGCTTGGGCAGAAGCTCACGCAGCCCGACCTCGTGCTGGGCCCCGGCTTCTCCTACGCCATCGTCACGGCGCACAACGGCTGTCTGCAGCTCGAAGTGACCGTCCACGGTCAGGCTACCCACGGGGCGATGCCCGAGACGGGGCATGACGCGCTCGTCGCGGCCACGGCCATCCTGAACGCGCTCTACGCGCTTCGCGAGACGTTCAAGACGCGTCGCTCGCAGGTGCCCGGCATCACGCATCCCACGCTCATCGTCGGGCGCATCGAAGGCGGCACGAACACCAACGTCGTGCCCGGCAAGGTCACGCTCCGCATCGACCGGCGGCTGATTCCCGAGGAGAACCCGGCCGAGGCCGAGGCGGAGCTGCGCACCGCGATCGAACAGGCAGTGCGCGGATGGCCGGGTATCCGGCTCGATGTGCGGCGCCTGCTGCTCGCCCAGGCACTGAAACCCCTCCCGGGCCACGAGCGGCTCGTCGAGCCGCTCAAGCGGCATGCCGAGCGCATCTTCGGCGAGCCGATCACTGTCGGGGGCGTGCCGCTCTACACCGACGCACGGCTTTACGGCGAGGCGGGGATTCCGGTCGTCCTCTATGGCGCGGGGCCGCACACCGTGCCCGAGTCCGGCGCGAAGCGGGCCGACGAGAACATCCTGCTCGACGACCTCCGGCGCGCGACCCAGGTCGTCGCCTGCGCGCTTGCGGAGTTGCTCGCGCGCAAGGCGTAAGGGCTCGCGCGTCACTCCCTCTCCCTCCGGGAGAGAGCAGCGGGTGGATCGGCAGGATGAGTCCCTCACCCGCCCCTTCGGGGCACCCTCTCCCATGGGAGAGGGCACCCGAGCCCGGCCGCACTCCGGGGCACGGGGAGAGGGCGAGTCACTCCCTCTCCCTCCGGGAGAGGGTCGGGGTGAGGGTGCCTGCGCTCCTCCTGGTCCGAGGCACCTTCCTAAAATCGGCTGATGCCTCGTTCCGTTCTCGCCGTGCTCGCGCTCGCGGCGGCGCTTGCGACCGCGCTTCCCCTGCACGCCCTCACGCTCGAACTGCAGTCGATCCTCGGGCGTGATCGCGTGCGGCTCAAGATCGACGGGGCGACGACCGAGCTCGTGCGCGACCGCTTCCACGACGAGGGGCTGCTCCTCACCGGCGTTCGCGAAGGCCGGGCCGAGGTGCTTCTCGCCGGGCGCACATGGACGCTGCCGCTCGGCGAGGTGGTGATCGTGGACACGAACACGCCCCCCGGGCTGCCCACGCATCAGATCCGCGCCGACAACAAGAACCGCTACCTCACGCAGGCACTCATCAACGGGGGTGCGGTGCAGGCGGAAATCGACCGCAGCGTCGCCGGCATCATCATCGCCGCGAGCGACGCCGACCGGTTGAACCTGCCTTACAAGGACAAGCCGAGCCGTAGCTATCGCGCGCCCCGGCAGACGGTCACCGAGGTGAAGGACGGCAAGGAAGTGAAGACGGTCATCGAGCCCAAGGACAAGGACGGCAAGCCGCTCATGTACAAGGACTACCGGCTCGAGGTCAATTCGATCCGCGTCGGTAACGTCGATCTCTACGGTTTCACGGTGACCGTGAGCGAAAAGCCCGGCCAGACGACCGTGCTCGGCCGCGACTTCCTGCGCCGCGCCTCGCCCACGTGGTCGAATCGCGTGCTTTCGCTCACGCGCCGCTGACCGGACGCTCCCCCCAATGCCCAAGACCTTCGAGAACGATCTCTTCCTGCGCGCCTTCACCGATGAGCGCCTGCCGCGTCCGCCACTCTGGCTCATGCGGCAGGCGGGCCGCTACCTGCCGGAATACCGCGCGACCCGCGCGCGCGCGGCGAGCTTCATGGATTTCTGCCGATCGCCCGCGCTCTGCGCCGAGGTCGTGCTGCAGCCGCTCGAGCGCTTTGCGCTCGATGCGGCGATCCTCTTTTCCGACATCCTGACGATTCCGGATGCGATGGGCCTCGGGCTCTCGTTCGAGGCGGGCGAGGGGCCGCGCTTCGCGCATCCGCTTCGCGATGAGGCGGCGATTGCCGCGCTCTCCGTGCCGCCGCTCGAGCGCCTGCGCTATGTGTTCGACGCCCTCGACGAATGCCGCCGGGCGCTCACGCGCGGGGGCGTGCAGCGCGTGCCGCTCATCGGCTTTTCGGGCTCGCCGTTCACGCTCGCCTGCTACATGATCGACGGCGGCGGCTCGGGCGACGAATTCATCCACACCCGCCGCCTGATGCACATGCGGCCGGATCTCTTCGCGCGCGTGCTCGAAGTCAATACCGAGGCGGTGAGCCAGTATCTGCTCGCGCAGGCCGAGCATGGGGCGGATGCGCTCATGCTCTTCGACAGCTGGGGGGGGCTCCTCGCCCCCTCAGCCTACCGGCATCAGTCGCTTGCCTCGATGGAGCGGGTGGTGGCCGCGATCCGCGCCCGCCATCCGGCGCTGCCGATCATCGTCTTCAGCAAGGGCGCGGGCGCCTCGCTCGCCGCGACCGCGGGCATCGGGGCGGAGGCCGTCGGCGTCGATTGGCACACCGATCTCGCCGACGCGCGGGCGGCGGTTGGCCCGGGGATCACGTTGCAGGGCAATTTCGACCCGGCCCTCATGGCCACGGACGAGGCGAGCATCCGGCGCGGGGTGGCGGCGGCTTGGGCCGGATTCGACCCGTGCCACCGCTACATCGCCAACCTCGGGCATGGCATCACGCCGGGCGCGAGCCCCGAGCGCGTGGCTGAACTCGTTGCCGCCGTGGCCGAGCTCGGGCGGGCCGCAGCGGCGCCTGACCCGATTTGACAAGTGCCGGTTTCGGTGATCCAAAACCGGACTTATGCACAAAATCCGCCTTCCTCCCGGAGAATTCCGGGGGGCGCCTCGGGAAGCCGCAGAAAATGCATCAAGTCATTGAAAAACAAGGGCTTTCCATGAGATGCCGCGAATTTGGGCAGGCCGCGGAAAGCCGCATCCACCCGTCGTTTGGCGGCTGTCAAGAGGCGGTCATGCACATTTTTGTCCACAGGCTGCGTGGGTAA
>CAZSTF010000125.1:0-5800 GCA_964609555.1 uncultured Alcaligenaceae bacterium | reverse complement strand
GGCGCTGGCGCGTCCCCGCTTCGAATCGTCGCAGGCGGCACAGGGCATGCTTCAACCGGCACGGCAGCGATGGCCTCAGGGGCAGCTGCCGCGTCGGCTGAGTTGCCTGCGACCGACATCAAGTTCTGCGCGATCGACGATCCAGGCTGTGAGGCGTGTCAGTGATCCGGGGGCATTGAAGAGGACTTGTCTGAGTCGGAGCCTCGTCATCGCTGCTGCGTATAGTCGGGCCTCCGTTCAACCCCCCCAACCCATCCACATAGGGAGAATCAACATGGGTCTGTTCAGTTTCATCAAGGAAGCCGGCGAAAAGCTCTTCGGCAGCAAGAAGGCCGAGGAGGCCGCTCAGGCGGCGCGCGAGCAGGCGAGCGCCGATGCCCAGGCTGCGCTCGAGGCGGCCAACCGCCAGGCGGGCGACGCCATCCAGGCCTACATCGAGCAGCAGGGCCTCACGATCACCGGCCTGACGGTCACCTTCGATGCCACGACCTCGACCGTCTCGGTGTTTGGCGTGGCCAAGGATCAGGCGACCAAGGAGAAGGCGCTGCTCTGTGCCGGCAATGTCGAAGGCGTGGCTTCGGTCAACGATCACATGTCGGTCGACCAGTCCGAGCCCGAGGCGCAGTACCACGACGTGGTGCGCGGCGACACGCTCTGGGCCATCGCGAAGAAGTTCTACGGCGATGGCAACAAGTACCCGGCGATCTTCGAAGCAAACAAGCCCATGCTGTCGCATCCCGACAAGATCTACCCGGGTCAGAAGCTGCGCATTCCGCCGCTCTGATCGGGTTTCGACCTCTTGCGTGCCCCGTTCAACCGGGGCGCGTGAGAGGGCTGCGGTCAGCGTGCTCGCACTGGGTTGTCGCCCAGGGACTGCCGCGAGCCGATGACCGCAGCAGACAGTTCATGTGCCCGTCGTGATCTCGCGACGGGCTCCGCCGGAGCGAACGGCGCGAGCGTCTGCCGCACGAGGGGCAGCGTCCGGCACTGTTCGCGCGATGCTGACGCTGCATTTCGCACAAGACTTCGTCCACTCGGACGAGTGTGTGTGCCTGACGCGAAAGGAGGTGATCCTGTGGCAACCAAAGAGCACAAGTGGGAGTTCTACCAAGACAAGGCGGGCAAGCACCGCTGGCGTCGGATTGCGTCGAACGGCAACATCATCGGTGCCTCATCACAGGGCTATGTGACACCGAAGGATTGCAAGGAAAACGCACGCCTGAACGGTTACACCGGCGCATAGCAGGTGGACGGAGGGGTTGCAGCGAGAGTGCAGCGTGGCACTGGCAACAGCCCATGCTGCGGATCGAGCCGCAATACCGACCCGTCGCCCCGGGGTCCCACCCGCGCGAAACTCGAACCCGCCTCCGATCCGGCTCGGTATGAGCTGAAGTCGAGAAGGGACGATGCGAAGGACACTTCGGCATCGTTCTCCAGAGGCGGGGCTTTTCAGGGTTGATCGGAGCGCAGCGCGTCCGGTCAGCCGCGAAAAGCCGAAGGCAAAGCCACGGTCCATCGAACGTCCCTTACACCCCGGAGTTTGCGTGTCTGATTTCCTCGAAACCCAGCCCCTGCTGGTCGGCGCACGCCACATGGGCGACTACCAGCTCTGGCTCGAGTTCAGCGACGGTCGGCACGGCGTGGTCGATCTGTCGGAAGACCTCTGGGGCGACGATCTGGCACCGCTGCGCGACCCGGTCACGTTTGCCGAATTGCAACTGAACGAGGGACTCGCAACCTTGTCGTGGGATCGCGGGGGCATTGACATCTCGCCCACCTATCTCTACGGCAAGCTGGAAACAGTGCAATGAACGATGGTGCAATGACTGACCACGCGCTGACGCATCATGCAACGAATTGCCACCGAGGCGATGCTCATCGGCCGATCGGCCCGGTACCCACACTCAACAACAACAGGATGTAGAAGACATGCTCAGTTTCGATGACGAAGAAGTCGCGAGCGCACCCGCGACGACGCTGGCAACGGCAACTGCGGCGGCAGCCGTCGTGCCGACGGCCGCTGCTGCTCCCGGTCCGGCCCATGTTGCGGACTACCGCGCGCAGATGCAAGAGCAGCCCGCGCCCGCGTCGGAGGAGCGCTTGTCCAAGGTCGGCAATCCCGAGTTCGATCAGCGCTGGCGTCGCGTGCGCGCCGAGGACAAGCGCGTCATCAACGGCGGGGCCGACGTCAATCAGCTCGTGCCATTCAAGTACACCTGGGCCTGGGACAAGTATCTCGGTGGCTGCGCCAACCACTGGATGCCGCAGGAAATCAACATGCAGCGGGACATCGAGCTCTGGAAGCGGCCCGATGGACTGACCGAGGACGAGCGTCTGATCGTCAAGCGCAACCTGGGCTTCTTCGTGACCGCAGACAGCCTCGCGGCCAACAACATCGTGCTCGGCACCTACCGCCACATCACCGCGCCGGAGTGCCGACAGTATCTGCTCCGGCAGGCGTTCGAGGAGGCGATCCACACGCACGCCTACCAGTACATCGTCCAGTCTCTCGGGCTCGACGAGGCGGAGATCTTCAACGCCTATCACGAGATCAAGTGCATCCGGGACAAGGATGAGTTCCTCATCCCGTTCATCGATGTGCTGACCAACCCGAACTTCCGCACCGGCACCTTCGAGACCGATCAGGCGCTGCTCAAGAGCCTGATCGTCTTCGCCTGCATCATGGAAGGGCTGTTCTTCTATGTCGGCTTCGTCCAGATCCTCGCGCTCGGGCGGCAGAACAAGATGACCGGCGCGGCCGAGCAGTATCAATACATCCTGCGGGATGAGTCGATGCACTGCAACTTCGGCATCGACCTCGTCAACACGATCAAGCTCGAGAACCCCCACCTGTGGACCGAATCCTTCAAGGAGGAACTGCGCGGTCTGTTCAAGCGGGGCGTCGAGCTCGAGTACGCCTATGCCGAGGACACGATGCCGCGCGGCGTGCTCGGCCTGAATGCGCCGATGTTCAAGGAGTACCTGCGCTTCATCGCCAACCGCCGCTGCCAGCAGATCGGCCTTGATCCGCTGTTCGACAAGGCCGAGAATCCGTTCCCTTGGATGAGCGAAGTCATGGATCTCAAGAAAGAAAAGAACTTCTTCGAGACCCGCGTCATCGAGTATCAGACGGGTGGAGCGTTGAGCTGGGAGTGACGCACCAGGAGGCGGGAGATGCGTGACCGATCGAAGGGCCGCGCCAGCAGGCTCTCTTTACTGCTCGCCTCAGTAGCAGTCGTGGGTACGGCTGCTTCCTTCGCTGCGGATCGCGATCTTCATGCCTACTGGGACGGGCGCTGCGCGTCCTGCCATGGACACGCAGCGCAGTTCGCGCGCAAGTTCCTTCGCGTCGAGTCGGGGCGGCTCATCGGCACCCATCACAAGGACGGGGTTGAGGCCTTCCTCGCCCATCATTACCTGACAGCGGAACTGCACGCCCCCGTCGTTTCGATGCTCAAGGCGCAGGTGCAGTCTCCGCCCGTGTTCGCCGCCAAGTGCGCGGGCTGTCACGGCACCGCAGCCGACTTTGCGAGGGCGTCGCTTCGCTTGGAAAAGGATGTGCTGATCGGCAAGCGATCCGGCAAACCCGTCGTCGACTACCTCAAGACCCACGGGGGCGTGAACGCGAACGAGGCGGCCACCGTCGTCGAGTCGTTGCGCCGACTGGTGACCGAAGTTCGGCCGGCTTCCTGATCCGTACGGCGATGCCCGGCGAGCCTTGGCTCGCCAGGCTGTGTGCCAACAGCGGGCTGCGCGGGCACAGCCGCTCACGCCACCGGCTTGAATTCGTAGCCGTTGCCCATCTTCTCGATCACGCCGAAGGCGGGGAACGGGAAGTGGAAGCCGCCCGTGAGCATCTTGTCGTTCACGACCATCTCGAAGATGCGGCGACGGCTCACGCGCGCCGCCTCGGCGTCCATGTCGAACTGCACCGCCCAATCCGGATTGCGCGCAAAGAGCTGCGGGATGTTCGTGAGGTCGGCCACGAACGCGAACTTCTCCCCGCGGCTCTGCACGGTGAAGATCGTGTGGCCCGGCGTGTGGCCGTAGGCGGCCACGCTTGTGATGCCAGGGGCGACTTCGCCGCCGGGCTGGAACTGCACGAGCTGGTCAGCCGCCATGCCGCCAAAGACCCGGCGCACCGCCTGGAACGCGCCGCGCATCGCTTCGGGTGCAGTGTTCATCCGGGCATCATCCATCCAGAATGCATGCTCAGGCGCGGGCACCATCACCTTGGCCTTGGGGAAGACCCATTGTCCGGCCTTGTTGCGCAGGCCGTTGATGTGATCGCCGTGGAAGTGGCTGATCAGCACGGTATCGATGTCCTCCGGCTTGAAGCCGGCGGCGGCGAGGTTCGCCACCAGTCGCCCCGCCGTGGGCGGGCCGTTGTCTGCGAGGCCCGTGTCCATGAGGATGCGGCGGTTGCCGGCGACCACGAGGAAGGCGGTGAACGGAATGTCGATGTACTCGGTCGGCAGGTTCTGTGCCTTGAGCAGGGCCTGCACCTGATCGAGCGGGGCGTTGCGCACGAATTCCGCCGCGAGCGGGCGACGGAGCACACCGTCATTGAGGGCGATGATCTCCATGTCGCCCAGTTTCTGCTTGCGAAAGCCGACTTGGACGACGCTGGGCGCGCCGAAATTCGGGGCGTTCTGGGCCACGAGCGGCAGCCAGGACGTGGTGGCATAGGTGGCGGCGGCAGCGGTGCCCCCGATCAGCAGGTCGCGACGCGTCAGCATGAGCGGATCTCCTTGAAACGAGACCCGGAATGTAATCAGTCATCGACGTTTTGTCCATGACAAAAACCATTAACGCCGATCGATGGATCCGCTCAGCCACCGCGGCGTGGCACAGCGGGGCCCCGACCTTGGGGGAGGGTGGTTCAATCGCCGTCGTGGGTGAGCGCGCGAATGGTGACGACCGTTTCTCCGGGGGCCTGGCGGACGCGGGCGAGGGCGCGGTCGAGCCTGTGCAGGAGACCGAGCAGGGGGGTGCCGACGCGCCCCCGCGTGTAGATCACCGCGATGCGCAGCGGGTCGAAGGGCAGATGAGGCAGACGCAGTCGGATCTCGTCGGCGAAACCATCCCGAATGGCCTCGGCAATGCGCCCTGCACGCACGTCGCCCACGCCATGGCAGCAGACGATCATCTCGCCGGTGCCAAAGTCGGTCAGCAGATCGCGTTCGCGCACGACGCGGCGCGCGCTCGCGATGAGCGTCTGTCGCGCCGTGTCGGCCACGGCTCGACCCTGCACGCGGGCCAGCGCAGCGAGATCGCCCGTGTCGATCATCAGGATGCAGAAAGGCTCTTCCGGTGCGCTGCGGATGAGTCCCGCGAGCGCGTCCTCGAATGCGCTTCGGGTGAGCAGACCGCTCCGGGTGTCGAGCTGCAGCGCGCGGTCTCGCTCGCGCGTCGCCGATTGCTGTTCCACGACCTCGGCCGCCAGAGACATGAGGCGCGCCTCGTCCCGCCGCGCCCGCTCGCGCAGATCGCGCAACTCGAGCGCCCACTGCGCCGCGGCCTTCCGACCTTCGCGCAGCAGATTGCGGGTGTCGTCCTGCGCACGCCGCAGCGCCTCGAGGGCTTGTTCCGCAGCACGCAGGTCCCGGGCCACGATTGCCGCTCGCGAAGCGAGAAGGGCCGCCTCCGCCGCGAAGGGATGCAGGTGTCGCACCTGGGCCTCATGCAGCGCGCCCAGCGCCAGATCAAGCACCGGTGACCAGTGCCCAGACTCGGCCAGTGCGGTGGCGAGATCGATGTGCGTGCGGATGAGCAGCGGCGGGTGGGCGTCGATCGCCGG
>CAZSTF010000124.1:0-5869 GCA_964609555.1 uncultured Alcaligenaceae bacterium | reverse complement strand
CCTGAAGTTGAAGCCGCAGAACCTGCTGCTCAATCTGCCCCTCAACCGGGGCTGACGAGGTAGTTCACGTCAGACAAACGTGCGCTGGGGGCCGTCGGCTCCTGGGCAGCCTTCAACTGACACCTTGATCAAGCGGTCTCCGCGCGCGGATGACGGTCCTGTGCGCTACGAGCCTGGGCATCACCAATGCGCTTGCTGCGATTGATCTCGCCATGAACTGGCGTCCTTTTGTGGTTTCCGACGAGCGAAACGCGTCTATCGCTATTGCGCGGATAAATCCGATGCTGTTGAATGACCGCGCCACGGTAACCAAACGAATATTCGAGTGTGGCGCGTCATTTATCCACACTGCAAGCGGGAGACATTCATGTTCGAGCTGGAAAGCCAAGGGGGGCTCAGTCATCGCCGCGCCACCGGTGTATCGACGGCAGTATCGGCGGGTGCGCTGGCCATTCTTCTCGCGATGTCGTGGGTCAGGCCTACCGAGGCCGTCGCCGTGGCAGACACTGCCGCGTCTGCCGCGCGCGGCTCGGTACCAACCTTCTCGATTGACGAGGCTCGGGGGCGCCTTCATGAGCTCGCCGTACCGTGGGTGGCCAATCTGGGTCAGTGGAACGATCAAGCTGCGTGGCGAGCGCAAAGTTTCGCCGGTGCGGTTTGGGTCACTCGCGATGGCGCCATCGTGCATCATTTCAACGGCCCTCGCACGGTGGCGTGCGCTGCGGTTGAGGGCGATGCGACTTCAGCGCGGCAACGGCACGATTCGAGAATTTGCCCGCGCGTGGGCGGTTGGGTGCTCAGCGAACGGTTTGCAGGCGGACGCATCGGTGCCATCGTTGGGCGCGAGCCCCTCGAAGGCCGAGTGAGCTTTTTCGTGGGGGAGGACCCCCGCCATGCTGCAGATTTGCCCGCGCACGCCGCGCTTGATCTTGGCGAGGTTTTTCCCGGTGTGACCGTAGAGTTGCGGGCTAGGCAGGCAAACGTTGAGAAGCTTTATACCGTTGCACCCGGGCGAGATCCAGCCGTGATTCGCATGCAACTCTCGGGAACACCGAAGCTCGTTCTCACCAAGGAAGGTGCGCTTGAGGCACGCACCAGTCACGGTCCCGTGCGCTTTACCGCTCCCGTTGCGTTTCAGTTCGACGCGAAACGCGAGCGCCGCGACGTTGCGGTACGGTATGCGCTTAAACCGAAGGCCTGCGGCCCGGATTGCCATGAATATGGCTTCGAACTTGGTGCGTATGATCGCAGTCGCCCGTTGGTGATTGATCCGCTGCTCCAATCGACTTTCCACGGCGGTCTATCGTTCGAGGAGGTGAATGCAATGGCCATTCATCCGGCGAGCGGCGAAGTTTATGTCGTTGGTCGTACCGCATCCAACGATCTTCCCAGTACGGCGGGCGGCGCTCAGGTAGCCTCCGGCGGGAATGAGGACGCCTTTGCTGCGCGCTTCAATGCCGCACTCACCGCTCGTCTGCAGACGACTTATCTCGGCGGCACCGGTACGGACGGGGTCAGCGCTGTCGCCATTCATCCGGTGAGCGGGGAGATCTACGTCGTTGGGAGCACACGATCCACTGACTTTCCGGGTACCGCTGGCAGTTCACAACCAAGTCAAGCGGGAGAAGCGGATGCATTTGTAACCCGTTTCAATGCAGCGCTCACCACTCGCTTGCAGTCCAGCTATCTTGGCGGGGCGGACCAAGACAACGGCCACGCCGTCGCAATCCATCCTGTCAGCGGCGAGGTCTACGTGGCAGGTGTGACCTTTTCGACCGACTTTCCCGGTACTGCCGGCAGCGCGCAGGCCACTTTTGGCGGTGGGGTCAACGACGCATTTGTGACCCGGTTCAATTCCGCTCTGACCCTTCGTCTGCAGTCTACCTACCTTGGGGGTTCGGCAAATGAAAGCGCGAGGGCGCTGTCGATTCACCCATCAAGTGGTCGCGTATACGTCGCGGGCCCCACGACCTCCATCGATCTACCCGGCACCGCCGGAGGTGCGCAGGCGACGAACGGTGGATTGGGCGACGCCTTCGTCACGAGCTTCAACAGCACGCTCACAGTTCTGTCGCAATCGACTTATCTTGGTGGCTCGGATTTCGATTCAGCACAGGCTATTGCCATTCATCCCGACAGCGGCGACGTGTATGTGGCGGGCACCACCAGCTCGACGGGTTTCCCGGGCACCATAGGAGGCGCGCAGGGCACGTATGGAGGAGGCTCGTTCGATACGTTCGTGACTCGCCTGACTGCGGCGCTCACCACCTACGTTCAATCTACCTATCTTGGGGGCGCACTCGGCGACACCGCGTCTGCTTTGGCAATCCATCCACTGAGCGGAGATGTGTATGTCGCAGGTATGACGATCGGAACTTCGTTCCCCAACACTTCCGGTGGCGCTCAATCAGTGCATGGTGGAGGTTCCTTTGACGGGTATGTGGCCCGCCTGAATTCCGCGCTGACTGCAATCCACCAGGCCACTTTCCTCGGTGGCGGAGATTCGGATGACTTGAAGGCGGTGGCGATTCATCCGTCGACCGGAGACGTCTATGTCGCAGGACGAACGGGCTCGGCAGACTTTCCTGGAACCACTGGCGGCGCTCAGTCTGCCTATGTCGGCGGTGATGACGCGTTCGTATCGCGACTGTCAGCAGATCTGCGGAGCACCGGTGAAGCAAACCTCTCGATCACCAAAACGGATGGTCTCGTCTCGGTGGTTGCGGGGGGATTGGTGACTTATTCGATCACCGTGGCGAATGCGGGGCCTTCCGCTGCGGACTGGGCAGTCTTCTCCGATCCTGCTGTAGCCAATCTGACGGTGGCAGGAGTCAGCTGCGGGTCTGCGACAGGTGGGGCCGCATGTCCACTGCCGGCAGCGGTAACTGTGGTGGCCATGCAGGGGCCAAGCATCGTCATTCCTTTGCTACCCAGCGGAGGCAGCGTGACGTTCACGGTTACCGGAACAGCCGGGGCGGGAGGAACGATCAACAACACGGCTTATGTGACGGTGCCCGCGGGTACGATTGATCTTGCCACGGCGAACAATGCGGCGACCGATTCCACGGTCATCATCTCTTCCGTTCCAGCTTCGGTACCGGTGCTTGCGCTTCCAGTGCTTGGGCTTCTGTCCCTTGCGCTCGGAGGATTGGGGGTGGCACGGCTGCGACGTCGATGACGCGGGAGAGGTAGAAGTATCTGCGCACCCCAATCGCGTTCATCACGCGGAGTGGGGTGCGTTCCTCCTGAGACGCAACGGTCGACGACTCACAGTGTCCGTTTTTTCGTCGCTAGGGCTGTACTGGAGTCGGTCGCATTGAGAGCGCGCGCCCCGACCACGATCCGCGTCACGGTGGTGACGGTGCAGGCCGCGGCAAACACCCATGCGATCGGCGCAAAGTGCTGCGGCCACAGACACATGAGGGCGAAGGCGAGGATCGTCTCCGTCCCCTCGGTGAGTCCGCCCAGGTAGTAGAGCCCCTTGCGCGGATAGACCGGGTTCGATACGCCGGGACGCGCGGCGGCATACGCCAGGAAACTCGTGCCGGTGCCGATGAATCCCGCGAGGAGTGCGGCGGCCGGGAGCGCGTTCTGCGCCGGAGCGGCCACGGCAAAGGCCAGCGGGATCGAGGCGTAGAAGACGAAGTCGAGCACGATGTCGAGAAAAGCCCCACGGGCCGTGGGCGTGCCGAGGCGGGCGAGTGCGCCATCGACACCATCCAGAAATCGGTTGACGAGGATCATGACCAGGGCAGCCTCGGTCTGGCCGGTCACGATCAGCGGCGCCGCCGCCATGCCGACGAGCCAGCCTGCAATTGTGACTCT
Source organism: uncultured Alcaligenaceae bacterium (assembly GCA_964609555.1). Classification (GTDB taxonomy): domain Bacteria; phylum Pseudomonadota; class Gammaproteobacteria; order Burkholderiales; family Casimicrobiaceae; genus Casimicrobium. The sequence continues at coordinate 2,044 of CAZSTF010000124.1, read as the reverse complement.
GTCCGCGCGGACTCCCCGCCGATGGAGCGGTGCCGCGACGGCGCGGTGCGCACTTGCGAATATCGGCAGGAGATGACGATCAAGCATGATTTGCAGGCAGTTTAGGGGGGCTTTGCTAGATTCGGGCGCATGACCTCCGCGCTGGCCCTCGTCGTGATCGTGCTCGCTGCGAGCGTGCTGACGGTGGCCGTCTGCCGCGCGCTCGGGCTGCCTTCGCTCCTGGGCTACCTGGCGGTGGGCATGCTTCTGGGCCCGCATGCGTTGAAGCTGATTCCCGACAGCGAGCAGGCGCGGCATCTGGCCGAGTACGGCGTGGTCTTTCTCATGTTCTCGATCGGGCTCGAATTCTCGCTGCCGCAGTTCCGGGCGATGCGGCATCTCGTGCTCGGGCTGGGCGCGGCACAGTTCGCGATCCTTTTTGCTCTCTTCGGCGTCCTCGCTTTCGTCTGGCTCGGGCAGTGGCCGGCCGCGATCGTGCTCGCCTCGGCGCTCGCGATGTCCTCCACCGCCATCGGTGCCAAGCTCCTGGTCGAGCGCAACGAACTGTCCGCGCCCCATGCGCGGCACACGCTCGGCATCCTGATCTTCGAGGACATCGTGGTGATCCCGCTCCTGATCGTGCTGCCCGTGCTTGCGGGCGGCAGCGCCGGGTGGACCGACATCGGCTGGACGATCGCGAAGACCGTCGTCCTGCTCGGGCTGCTCCTGGGCTTCGGTCAGCCCCTCCTGCGCTTCTGGCTTGATCAGGTCGCGCGCCGCAAGACCGGCGAGCTGTTCATGCTGAACGTGCTTCTGGTCACGCTCTCGCTCGCCTGGCTCTGTCATCTGGCCGGTTTGCCGCTCGCGCTCGGTGCCTTCGTTGCCGGGATGCTGATCGCCGAGACCGAATACAAGCTCCAGGTGGAGGACGACATCCGCCCGTTCCGCGACGTGTTGCTGGGGTTGTTCTTCATCTCGGTGGGCATGCAGCTCGATGCGCGCTTCGTGCTCGCGAATTTCTTCTGGGTAGCGGCGCTCGTCGTGGTCATCCCGATCCTCAAGACGGCCGTCACCTATCCGCTCACGCGCCGCTTCGGCCTGCGCAACACCGAGGGCACGCTCGCCAACGCGCTCCTCCTGCCGGCGGGCGAGTTCGGCTTTGTGCTGATCACCCTCGGACTCACGCTCGGCGTGCTCGGCGAGCATCCGGCGCAGATTGCGATTGCGGCCATGGTGTTGCTCATGTTGGCCGCACCCCTGTATCCCGCGCTGGCCGAGCGCATCAACAAGCGGCTCTCCGCACGTGACTTTCTCGCCCGCTCGGCCGACATCTTCAAGATCGCGGCCGAGAGCATTTCGCGCAGCGACCATGTGCTGATCTGCGGCTTCGGGCGAAGCGGACAGTACCTCGCGCGGCTGCTCGAAGCCGAGGGTGTGCGCGTGGTCGCGCTCGATCACGACCCCGAGCGGGTGCGCGAGGCCGCGGGCAGCGGGGAAGTCGTCTTCGGCGATGCCGCCCGGCGCGAGGTGCTGATCGCCGCCGGGATCGAGCGGGCGCGGGCGCTCGTGATTTCGTTCGCGAGCGTCGATGTCGCCCTCCGGATCATCGGCACGGTGCGCAGTGTGCGCGCGGACCTGCCGATCATCGTGCGGACCGCCGACGACGAGGCGATCGATCGGCTGCTCGCGGGAGGCGCGACTGAGGTCGTGCCGGACGTGCTCGAAGGCTCGCTCATGCTGGCCTCTCATTCACTGCTGCTCATCGGCACGCCGCTGCCGCAGGTGCTCCGCCGCATTCGCGCGGTGCGTGAGGAGCGCTACAGCCTGTTCCGTGGCTTCTATCGGGGGGCCTCCGACGGCAATGAAGCCGACGGCGATGCGCGTGTCCTGCACACGGTCGTGCTGCCGACGGGTTCATCTGCCGTGGGGCAGCGCTGGCAGGACCTGGAAGCACTGTTCAGGGGCGAAGATGTGGAGCTCACGCACATCCGGCGTGCAGGGCAGCGACTTACGCCGGATGCAGGACTCGTGCTCGAGGGGGGCGACGCGCTGGTGCTCATGGGGA
>CAZSTF010000123.1:0-6002 GCA_964609555.1 uncultured Alcaligenaceae bacterium | reverse complement strand
TCTCGGCCGACTCGTGGACAAAGCTCACGGTCGGAAAGAGCGCCTCGGAGTGCTCGAGGAAGGGCGTGCGCAGCCCCCCCGCGCGGATCGCGAGCGTGTCGAGGTGCGCGTTCTGCTTGCCCGGTTCGTACGCCTCGGGTGCGGGATCGTGCTCGTTCATTCGTCCGCCGACACGGCCTCGCCACGCGATGCATCGCGCGATCGGGCCAATCCATGCAGAAAGTCGACTGTGATGTCGCCGGTCACGTAGCAGCCGTCGAAGCAGGAGGCATCGAAGTCACCGATTGCTGGGTTACCGGCGCGGATCGCGCGCTTCATGCCCTCGATCGACTGATAGACCACACGATCGGCGCCGATTGCGCGGGCGATCTCCTCGTCGGTCTTCCCTACCGCAATCAGCTCGCTCGGCGTGGGCATGTCGATGCCGTAGACGTTCGGATACTTCACCGGCGGGGCGGCGCTCGCGAAGATGACTTTCTTCGCGCCAGCCTCGCGCGCCATCTGCACGATCTCGCGGCTGGTCGTGCCGCGGACAATCGAGTCGTCCACGAGAAGTACCGTCTTGCCGCGGAACTCGCTCGCGATCGGATTCAGCTTCTGACGCACGCTTTTCTTGCGCATCGCCTGCCCGGGCATGATGAACGTGCGCCCGACGTAGCGGTTCTTCACGAAACCCTCACGGTACGGGCGCGCAAGACGCGTCGCCAGTTCGAGCGCGCTCGGGCGCGAGGAGTCCGGGATCGGTATGACCACGTCGATTTCCTGCGCCTCGGGCAGCGCAAGCACCACCCGCGAGAGCTCCTCACCGAGGCGGACACGGGCATCGTACACGCTGACGCCATCGATCACCGAATCGGGCCGCGCGAGATAGACGTACTCGAAGATGCAGGGATTGAGGCTCGGTGCCGCAGCACATTGTTCGGCGTGGAGATGGCCCGCGAAGTCGATGAAGATTGCCTCGCCGGGCGCCACGTCCCGCTCGAAAGCGAAGCCGAGGACGTCGAGCGCGACCGTTTCGCTGGCGACCGCGTACTCCGGACCGGCCATGCTTTCGTTCATGCCGTAGACGAGCGGCCGGATCCCGTACGGATCGCGAAACGCGAGCAACCCGTAGCCCGCGATCATCACCACGACGGCATAGGCACCGCGGCAGCGCTCGTGCACGCCGCGGACGGCGCGGAAGATGCGCTCCGGCGTCAGGCGGTGGCCCGGCACGTCGGCCACGGCGCGCTCGAGCTCGAGTGCGAACACGTTCAACAGCACCTCGCTGTCGCTGTTGGTGTTGATGTGCCGGGCGTCGATCTCGAACAGCTCCTGCTTCAGCTGTTCGCTGTTGGTCAGATTGCCGTTGTGCGCGAGCGCGAGACCGAACGGGGAATTGACGTAGAACGGCTGCGACTCGTGAACCGAGCTGGCCGAGCCCGCGGTCGGGTAGCGCACATGACCGATGCCGGCGTTGCCAAGCAGGTCACGCATGTTGCGGGTGCGGAAGATGTCGCGCACCATGCCCTTGGCCTTGTGCATGTGGAACATGGCGCCGTCCGCCGTCATGATGCCGGCCGCATCCTGCCCGCGGTGCTGGAGGGTCAAGAGCCCGTCGTAGATCATCTGGTTGACCGGGCCGTGACTGACGATGCCGATGATGCCGCACATGGAAGGGCTCCTCAGGGGGTCGGGGCCAGCGCTGCCGCGGGGGGCGGCAGGAACCGGAGGTGTCGCGCAAGCTCGTCGGGCAGCCGCGCCCGAAGGAGCGCAGCAACCGTCTCGATCGGTCGCGCGGTGATGCTCTCGCGCCACCACGGTGCCGCGGGCAAGGCCGTGGCCCCGGCAAGCAGCACGAGCAGGACGACGATCAGCCCACCGCGGACGATGCCGAACATCATGCCGAGCGAGCGATCGATGAAACCAAGGCCCACCGCATGCGTGAGCTTCGTGAACAGATGACCGACGAGCGACAGCGCAACGAACACCGCCACGAACGCAAGTGCATGCCCCGAGAGCTGCGTGAGCCAGAGCGGCGCCTCCCCGAGCGGCAGGAGCCGGGCAACCGCCTCGCCGTAAAGAAACGCGATCACCACCGCTGCCACCCACGCGGCAAGGGAAAACACCTCGCGGATCACGCCACGCCACACGCCGAGCGCCGCCGAGAGCAGCACGACCGAGAGCACGATCACATCGAACGCGGTGTAGTCCATCGAAAGGCGTCTTCCGTGCACTCCGGCGACGCTACTGAAGCGTCACCACCTTCGCTTCGAAGCCATCGCGCGCAAGGCGTGCCCGGGCGGCCTCCGCCGCCTGCTTCGTGTCGTAGGGCCCGACCCGGACGCGGGTCACCACGCCGTTGGCCACGTCGATGCGCTCGGTATAGACGGGGTACTTGAGGCCCCGGGCGCGGTCCGCCACCATCTTGGCCGCGGCCGGATCGCGCACGGCGATGATCTGCACGACCAGTTGACCCGCCTTTCGGGGCGTCGCGGACTCGGCGGGTGCAGCGGGCGCGGCGGCCGTTTTCGCTGAGGCCTTGGGTGGGGTCGCAGGCGCGGGCGGGACACCAGCGGGGCCCGTCGCGGCGGGCGTGGCGGGAGCAGCGGGTGCGGCCGGTGTGGCAACCCGCTCTCCCGATGGCTCCTGAATCGCCGGGGGCTCGGGGGTCGGGCCCGAAGCCGGTTGCGCCGCTTTGGATGACTCTTTGGCTGACTCTTTGGCTGACGCCTTGGCGGACTTGTTGGCGTCGAGCTTGTGCTCGAAGGACGTGCCTTCGATCGGCGGGATGCGCACTTCGACCGTCTCCGGCAGGAGCGGCGGTTCGCGCTCGAGCAAAAGCGGCACGGCGATGATGGCCACAAGCAGCAGCACTGCGGCACCCAACAGCCGCCGATTCGCTCGGCGCCGAAGCCGGTCGAGATCGCCGTCTGCCGCGTTACGCCGGGTCTCCGCCATTCATTCGCTCACGGCGAGTGCCGCTCGCGCGGCCGCCACCGTGAGAAAGGATCCAAAGACCGCGATTCTATCGGCGGCAACCGCGGCCGCCCGCGCGCCGCGCGCCGCCGCTTCGATCGATGGGTAGTGGTCGACGGCTCCTTCGGGAACCCCTGCGGCCGCAAGGGCATCGAGCAGGCGAGCGAGGGGGGCTGCACGCGGCCCGCTCAAGGCCGCCACATGCCAGCGATCGATCCTCGGCGCAACGATGCGCACGACCTCGTTCATGTCCTTGTCGGCAAGCATCGAGAACACCGCGTGGGTGCAGGGAGAGAACGGCATCTCGCCGAGCGCCTCGGCCAGCACGCGCGCGGCATGCGGGTTGTGGGCGACATCGAGGACCGTGACCGGTTGCCCGGGCAACACTTGAAAGCGCCCGGGCCAGTCGACCCCGACGAGGCCGCTGCGGATCGCGCCGGCCGAAACCGGCAACCGGTCCGACAGGGCGTCGAGTGCCGCGAGGGCAACCGCGGCATTGTCGAGTTGGAAGCGGCCACGGAGCGTGGGCAGCGGCAGGCCGTGGCGGCTGCCGACCGCTCCATCCGCGCCGCGTCGCCAGTAGCGCCATTGCGCGGGCGTGTCAGGGCTGCGCTGCCAACCGAAGTCGTGTCCGATCCAGCGCGCCGTGATACCGAGCGCATCCACCGCCTGACGAAGCGTCGCGGGCGGGTCCGGCTCGCCGATGACCGCGGGCCGCCCGGCGCGCAGGATGCCCGCCTTCTCGCGCGCGATGTCCTCGCGCGTGGGGCCAAGCCATTCCGTGTGGTCGAGCCCGATGGTCGTGATGATCGCGCAGTCGGGATCGAGCACGTTCGTCGCATCGAGCCGACCGCCCAGGCCGACTTCGATCACCCAGGCATCGAGTTGCGCCGCGGCGAAGCACGAGAAGGCGGCAAGCGTCGTGTACTCGAAAAAGGTGAGCGCTGGCCCGCCGACCGCCTGGCGCGCGGCCTCGACACGCTCGAATGCGGACACGAGCGCCTCGTCTTCGACTTCGCGCCCGTCGATCACCACACGCTCGTTGAAGCGCAGAAGATGCGGCGAGGTGTAGCGCGCCGTGCGATAGCCCTGGGCCCGAAGGATCGCATCCAGGAAGGCGACCGTCGAGCCCTTGCCGTTGGTGCCTCCGACGAGAATCACAGGACAGCTTGGACGCACGTCGAGCGCGTCGAACACGGGTCGCACGCGCTCCAGCCCGAGCACGATCTCGGGGCCGCTTCTGAGCGTGGCGATTCGCTCGATCCAGGCCGAAAGTGTCATCGCACCGTGCGGGTGGGCTTCGCGCGGTTCAACCACGGCGGCTCGACGTGCCCTCAGGTTGACCGCAGCGCGCGCAGCAGGCTCGCGAGCGTCGATTTCAGTTCGCGACGATCGCAGATCAGGTCGATCGCGCCCTTTTCAAGCAGGAACTCGGCGCGCTGGAACCCTTCGGGCAGCTTTTCGCGCACCGTCTGTTCGATCACGCGTGGCCCGGCAAAGCCCACGAGCGCGCCCGGCTCGGCAATCACGACATCGCCCACGAAGGCGAAGCTCGCCGAGACACCGCCCATCGTCGGATCGGTCAGCACGGAGAGGTAGGGCAGCTTCTTCTCGGCCAGCTCGGCGAGCCGTGCCGTGGTCTTCGCCATCTGCATGAGCGAGGCGAGGCCCTCCTGCATCCGCGCGCCGCCCGAGGCCGCCACCGAGATGAAGCCACACTTGGCGCGGATCGCGGCATCCACACCCCGGGCGAACCGCTCGCCCACGACCGAGCCCATCGAGCCGCCCATGAACTCGAATTCGAAGGCGGCGACGACCGCGGGCACTCGCTCGATCGTGCCCTGCATCACCACGAGGGCGTCGGTCTCCCCGGTCGCCTCGCGCGCCTGCTTGAGCCGTTCGGGGTAGCGCTTGCTGTCCTTGAACTTGAGCGAATCGACCGGTTGCACCTCGGCGCCAATCTCACGCGTGCCGCCGTCGTCGAGCAGACTCGCGATCCGGGCCCGGGCACCGATTCGCATGTGATGCCCGCATTTCATGCAGACATTCATGTTCTTGGCGAGGTCCTCCGCATAGAGCACGGCGCTGCAGGCGTCGCACTTCTGCCAGAGCCCTTCGGGCACACCGCGCTTGGCGGTCGTGTCGCCTTTGACGTTGGGGGAGTCGCGTTCGATCCAGGACATCGAGGAGCGGCGCCTAGCCCGCGCGCGGGCCTTCGCCAAGTTTTGAAGACGACGTGATTGTCGTGGATTGGTTGATCAATCGGGCCGCGGTGCGTCGAGCGCCGCACGAATCTCGCTGAGCCAGTGGCCACTCACCTCCGGCGCCTGATCTGGCTGATCGGCGAGCGCCTGCACGAGCGCGGAGCCGATGACCACGGCGTCGGCCGCCTCGGCCACGCGGCGGGCGGTTGCGCCGTCACGAATGCCAAAACCCACGCCGACCGGCACGTTGACGCGACGGCGGATCTCGGCCACGTTCTTCGCCACTTCGCCGACATTGAGGTGCCCGGCTCCGGTGACCCCGCGCAGGCTCACGTAGTAGACGTAGCCGCGCGCCAATCGGCCAACAGCGGCAATCCGTTCCGCGCTCGAGGTGGGCGCGAGCAGGAAGATCGGGTGAAGCCCGCGCGCAGCAAGCAGCGCCACGAAGTCCTCGGCTTCTTCCGGCGGGTAATCGACCACGAGCACGCCATCGACACCCGCCTCCGCCGCCTGGGTGACGAAGGCCTCGCGGCCGCGCGCTTCGATCGGGTTCGCGTAGCCCATGAGCACGACCGGTGTGTCGCCGTCGGTTCGGCGGAATTCAGCCACGGTGGCGAGCGTCTTGCCGAGCGTCATGCCGCGGGCGAGCGCGCGTTCGGAGGAGCGCTGGATCACGGGGCCGTCGGCCATCGGGTCCGAGAAAGGCACGCCGAGTTCGATCACGTCCGCGCCGGCGCGGGCGAGCGCGTGCATCACGGGCAGCGTCGAGTCGATTGACGGATCACCGGCCGTCACGAACGGGATGAGCGCCTTTCGGCCCTGGGCGCGCAGGCGCTCGAA
>CAZSTF010000122.1:0-6143 GCA_964609555.1 uncultured Alcaligenaceae bacterium | reverse complement strand
CGCATGGCTGTCACACTCACCGAAGCGGCGGCGAACCACGTGCAGAAGTACCTCGCGCGGCGCGGACGCGGCATCGGCATCCGGCTCGGGGTCAAGACGACCGGCTGCTCGGGGCTGGCCTACAAGCTCGAATATGCGGACGCGAGCGAGCCGGATGATCTCGTCTTCGAAAGCCACGGCACCAAGGTGATCGTCGACCCCAAGAGCTTCGCGGTGCTCGATGGCACCGAGCTCGATTTCCAGCGCGAAGGATTGAACGAGGGCTTCAAGTTCAACAACCCGCGCGAGCGGGCCCGGTGCGGCTGCGGCGAGTCCTTCACCGTTTGATGGCGGTCGATCATTTCGCCGTGTTCGGGCTTGCGCCCGCCTTTGCGCTCGATCCGGCAGCGCTCGCGACGCGCTATCGGGAACTGCAGCAGGCGGTTCATCCGGATCGTCATGCGTCACGCCCGGCTGCCGAGCAACAGGTGGCGATGACGCGCGCGCTGGAAGTCAATGCCGCCTGGCAGTGTCTTCGAGAGCCGGTGAGCCGGGCACTTCATCTGCTCGAACTCGCCGGCGTGGACGCGCTCGATCCCACCGAAACGGCGATGCCAGCCGAGTTCCTCATGCGCCAGATCGAGTGGCGGGAGAAGCTTGCCGAGGCCGCGGGTGATGAGACGGCGCTTGCCGCATTGGACGCAGAGATGACCGAAGCACTGAATGCCGAGATCGCGCGGTTTGCGGCGAACTACCCGGCAGCGCTCGACACCGCGCGCGACGCAGCGCGCAAGATGCGCTTCATCGAGCGTCAGCGGGAAGCCGTCGAGCATGAACTCGCGGCGCTTGCCTGAGAGCGATCTGGTCGATGGCACTTCTGCAAATCTCCGAGCCGGGCGAAAGCCCCGATCCGCATACCCGTCGGCTTGCGGTGGGCGTCGACCTGGGCACGACGAACTCGCTCGTGGCCACGTTGCGCAACGCGATCCCCGAGTGCCTGCCGGATGACGCGGGACGCACGATGCTGCCCTCGGCCGTCCGCTATGCCGAGGATGGAGCCATCGAGGTCGGTCATGCTGCGCTCGCCCATCGCGGTGACGATCCACTGAACACGATCACCTCGGTCAAGCGCTTCATGGGACGCGCGATGTCCGACCTGCGTGAAGAAGCGGCGGCGCGCTACCAGTTTGCGCCGCCGACCGAGGCGAACAGGGGCAGCATCCGCATCATCACGCGACAGGGCGAAGTGACGCCGGTGGAGGTTTCGGCCGAGATCCTTCGCGTGCTGCGCGAACGCGCCGAGGCCACGCTCGGTGGGCCACTGCATGGGGCCGTGGTCACCGTGCCCGCGTACTTCGACGATGCGCAGCGTCAGGCGACCAAGGACGCCGCCCGCATTGCCGGGCTCGACGTGCTCAGGCTGCTCAACGAGCCCACTGCAGCCGCGGTCGCCTATGGCCTCGACCGGCGCAGCGAGGGCACCTTCGTGGTCTATGACCTCGGGGGCGGCACCTTCGATGTGTCCGTGCTGCGCCTGACGCGCGGCGTGTTCGAGGTGCTCGCCACGGCCGGGGACACGCACCTGGGCGGCGATGACTTCGACCAGACCCTGGCGCAACACGCCTTTGCCTCGTGGGGCCTGACGCGCGCACTCTCGCCGGCGGGGCAGGCGAATCTGCTGGCCGCGGCGCGTGTTGCAAAGGAGGCGCTCAGCACGGACCAAGCGGCGACCCTGCGTGTCAACTGGGGGTGTGGATTCGATAGCTCGCTTGAAGTCACTCGCGAACAGTTCGAGTCGCTGACCGCACCGCTCGTCGAGCGGACGCTGAGCCTCGTCCGGCGGACGCTCAGGGATGCCCGGCTTGCGGTGGCGGATGTGGACGCGATCGTGCTCGTCGGCGGGGCGACGCGGATGCCTCAGGTGAGACGCGCGCTGACCGGATTCTTTGGTCGCGAGCCGTTCACCGATCTCAACCCGGATGAGGTGGTCGCGCTCGGGGCGGCCATCCAGGCGGATCAACTCGCGGGCAACACGCGCGAGGGCGGGTCGGCTCACCTGCTCCTCGATGTGATTCCGCTCTCGCTTGGGCTCGAGACGATGGGCGGCTTGGTCGAGAAGATCATTCCGCGCAATGCGACCATCCCGGTGGCCAAGGCGCAGGAGTTCACCACCTTCAAGGACGGGCAGACCGCGCTGAGCCTGCACGTGGTGCAGGGCGAACGGGAACGCGTCGAGGATTGCCGATCGCTCGCGCGCTTCGAACTGCGAGGCATCCCGCCGATGGTGGCCGGGGCGGCGCGCATCCGGGTGACGTTTCAGGTCGATGCCGACGGCCTGCTCTCGGTAAGCGCGGTTGAGACCACGAGCGGTGCGCGCGCGGAAATTGCGGTCAAGCCGAGCTACGGCTTGAGCGAGGACGAGATCGTGGGCATGCTCAAGTCGGCGTACGCCCACGCCGGCGAGGACATGCAGGCCCGCGCGCTGGCCGAGGCGCGGGTGGAGGCACAGTCTCTGCTCGCCGCACTCGAGACCGCCCTGGGTGCCGACGCCGCGCTCTTGTCCGCCGAGGAGCGTGCCGCCCTTGAGGAGCGCATGCAGCATCTCTCCCGTCTGGTCGAGGGCGATGATCATCGCGCCATCGCGCGCGCCGCCGAGGACTTGAACCGCGCGAGCAGCGAGTTCGCCGCCCGGCGGATGGACCGTGCGGTCAAACGTGCGCTCACCGGTCGTGTGGTGAACGAATTGCTTTGAGAAAACCTCGAGCGAGACCGGGCAACACTTCGGGCTATCGTTGTCTTGGTCACGCCATCATGACGGGTAAGCAAACTGGTAGCGCGAAAGCCCATTGCCAAGGGGCCACGGTGCCCGGCAGTTACACATCATTTCTGTGTCCGCCGATAAGTTTCGAGCCATCGTTCCACCATGACTGGCAGCACATCGAGAACTTCGCGGCCAAATAGAACCTCGTCCACGCAACCCATGTGAAGCATGTCGACAAGTCGACACAAGTAGGACTTGCCACAGTCCCACCAAGTGTACTTTGCGTCAACGAACAGTATGTGCTCAATCCGACTGCCCGTTGCGGAATTCAGCTCGCGAAGTTCAAGTCCATCGAGAAGCGTTTCATATATGCCGTCAGCGACGCGGCTGCCGAAGGTCGTCGTGTAGTAGTACTCCTTGACCTCCCACACCGCAATAGGATTCACGACGGACGGAAACGCGCCATCCACTCGCCTGGCGAGAGTTCGAAAAGGCCTTGCTTCGCGGGTGACTGTAGTCAGGCTTCTTGGGTCGTAGTCGCATGGAGCGTCGGCTATTCCAGCCTCTATCAACATGTTCACTATGCCCGTGAGGAATGCGTGGTTTTTCTTGCTGCCTTTCTGCTTGTTCATCGGCAGCGGGCAGCGCGGGCGGTACAGGCGTCGAAGCCGATTGAATTCTCTCTCCGCCTCGTCTTTGTCCATCAAAAGATGTTGAACGGAATTGTTCAAAATTTCGGCTCTGTGTTGAAAATAATCGAAAATCGTCTGGCCGAAAGGGGTGAGTCGGTTGTTGCTTGTCGCTAGGTGAGTCGTTTGCATGCCGAGGTGCGAAAACTTGGCTTGCACGTCCTGCAAGGTTGGTATCTTGATCGTGCCCTCACCGCGCTGCGTATATCCGATCTCTTGTGCGATCGTCCTGACATTGGCCCAGAACTCCGGCCCCTCATTTGAGAAACGACGGTCAGCTCTCAACGTAACGCTCCACAAAATTGGTCAACGTTATGCCGACCGCTTTGCAGATGGCTTCGATCTCGATCAGATCGAGGCGTCGTTCGCCCGTCTCGTACTTGGAAACATAGGACTGTGACTCTCCCAGAATCTCGGCCAGTTGAGACTGGGTGAGATGGGCTTCAAGTCTGACTTGACGAAGCAGCGCTGCCAAGCGGCTCTTTTTCATGGCCGCTACTCTGGATTCGAAGCTGGAATATTCCAAATCGGAATGATATGATTCGAACGATGGCTGGAGGTCACATGCTTATACGAGCAACAGCATTACAGCACGACCTATTCGACCCGGTGGCTGCACCGATTCCGCCTCGCGGTGGACGAGCGCCATTCAGGACACAATTGCTCAAGTGGATAGGTAATAAGCAAAAGCAGGCCGATGCAATCATTGCGTCGTTCCCAACGACGTACCGCCGGTATTTCGAGCCGTTCCTCGGCAGCGGCGGAGTGCTTGGAGTTCTCGCTCCTGAGCGCGCTATGGCCAGCGACACCTTTGCTCCGCTCATGGAGATCTGGCAGATGCTTCATGAGGCTCCCGAGCGTCTGAAGCACGAGTACGCGACTCGGTACGCGCTCGTTGCGTCCATCGGCAAGCGGGAGGCATACGAGCGCGTTCGTGCTCAGTACAACTCCAACCCGAATGGTGCGGATCTTGTGTTCTTGTGTAGGACGTGCTATGGGGGGGTGGTGAGGTTCAGGCAGCAAGACGGGTACATGAGTACTCCTTGCGGTGCGCATCAACCAGTTTCGCCCGAGTCTTTTGCGAAGCGAGTGGACATCTGGTCTGCGCGTACGCGGGGGGTCCACTTCGCTTGCATGGACTTCGCGGCTGCCATGGCAGCGGCGGGGGAAGGGGATCTCGTCTACTGTGATCCACCATACGTTGACACGCAGGCCATCCTCTACGGCGCGCAAAGCTTCCGGATCGAGCGCCTGGTTGAGGCAATTGAGGGATGCAAGATTCGAGGCGCTCGGGTGGCGCTGAGCATAGACGGAACCAAATATTCAGGCAGGAAGCTCTGCAACGTGCCGATTCCCCGCGGTTTGTTCGTTCGGGAAGAGTTCGTTCCAGTAGGACGATCAATGCTCCGGCGTTTCCAGATGAGCGGTCAGAGCCTCGAGCATCACGTGGTCTCGGATCGCTTGCTGCTGACTTATGATGATTGAAGATCGCGGCGGACTCATAGTCACCAGCGGACAGCGAAGCTTCAGAATGCAATGCGTCTGATTGATACGCCGCGAAAGAGCGGTACCGCAAACTGCCCAGCGTTTCCTAGCCATGCCGAGAATCACGGTTCTGCCCCACCCTGAACTCTGCCCGGAGGGCACGGCCTTCGATGCGCGCGAGGGCATCACGCTCTGCTCGGCCCTGCTCGAAAACGGTGTCGAGATCGAGCATGCCTGCGACCAGTCGCTGGCCTGCACCACGTGCCACGTCATCGTCCGGGAGGGCTTCGCCGCCACAGGTGAACTCGATGAGCGCGAGGAAGATCTGCTCGACCGGGCCTGGGGGCTCACGAGCGTGTCACGGCTCTCCTGCCAGGTGCGGCTCAACCAGGCGCCGCTCACCATCGAACTGCCGCGCTACACGATCAACCACGCCCGGGAGAAGAACGGATGAAGTGGACCGATGTCACCGACATTGCGATCGAACTCGCCGAAGCGCATCCCGATGTCGACCCGCGGACCATCCGCTTCACCGATCTGATGGCGAAGGTTCTCGCGCTGCCGGGCTTCGATGACGATCCGAAACGCTGTGGCGAGCGGATCCTGGAGGCGATCCAGCAGGCGTGGATTGACGAGACCGGCTGAGCGCGTCTCCCAACGCCGTCGACGGAACGAGGGTTTCAGTCGGCGAAGCGCACCTGCAGTACCGGCGGCAGCCGCGCGTCGATCGGTGCCCAGTGCTCGCCCGCGTCGTTGCTGATCCACACGCCGCCTGAGGTCGAGCCGATCACGAGCGTGCGGCGGTCGGACGCGAGTGCAAGGCCGTGGCGGTAGACCAGATCGTAGGCGTGCGTCTGTGGCAATCCGTTGCGCAGAATGCGCCAGCTCTGGCCCCCGTCGTCGGTGCGCGCGACGTGCATGGCCCCTTCGGGGGCGAAGCGTTGGGTGTCTGCCGCGGCGGGAACGACCCAGGCACGATGTGCGTCGCCTGGATCGCAGACGATCGGGAATCCGAAGTCGCCCGGTGCCGGCTCGGTCAATCGCGCAAAGCTGCGCGCACCGTCAGTCGAGCGATAGCAGCCCGCGTGGTGCTGGACCCAGAACACGTCCGGATCGGCGACACATTGGCTGAGCGCGTGCACGTCCTGGATGTTCGGATTCGTTGCGCCGTCCTCGGGCATGTAGGGGGCCATGAGACCCTGGCCCATGAGCGACCACGATGCGCCGTC
>CAZSTF010000121.1:1944-6191 GCA_964609555.1 uncultured Alcaligenaceae bacterium | reverse complement strand
GCGCCGACCTGGTCGGAGCGCTGGCGGCTCGAGAACGCGCTGACCCTGTTCAACCCTGCGCCCATCACCTGAACGTTCACAAGGAGTCTTCTCATGCGACCCAACCTGTTGCGCCAGATCTGGAAGGAAGACCGCGCCGTCCTGAACGGCTGGCTCGCGATCCCGAATGCGTTTTCGGCGGAGACGATGGCGCATCAGGGCTGGGATTCGCTCACGATCGACCTGCAGCACGGCATGATCGACTATCAGGCGATGGTCGGCATGCTGCAGGCCATTTCGACCACGCCGACCGTGCCGATCGTGCGCGTCCCCTGGCTCGATCCCGGCGCGCTCATGAAGGCCTTGGACGCGGGGGCCTACGGCGTGATCTGCCCGATGGTGAACACGCGCGAGGATGCGCAGAGGCTCGTCGCATGGACCTCCTATGCGCCGCGCGGTACCCGCAGCTTCGGCCCGATCCGTGCCACGCTCTACGCCGGTGCCGATTACGCCCAGCATGCCAACGACACGATCGTGCGCTTCGCGATGATCGAGACGGTGCAGGCCCTCGATCACCTCGATGCGATCCTGTCGGTTGAAGGGCTCGATGCGATCTACATCGGCCCTTCCGATCTCTCGCTGTCCATGGGCTGCCGCCCGGTGTTCGACGATGTGGATCCGAAGGCGGCCGAAGCGATCGCACACATCCTCGACCGGGCCCGCGCGCATGGCGTGATCGCCGGCATCCACAACGGCGACCCGCGCGTGGCCCGCGCCCGGGTCGTCCAAGGCTTCCGCTTCGTCTCCGTCGGCTCGGATGCGCGGCTCATGGCCGCCGGAGCGCGACAGGCCGTCGACGCAATGCGCGCCCCCTGATCCCACATTCTTTCCTGTCCGGAACCTGCCCACCATGTCCGCGAACACCCTCGGCTTCATCGGTCTCGGCATCATGGGCAAGCCCATGTGCCTGCATCTGCTCAACGCGGGCCACCGCGTTCACGTCCACTCACGCAGTGGCGTGCCGGACGAGGTGTCCGCAGCCGGTGGACTGGCCTGCACGTCGCCGCGTGAGATCGCCGAGCGGGCGGATGTCGTGTTTCTCATGTTGCCGGACACCCCGGACGTCGAACGGGTGCTCTTCGGTGAAGCCGGAATCGCATCGGCCCCCCTCTCCGGCGGCACGATCGTGGACATGAGTTCGATCAGCCCGATCGCCACCCGCTCGTTCGCCGAACGCATCCGGGCGCTGGGGGGCGATTACGTCGACGCCCCGGTCTCGGGCGGCGAAGTCGGCGCCCGTCAGGCGACGCTCTCGATCATGGTCGGCGCGAGCGAGGCGGGCTTCGCACGCGTGAAACCGTTTTTCGAACGCATGGGCAAGAACATCACGCATGTCGGCGATGTGGGTGCCGGGCAGACTGCGAAGGTCGCCAACCAGATCATCGTGGCGCTCACCATCGCCGCGGTCGGCGAAGCGCTCGTCTTCGCCAGCAAGGCGGGCGCGGATCCGGCACGCGTGCGGCAGGCACTCATGGGGGGCTTTGCATCGAGCCGCATCCTCGAAGTGCATGGCGAGCGCATGATCCGCCGCACATTCGAGCCGGGCTTTCGCATCGAGCTCCACCAGAAGGACCTGAACCTGGCTCTGCAGGGCGCGCGCGAGTTGGGCGTCGCGCTACCCAACACCGCCACGGTCGCACAGCTCATGCAAGCCTGTGCCGCCCAAGGCCTCGCCGGGAAAGATCACTCAGCGCTCGTGCAGGCGCTCGAACTGCTCGCGCAGCACCCGGTGGCGAGCGGTTGACGAGGGCACGTCGGCGCTTCAGCTCGGGCGGACCTGCAGTCTCGGTCGATAAGGGGCTTCCATCCGAAGCAGGATGTCGTAGTACGAGCGGACCGACTCGACCAGTTCGATCGGCATCAGGCAGCGGCACGGCCCGAGGCTGAACTGGGCCGCCTCGTCGGGGCGCGCCAGCCGCACGAGCCCGCGCCGCACATCGACCCATCGGTCCGGATTGCGCCCCATCCGCGCGGTCAGGATGCGCGCGTTTTCGAGATGCCCCGGGCCGATGTTGTAGGCCGCGAGCGCAAGAAAGGTCTTGTCCGGCTCCTCGACGCGCGCCGGGATCTGGTCGCGCTTGATCATCGCGAGGTAGCGCGCACCGCCGAGGATCGACTGGTAGGGGTCACGCCGGTCGGTCACACCCAGCCGACGCGCGGTGTCCTCGGTCAACTGCATGAAGCCCTGCACCCCGGTCTCCGACACCGCATCCGCATTCCAATGCGATTCCTGATAGGCAAGCGCGGCGAGCAGCCGCCACTCGATGCCGGTCTGCTCCTGCGCCTCATGGAACCAGCGCCGGAACTGCGGCAGGAGCGAGCCCACGCGCTCGGTGAACACCTGGAGATCGGTCGCGCGCACCTTCTTCGGAAAGCCGAAATAACGATCGAGCACGACCTCGATCTGCCCCTGCACCACGATGCGGCGCAGAAAGGCATCCGCCTGATCGCGCAACCCGGTCGAGTCGGCCCTGAACAGCCAGCCGCGCGAGAGCGCCGGCGTCACAGTGAAGCCCACCTCGGCGTCAAAGTGGACATGCCGAGCGGCATCATGCGTCGCCTGCTCAATGAGGGCATAGGGAATGTCGTCGCTGCCGACCGCGGCCATCAGCAGTTCGTCGTTCGCTGCGGTGTCGGGCACAAATTCGATGTCGGGATGGAGCGCGCGCAGCCGATCGAGCCCCGGCTCCCCCACGATCCGGGCGCTGATCACGACACGCTTCGGATCGAGTTCCGAGAAGCCGCGCGGCCGGGTCTTCTGCGGCGAATGCAGGATCAGCCACGGCGAGACGAGATAGCGCTCCGTGGTGCCCACCTCCGTGTCACCCAGGCTGTGCGTGCTCGTGCCTGCGGCGACGAGTTCCACCTCTCCGCGGGCAAGCGCCTTGCGTGCCTCATCGACCGATGGAAAGAGCCTGACCTCGACCTCGCGCCTGAGCGTGCGCGCGAATCCGCTCACGAGGTCGAACTCAAGTCCCCGCGGCGTGCCTGCAGCATCGACCACATGAACGGTCGGATGACTCACCATGGCCACCCGCAGCGGACGATCCTGCCAGCGCGCCGGGGGCTCTTCCCCACGGGAGGCCGACAGTAAATCAAGAACCTGGGTCGGCAGGAGGGCCAGAAGCGCCACGACGAGCGTCGCCGCGAGCCCCACGATGAAGGCGCCGACAAAGCGGCCAGACGTTCCTCGGTTCCTGTCGGGCACGGATACGGGCTCGCGAACTGAAGGGCCGCAGAGTATAGGTCTCGAACGTTCCCGAATGGGCATCCCGAGCCCCGGGCAGAGGGGCTCGTGCGCGCGAATCAGAATCCCCTCGCCCCGCGCAGCCGGTGGCCGTTTCCTGGATAATTCGCGGTGGTGGGTCGCCCCGCATGTGGAAGTCGTGAACCTGGTCAGGTGCGGAAGCAAGCAGCCATAGCGATGGAAGCAGTGCCGGGGGAACGGCTCACCATTTCAATTTTCCGGCGGGCCTCGCGGTCTCGCCGCCCTCCCCGCGATCCGTGAGCGCCTCTCTCGCCCTCGCCCGCAAGTACCGCCCGCGGAACTTCTCCGAACTGCTCGGCCAGGAACACGTCGTGCGCGCGCTCTCTCACGCACTCGAGACGGGCCGATTGCATCAGGCGTACCTGCTCACCGGCACCCGGGGAATCGGCAAGACCACGATCGCGCGCATCCTTGCGAAAACGCTCAACTGCGAAACGGGTGTCACGGCGACCCCCTGCGGCACATGCGCCGCCTGCACGGAGATCGACGCCGGGCGATTTCCGGATCTCATCGAACTCGACGCCGCTTCGAACACCGGCGTCGATCACATGCGGGAGATCATCGAGAACGCGCGCTACGCCCCGACGGCGGGCCGCTACAAGGTGTATCTCATCGACGAGGTGCACATGCTCTCGAAGAGCGCCTTCAACTCGATGCTGAAGACGCTCGAGGAGCCGCCCGAGCATGTGAAGTTCGTGCTCGCGACGACCGATCCGCAGAAGATTCCGGTCACGGTCCTCTCACGCTGCCTGCAGTTCAACCTGAAGCCCTTCCCGCCCGAGCGCGTGGCCGAGCAGCTCGCCCGCGTGCTCGAGGCCGAAGGCGTGCCATTCGAGCGCCCCGCGCTTCGCCTGATCGGCGAGGCGGCGCAGGGCTCGATGCGCGACGCGCTCTCCGTGACCGATCAGGCGATCGCCTTCGGTGGCGGGCGCGTGCTCGA
>CAZSTF010000121.1:0-1844 GCA_964609555.1 uncultured Alcaligenaceae bacterium | reverse complement strand
TGCCGCTCGCCGCGATGGCGCGCGAGCTCGCGCGGCACAGCGCGTTGATCGAGTTCGGTGCGGGCACCGTGCGTCTGGCACTGCCGCAGGACAAGCGGCCGCTCGTGACGCAGAAGGATCGGCTCGCCAAGACGCTCTCCGACTACTTCGGGCGCCCGCTCAAGGTGGAGGTCGAACTCGCGGATCAGGTCGGCGAGAGCGTGGCCGTGGCCGATCAGCGCGCCGCCGATGCGCGTCAGCAGGCCGCCGAAGCGGCGTTCATGGCGGATCCGGTGGTCAAGACACTTTTGGCCCAGCCGGGAGCCCAGGTCGTCCCGGGTAGCATTCGTCCCCACTGAACCCCAGCGAGCAGCACGATGTTTGGCAAAGGCGGAATGGCGGGCCTCATGCAGCAGGCCCAGCGCATGCAGGAAAACCTCAAGAAGGCCCAGGAAGAAGTCGCCCGCATGGAGATCGAGGGCGTGGCCGGTGCGGGCATGGTCAAGGTCCTCATGACCGGCAAACATGAATGCCGCAAGGTGTCGATCGATCCGTCGGTCATGGACGACCGGGAAATGCTCGAAGACCTCATCGTCGCTGCCATCAACGACGCGGCGCGCAAGCTCGACGCTGCAACAAGCGAGAAGATGGGTGCGGTCGCGGGCGGGCTCGGGCTGCCGCCCGGCATGAAGCTGCCGTTCTGAGTGCGCGAGCTCGAGAACGCAGCTCCGGCCACAGCAACGGCGTAGCGTGTGACGCCCGTTTCCTTCAAGGCCCTCGTCGAGGCACTCCGGGCGCTGCCCGGCGTCGGTCCGCGCGCGGCCCAGCGCATGGCCTTCGAACTGGTGCAGCGCAAGCGCGAGGCGGCGACGGGTCTCGCCCGAGCGCTCGACACGGCGCTCGAACGCCTGCGCAGTTGCGAGCGTTGCAACACCCTCTCCGAAACGCCCATCTGCGCGCTCTGCGCCTCGCCGCGCCGCGACCCCACGCTCCTCTGCGTCGTGGAGACACCGGCGGACCAGATCACGCTCGAGCAGTCCGGCGCCTTCAGCGGGCTCTACTTCGTGCTCATGGGCCGTATCTCCCCGCTCGATGGCATCGGCCCCGACGAGGTGCACCTAGAACGACTCGTCGAACGCGCGACCGACGGAGTCGTGCGCGAGGTGGTGCTGGCGACCAACTTCACCAATGAGGGCGAAGTCACGGCGCATGTGATCGCGGAACTGCTCGAGGGCCGCGGGCTCAAGGTCTCCCGCCTCGCACGCGGCATTCCGATCGGCTCGGAACTCGAATACGTCGATGCCGCAACCGTCGCCCAGGCCCTCAGGGAGCGCCGCGAGGCGACGTAGCGTCCGCAATCGCCACGAAGGCCTCGCAGGAGAGCGTCTCCGCACGCGCCTCGGGATCGATGCCGAGCGCGCTCAGTCGCGGCGCATCGATCCACGCCGAGAGGCTTTTGCGGATCATCTTGCGTCGCTGCGAAAAGGCGGCGCCCACAATTTCGGCGAAATGCGCTTCATTGCGGGGCCGCAGTCGCGCGGGGCCGAGCGGCACGAGACGCACGATCGAGGAATCCACCGCCGGGATCGGCCGGAACGCCCCGGGCGGCACATCGAAGCAATGCTCGATGCGGTAGCGGTACTGCAGCATCACCGAGAGCCGCCCCCGCGCGGCCGCGCCAGGCGGTGCCGCCATGCGCTCGACCACCTCCTTCTGCAGCATGAAGGTCATGTCGGCGATCACGGGCTCGAAGCGCGTCAGATGAAAGAGGATCGGCGTCGAGATGTTGTAGGGCAGATTGCCGACGACGCGAATCCTTGAGCGCGCCCCGCCCTCTCCCCCCGGGGAACGGTTGGGGTGAGGGC
>CAZSTF010000120.1:0-6193 GCA_964609555.1 uncultured Alcaligenaceae bacterium | reverse complement strand
AACGGCTCGGGCTCCGCGTCGCGCGCATCGTGCGGGCGGCGCTGCGCGAGGACCGGGAGGCGGTCGTCGGCCCCGACCTCTCCCATCGTCGCACACTCGTCGAGGCGATCCTGCGCGAACCGCGGGTGCGCGACGCCATCGCCGCCGAGGCCGGGGCGCGTCGGCAGCCGATCGGGCGTGTCGAGGCGCGTGCGGCCAAGGCCGCCTTCGAAATCGCAGCCGACTACTCGTACCTCACGATCCGGCTGCTCGATCGTCTCCTGACGCTCCTCTGGCAGCGCATCTATGAAGGGGTCGCCGTGAGCGGGGTCGAGCGGCTGCAGGCGCTCGCCCGCGATCACACGCTGGTCTACGTGCCCTGTCACCGAAGCCATATCGACTATCTGCTCCTTTCCTACGTCGTGCACAAGGCCGGGCTCACCGTCCCGCACATCGCTGCCGGCGAGAACCTCAACCTGCCGCTCATCGGCCGCATCCTGCGCGGCGGTGGCGCGTTCTTCCTGCGCCGTTCGTTCAAGGACGACGCGCTCTACGGCGAAGTGTTCGCGGCCTACGTTCATGAGATGTTGAAGCGCGGCTTTCCGATCGAATACTTCGTCGAGGGCGGGCGCTCGCGCACCGGGCGCATGCTGCCGCCCAAGGCGGGGCTCATCTCGATGACCGTGCAGAGCTACCTGCGTGAGCATGACCGTCCGCTCGCGTTCGTGCCGGTCTACATCGGCTACGAGAAGCTGATCGAGGGCGCGAGCTACACGCAGGAACTCGCGGGCGCGGCCAAGCGGCGCGAGTCGATCGGGGGCCTGATCCGCACCGTGCTCGAACTCCGGCGCGAGCGCTACGGCGAGGTGGGCGTGACCTTCGGCGCGCCGGTGTTCCTGCAGCAGCTCCTCGATGACTACGCGGTCGCATCGATGCCGCAGTGGCTCGAGAGCAAGGCCCTCCGGCGCGAGGTGCTCACCGAGCTGTCGCACCGGATCGCCTGCGGCATCAATCGCGCCGCGCGGGTGAATCCCGTCGCGCTCGTGGCCTCGGGGCTTCTTGCGACTCCGCGTCATGCAGCCGATCTCGATCAGCTCGTGGCCTACTGCGAGCGGCTCGCCGCACTCCTGCCGCGGACCCAGATCGCCGCCGAGAGCACGATGACACCGCTCTCGGGCACGGCGTCCGTCATGCGGTCGGCCGAGCTCGGCTATCTCGAACGTCGGGCCCATGTGTTCGGAGAGGTCGTCTCCGCGCCGCGGGGCGCGGCGGTACTGCTCACCTATTTCCGCAACAACATCCAGCATCTGCTCGCGCTGCCGGGGCTCATCGCCTGCCTCGTCGAGCAGCATGGTGCGCTCGGACGCACGAAGCTCGCGCGGCTCGCACACGATCTCTACGCCGTGCTCGCGGCCGAGTTCTACCTGCCGCGCTGGAACGATCCTCGCGAGGGCGATCCCGAGGCCGCGCCGAGCCTGCCGCGGTTTGATCCGTTCGAGGCGACGCTCGCGAGCCTCGTCGATGCCGGCTGGCTCGTGGCCGATGAGACGGCGAGCGTGTTCTCGCCCCCCCCTGCGGCGAGCCTCGAAGCGCAACAGCTCGACTGGCTCGCCGGCGGCGTGCGCCCCGCGCTCGTGCGGCACGCGCTCCTCCTCGGGGTGCTCGTTCGCGACCCGCGACCGGCCGTGCCCCGCGAGGAGGCCGAGGCGCTCGCGCAGGAGGCAGCGCGCCACCTCGCGCTTACCCATCTGTTCGATGCGCCGGAGTTCTCGGACCGCACGCAGTTCCGGCTGGCCGTGGACGCACTTGCGGCCGCGGCAGTCGTGCGCATCGACGCCCAGGGGCAGATCGTGCGTGGCGCGCGGCTTGCCGATCTGGCCGAGACGGCGGCGTTCCTGCTGCCGCCGGACACGCGCGTTGCCGTCCGGCGGACGGCGGAGCGGCAGGCGACCCGGTCCTTCGATCCCTAAAATCAGGGTTTCCGTGGCTTTCTTGCCACGCGAGGGATGTTCCTCCGATGCCTGGCCAGACGCTCTACGACAAGCTGTTCGACTCCCATGTGGTGCGGTCCGATCCGGACGGCAGCGCGCTCATCTACATCGATCGCCACCTCGTGCACGAGGTGACCTCGCCCCAGGCGTTCGAGGGCCTGAAGCTTGCCGGGCGCACGCCGTGGCGGCGCGCGTCGATGGTCGCCATGCCGGACCACAACACGCCCACGACGCCGGGCTTTCGCGAGATCGCCGACCCGATCTCTCGCACGCAGGTCGAGACACTCGACCAGAACGCGCGTGCGCTCGGGCTGACCTATTTCCCGATCGGCGATGTGCGCCGCGGCATCGTGCACGTGGTCGGGCCGGAGCAGGGCGCGACCCTGCCGGGCATGACCGTGGTCTGCGGCGACTCGCACACCTCGACGCACGGTGCGTTCGCGGCGCTCGCCTTCGGTATCGGAACGAGCGAAGTCGAGCACGTGATGGCCACGCAGTGCCTCGTGCAGAAGAAGTCGAAGACGCTTCTGATCCAAGCCGACGGGCGGCTGCCGCGCGGCGTGACAGCGAAGGATCTCGTACTCGCGGTCATCGGGCAGATCGGCACCGCCGGCGGGACGGGGCACGCGATCGAGTTCGGGGGCGAGGCAGTGCGCGCGCTCTCGATGGAAGGGCGCATGACCCTCTGCAACATGGCGATCGAGGCGGGCGCGCGTGCGGGCCTCGTGGCCTATGACGAGACGACCGAGCGCTACATCACCGGCCGTCCGTTCGCGCCCAAGAGCGAACTCTGGCGAGAGGCCGTGGCCTACTGGCGCACGCTCGTCTCCGACCCCGGGGCCGTGTTCGATCGGACGGTGACGATCGACGCAAGCGCGCTTCCGCCCCAGGTGACCTGGGGCACGTCGCCGGAGATGGTCGTCTCGATCGAGGATCGCGTGCCGGACCCCGATCGTGAGCGCGACGCCACGCGTCGCGAGGGCATGGCGCGCTCGCTCGATTACATGGGGCTCCGACCGAACACGCCGATCTCGGAGATCCGGATCGACAAGGTCTTCATCGGCTCATGCACGAACTCACGCATCGAGGATTTGCGCGCGGCGGCGGCCGTGGTCCGGGGGCGACGGGTTGCCGACAACGTGAAGCTCGCCATGGTGGTGCCCGGGTCGGGACTCGTCAAGGCGCAGGCCGAAAGTGAGGGGCTGGACCAGATCTTTCGCGCCGCCGGCTTCGAGTGGCGCGAGCCGGGTTGCTCGATGTGTCTCGCGATGAACGATGACCGGCTCGAGCCCGGCGAGCGCTGTGCATCCACCTCGAACCGCAATTTCGAAGGTCGCCAGGGGGCCGGCGGCCGAACCCATCTCGTGAGTCCGGCCATGGCTGCTGCGGCGGGCATTGCCGGGCATTTCGTCGACGTTCGTCGACTGTTTTGACGCAAGGAGTGTTCATGAAGACGTTCACCACGGCACTGGCGGTCCTCGGCCTGATCGCCCTCGCGGGTTGCAACACGGTTCAGGGGGTCGGCAAGGACGTTCAGAAGGCCGGCGAGAAGATCGAAGACGCCGCGAAGAAGAAGTAGTGGAACCGTTCACCGTTCATACCGGGCTGGTCGTGCCGCTCGACCGGGCCAACGTCGACACGGACGCGATCATCCCGAAGCAGTTTCTCAAGTCGATCAAGCGCACCGGCTATGGCGACAACTGCTTCGACGAATGGCGCTACCTCGATGTCGGCCAGCCCGGCATGGACAACTCGAAGCGCCCGCGCAACCCGGACTTCGTCCTGAACCAGCCGCGGTATGCCGGGGCGAGCATCCTGCTCGCACGGCAGAACTTCGGTTGCGGCTCGTCGCGGGAGCATGCCCCCTGGGCGCTTCTGCAGTACGGCTTCCGCGTGGTGCTGGCGCCGTCCTTCGGTGACATCTTCCACTCGAATGCGCTCAACAACGGGCTGCTTGCCCTCCGGCTGCCGGACCCGGTGATCGATCGGCTCTTTGCGGACTGTGCTGCGTTCCCGGGCTTCCGCCTCACGGTCGACTTGGCGGCGCAGACGGTGAGCACCACCGATGGGGCGGTCGTCGCCTCGTTCGATGTCGATCCCTCACGCAAGGATCGGCTGCTCCACGGCTGGGACGACATCGCGCTCACGCTCCGGCACGCTCAGGCGATCACGGACTTCGAGGCGCGACACTTTGCGGCGCGGCCCTGGCTCGTCGCCTGAGAAGGCACGAATGAACCTGCTGCACGGCCCGATCACTTTGTTGGACGGTGCTCGCTCCTCGCCTATCGTTCCAGATATGTCTCGTCGCTGCGCGCCGCCCGCCGCGTGCTCGGCCCGTTCGCGACGTTTCCTTCGCGCCTTCTGATTCGGCGACTGAATTTCGTTTCAACCACCTCTGTCTCTTCACGTGAACATCCTCATCCTCCCCGGCGATGGCATCGGTCCCGAAATCGTGGGCCAGGCCGTGCGCATCCTCGAAAAGTTCCAGCGCGAGGGCGTGCCCATCCAGATGGAATCCGGGGTGCTGGGCGGTGCCGCCTACGATCAGTACGGCCATCCCTATCCCGAGCGCACGCAGCAGCAGGCGCGCACGGCGCAGGCCATCCTGCTCGGCTGTGTCGGCGGTCCGCAGTACGACACGCTTCCGCGCGCGCTGCGGCCCGAGCAGGGGCTCCTGGCGATCCGGCGGGATCTGGGATTGTTCGCGAACCTCCGGCCCGCGCTCCTTTATCCGGAGCTTGCAAGCGCCTCGTCGCTCAAGCCCGAGGTGGTTGCCGGGCTTGACCTCATGATCATCCGCGAGCTCACGGGCGACATCTACTTCGGGCAGCCCCGCGGTCGTCGCGTGAACGCGGCCGGCGAGGAGGAGGGCTTCGACACGATGCACTACGCGGTGAGCGAGATCGAGCGCATCGCTCGCGTGGGTTTCGAGACCGCGCGCAAACGCTCGCGGCGACTGACCAGCGTCGACAAGGCGAACGTGCTCGACACCTCGATCCTCTGGCGCGAGGTGGTCACGCGCGTCGGGCGTGACTACCCGGACGTCGAACTCACGCACATGTACGTTGACAACGCGGCAATGCAACTCGTGCGGGCACCCAAGCAGTTCGACGTGATCGTCACCGGCAACATCTTCGGCGACATCCTTTCGGACGAGGCCTCCATGCTGGCCGGATCAATCGGCATGCTGCCCTCGGCGTCGCTCGATGCGAACCAGAAAGGCATGTACGAGCCGATCCATGGCTCGGCCCCCGACATCGCCGGACAGGACCGCGCCAATCCGATGGCCACCGTGCTGTCGCTTGCAATGATGATGCGCTACAGCTTCGGGCGTGCTGATCTGGCCGAGCGCATCGAGCGCGGTGTCCGGCAGGTGCTCGCGCAAGGCCTGCGTACGGCGGACATCACCGATCCGTCGCACCCGAATGCGATCGGGACGCGTGCGATGGGCGATGCCCTCGTGGATGCCATCTGAGGCGCATACGCCTTGGGTCGGCTGGGCGCACCGGTGTTGCATGACGCCGACATGGGTTGACCGCGTGGACGTTTCACTACATCTTGGGGTTTCATCGCCTAGCCACCACAAGATGTTGCGACGCCGAGCCCTCGGCATCATCTTAATGTGAGTGCCCACAAACCCCACGGCACTGTTAACAGGTTGATTGAGCTTGCGGCTGCAAGTCCTTGATGTTATTTTTCTTCCCCAAGAAATTCACTGAGGGCGGCATCGTGCGCCAAAAACCCATTGTGGTCGCGCTCGCATTGGCGGGCTTGGTTGCGACGACGGATGTCTCGGCGCTCGGACTGGGAAGACTCAACGTCTCGTCGGCGCTGGGGCAGCCCTTGGTGGCCGAGGTCGATCTCAACCTCGCCGCGGGTGATGATTTCTCGAGCGTGCGTGCGGCCGTCGCCTCGCGCGCGACCTACGCTACCGCACGCATCGACTATCAACCGGTGCTTGCGGCGATCCAGGTCACCCCCCAGCGCAAGCCTGATGGACGTGCCGTGCTGCGCGTCACCAGCAGCCAGCCGATCAACGAGCCATACATCGATCTGCTCATCGAGGTGAACTCGAGCACCGGGCGGCTGGTGCGCGAGTTCGTGTTCCTGCTCGATCCGCCTGGGGTCGCCACGGCCCAGGCCATCGATCCGGTGACGCCAGCCCCGTTTGCCGCATCCGCGCGCGCGCCTGCGCCGGCACCCGCCGCCGTCCCGGTGGCGCC
>CAZSTF010000119.1:0-6196 GCA_964609555.1 uncultured Alcaligenaceae bacterium | reverse complement strand
CTGCGAGCACATGAACCAAGCCGCCGAGCGCCGTGCCCGCGCAGGAGGCGAGCCCCTCGGCGCGCCCGCCCGCAACCGTGCGGGCGACCACGTAAGTGATTCCTGGCCCGGGTGTGATCGCGAGCGCGATGGCGGCTAGAAGAAACGCGGTGAACGCCATGGTTGGTTTCAGCGATACACCGGAAACCGCGCGCAGAGGGCGATGACCTCGCGCTTCACGCGCTCGATCGTGGCTTCGTCCTCGGGTGAATCGAGCACATCGGCGATCCAGTGACCAACCTGCCGTGCCTCGGCTTCGCCGAAGCCGCGCGTGGTGAAGGCCGGGGAACCGAGACGGATGCCGGAGGTGACCATCGGCTTCTCCGGATCGTTCGGAATCGCGTTCTTGTTGCAGGTCATGTGCGCTGCATGCAACACGGCCTCGGCGGCCTTGCCGGTGATCTTCTTCGCGCGCAGGTCGACGAGCATCAGGTGGCTTTCGGTGCCGCCCGAGACGATGCGCAGGCCGCGCTCGGTGAGCGTGGCCGCGAGGGCCTTGGCGTTCGCGAGCACCTGGGCCTGATAGGTCTTGAACTCGGGCCTGAGCGCCTCGCCAAAGGCGACCGCCTTGGCGGCGATCACGTGCATGAGCGGGCCGCCTTGCAGGCCGGGGAACACGGCGCTGTTGAATTTCTTGGCGAGTTCCTCGTCGTTGGTGAGGATGATGCCGCCGCGCGGACCGCGCAGCGTCTTGTGCGTGGTCGAGGTCACCACGTGGGCATGCGGCATCGGGTTCGGGTAGAGGCCGGCGGCGATGAGCCCCGCGTAGTGCGCCATGTCCACCCAGAGGTAGGCGCCGACTTCGTCGGCGATCTCGCGCATGCGCTTCCAGTCCCACGCGAGCGAGTAGGCCGAGCCGCCGCCGATGATCATCTTCGGCCGCGTCTCGAGCGCCTTCTGCCGCATGGCGTCGTAGTCGATCTTTTCGTCCGCGGTCAGACCGTAGGCCGTCGGCTTGAACCACTTGCCGCTCATGTTGAGCGCCATGCCGTGCGTGAGGTGGCCGCCCTCCGCGAGCGAGAGGCCGAGGAAGCCGTCGCCCGGCTGCATGAGCACGAAGTAGACCGCGGCATTGGCCTGCGCGCCCGAGTGCGGCTGCACGTTGGCGAAGCCCGCACCGAAGAGCTGCTTCACGCGCTCGATCGCAAGCGTCTCGGCCTGATCGACGTATTCACAGCCACCGTAGTAGCGGCGGCCGGGGTAGCCCTCGGCGTACTTGTTCGTGAGCTGCGAGCCCTGCGCCTCCATCACGGCGCGGCTCGTGTAGTTCTCACTCGCGATCAGTTCGATGTGGTCTTCCTGGCGCTGGTTCTCACGCTGGATGACGGCGAAGAGGTCGGGGTCGACCTGGGCGAGGTTCGAGGTGAAGAACTCGGGACGGGCATTCATGCGGGGGCTCCTCGGGGCGGGCGATGGGCCTGCGAACGACGACCCCACGTCAGGCGACGTGCCGGTGCGGCGTGCAGGGTGCCCAGGCGGACGGCGGATCCGGCGTGCCGCCTCGGTGACATCCAAGGCCAGCCATCCGGGTGTGCTTCCTGAGGGGCCATTCCCTCTCGCGCGCCACGATTCAGGTGCCGCGCTGACGCCAGTCACACACAGACGAAATTATAGAAACCGGGGGCTTCCGCGACCCCGGTGGGGCCGATCAGCCGGCCAAGGCAGCCGCCTCCGCCCGCCGCGCGGCGGACTTGCGCTCATGCTCCTTCAGGAAGCGCTTTCGCAGCCGGATCGACTTGGGCGTGACTTCGACCAGTTCGTCATCCTCGATGAATTCGACCGCATACTCGAGCGTGAGCTTGATCGGCGGCGTAAGCAGGATGTTCTCGTCCTTGCCGGCGGCGCGCACGTTGGTGAGCTTCTTTTCCTTGATCGGGTTGACCGTGAGGTCGTTGTCCCGACTGTGGATGCCGATGATCATGCCCTCGTAGACGATGTCGCCCGGCGAGACGAAGAGCCGCCCGCGCTCCTGCAGCGAGAAGAGGCTGTAGCCGACGGCGTTGCCATCCTCCTGGCTCACGAGGACGCCGTTCCGGCGTCCGGGCACGTCGCCCCGATGCGGCGCGTAGCCGTCGAAGACGTGGCTGATGAGCCCCGTGCCGCGCGTGAGGTTCATGAACTCGGTCTGAAAGCCGATCAGCCCGCGCGCGGGCACCCGGTAGTCGAGTCGGGCCCGGCCGCGGCCGTCGTTCTCCATGTTGACGAGCTCGCCCCGGCGCTCGCCGAGTGCCTGCATCACGCCGCCCTGGTGGCCCTCCTCGACGTCGACCGTGAGCGCCTCCATCGGCTCGCAGAGCACGCCGTCGATGGTCTTGAAGAGCACCTGTGGCTTGCCGACGGCGAGTTCGTAGCCCTCGCGGCGCATGTTCTCGATCAGGATCGTGAGGTGCAGCTCACCCCGGCCCGAGACGCGGAAGACATCGGCGTCCTCGGTGTCCTCGACGCGCAGTGCCACGTTGGAGAGCAGTTCCTTGTGCAAGCGATCGCGGATCTGCCGCGAGGTGACGAACTTGCCTTCGCGCCCCGCCTGCGGGGAGGTGTTGACGCAGAAGCTCATGGTGAGCGTGGGCTCGTCCACCGCGATCGGCGTCAGGCCCTCGGGGCGTTCACGGTCGCAAACGGTGTAGCCGATGCCGATGTCGGCAATGCCGGTGATCGCGACGATGTCGCCGGCCTGTGCCTCGGTGGCCTCGGTCCGTTCGAGGCCGCGGAAGGTGAGCACCTGGTTGACCTTCGCCGTGCCGCGGTCATCCTCGCCGTAGCGGAGCGCGTAGGTCTGGCCCGGGCGGATCGTGCCGCGATGGATGCGACCGATGCCGATGCGGCCGACATAGCTCGAGTAATCGAGCGCGGAAATCTGGAGCTGGAGCGGGGCGTCACGATCGAGCGTCGGGGCCGGAATTTCGCGCAGCACCGTGTCGAAGAGCGGCTTCATGTCGCTGCCGACTTCGCCCGCGGTGAGGGTGGCCCAGCCGTTCAGGCCGCTTGCGTAGATGACCGGAAAGTCGAGCTGGGCTTCGCTCGCGCCCAGCTTGTCGAAGAGTTCGAAGGTCTGGTTCACCACCCAGTCGGGCCGTGCGCCGGGCCGGTCGACCTTGTTGACCACCACGATGATGCGATGGCCAAGCGCAAGTGCCTTCTTGGTCACGAAGCGGGTCTGCGGCATCGGGCCCTCGACCGCGTCGACGAGCAGGAGCGCCCCATCGACCATCGAGAGCACGCGCTCGACCTCGCCACCGAAGTCGGCGTGTCCGGGCGTGTCCACGATGTTGATGCGCGTGCCTTCGTAGGTCACGGCGCAGTTCTTGGCGAGGATCGTGATGCCGCGCTCGCGCTCGAGGTCGTTTGAATCCATCACCCGTTCGGCGACTTGCTCGTGGGCGGCGAAGGTGCCCGACTGTTTGAGCCGGCAGTCGACTAGCGTGGTCTTGCCGTGGTCGACGTGGGCGATGATGGCGATGTTGCGGATCGCGGTGTTGTTCATGGGCAGACTCGGACGCAGCGGCAGCGGGTGGCCGTGGCGAGGGTAGGAATGGAGGGCTGTGAACGGCAGCATGGGCCAGCGAACCGGCGAGATTCGCTGGGCTGCTGCCGGTGGATGTCTCAGAGAGGGAGGGCGCGGATCGCGAAGCGCCGATTTTAGTGCGGTGCAGCACGGATCGGCGGTTACGGATAGATTTGCGTCATGCTGCTCTTCATCTCCGCCTTCCTGCTCGGCCTCATCTTCAACGCGGCCCCCGGTGCGGTGTTTGCCGAGACGGTTCGTCGGGGCGTGCGGGGCGGATATCGGCCGGCGCTCGCGGTGCAGATCGGCTCGCTCGTGGGGGATGCCACCTGGGCGGTGCTTGGGCTGCTCGGTGTCGGGCTGCTCTGGCAGCTCGAGGTCCTGCGTCTGCCGGTCGGCCTCGCCGGCGTGCTCTACCTGCTCTGGCTCGCGCGGGATGCCTGGATCGCGTCCCGGATGGAGTTCCACGTCTCGGCGGCCGCGAGCGAGGCGGGCTCCGCGCTCCGCTCCGGTGTCGTGCTCTCGCTGACCAACCCGCAGAACATCGCCTACTGGGCGGCGCTCGGCTCGGCACTGGGTGCGGTGGGCGTGCGCGAGCCGGCGTGGTCCGACTACGCGGTGTTCTTCGCGGGGTTCATGGCCTCATCGATCGTCTGGGCCTTTGTCTGTGCGTGGGGCGTGGCGCTCCTGTTTCGCCGGGCGGATGGACGATGGGCGCGCTGGACCTACCGACTCTGCGCGCTGGCCTTCGTGGTGCTGGCCCTGGCCGCGCTGCGCGACCTGCTTGCGCACGGAAGAGAGCCCGCGCACCCGCGGCCTGTCGCCGTGGCCGTGGTTCCGTCGCCTGAACTGCCGGGCCCCCAACTTTCGCGATCTGCATCGCTATGATCCGGCGCGCGGAATCGCCCGCGTCGCTGCGCTCTGCAGCCTGTTGAGGGGAGACCTCCATGAATGCCGTTCTCTTCTTCTGCCACGGCTCGCGCGACCCGCTCTGGCGGGTGCCCTTCGACCAGATCGTTGCCGAATTCCGCGGCATGCACACCACGCGCATCTGCGAGCTTGCCTTCCTCGAGTTCATGGAACCGGACTTCGACCAGGGCGTGGCCAACCTCGTTGCCCGCAACGCGACGGCGATTCGGGTCATTCCGCTGTTTCTCGCCCGGGGCGCGCATCTTCGGCGGGATCTCGACGATCGGGTGGATGCCGCGCAGCTCAAGTATCCCGGGGTCGTGTTCTCGATCGCCCCGGCGCTCGGCGAGGTCGAATCGATCCGCGCCGCGATTGCCAGCTGGGTCGCACAGCAGGTCTGAGTCGCTTCGGCGACCCGTCCGCGAATCGGTCACGGGTGCGGGATCACGCCGCAATCGGCGCAAGGCGGTCCGCCAGCCGGTGCAATCGGCAGGCCGCGCTGTCGAGCACTTGAGCCAGCACTCCGCGCAGGTTGCCGCGTCGCGCGGTCGCTGCTGCACAGGCCTTCACGCCGCGGGAAGCGACGCGGAACGCCGCGTCGCGATCGAGGGCTTCGAGCACGATGCGGCCGCAGGTCGACCGGAGCGGCAGGGTCTCGCCACAACGGAGCACATGGTCCTCCGGGTCGCCGTCGACCGTGGCCCAGAGCGTGCCTTCCAGCGCCTCGATGGCGACGATCCGCCGGGCGTCGAACGAGAGCGTTGCGCCGCGAGGCAAGTGCCGCAGGGGGAGGTGCGTGCTGTCGAGCTGGAGGTGGAGGAGGGTGTCCATGACTGCGATCCTTTCAATCTCTGGTCAGTGCGTCAGTCGCATGACCGGGAGTGATTTCAGTGCAAGAATCCATTCGTGAACAGCGAAAAGCTTTCAGGGAAGACTGCACGAAATGCAGGCTCATGAGATGATGCGCTCCAGCATGCCCGGCCGGGAACGTCCGCTGACCCTCGCCGGGCTGCGAGGCTTCGAGGCCGCGGCCCGCCATCAGAGCCTGACGCGTGCCGCGGAGGAGTTGCACCTCACGCAGTCGGCCGTCTCGCGCCAGGTGCAGGGACTGGAAGACGAACTGGGCTTTGCACTGTTCGTGAGACGGGCGCGCGAGATCGTCCTCACGCCCCAAGGACGCGCGCTGCTGCCGGTCGTGCAGCGCGCGCTTGCGGAGCTCGACGGCGGGGTCGCACGCCTCCGTCGCGACGTGCTGAATCCACGCATCGCGCTGTCCACCTTTGCCTCGTTCGCATCGCTCTGGCTCGTGCCGCGTTTGCCCCGGTTCCGGGCGCAGCGCCCGGATGTGGATATCGACGTGGGGGCCAGCGATCGATTGGTCGATCTCGAGGTGGAGGACGTCGATCTGGCCATTCGCTATCTGCGCACCGAGGCGGCACCCGAGCGGGCCGAACTGCTCTTCGGCGACTGCCTGTTCGCGCTGGCGGGACCGCGATTCGCCGGGCAGGCGCCGAAGCTCCGCACGCTCGACGATCTGGCCCGGCACACGCTGATCGAATGCCGGATGGGTGGCATCGCAGAACAACGTTCGAGCTGGCGACACTTCCTCGGCGAACTGAAGCGCCCCGACCTTCAGGGACGGTCCCAGCTCAATTTCGACTTCATCGTCCAGGCCCTCATGGCAGCCCAGGGCGATCAGGGCGTGGTGCTCGCGCGCACCTACGGCGCCGATCTCATGATGAG
>CAZSTF010000118.1:0-6208 GCA_964609555.1 uncultured Alcaligenaceae bacterium | reverse complement strand
CCTGCGCACGGCATCGTGGCCGCCCGCGAGGCACCCGAGGTCGGTGCCCGCATCGTCTCACCGGTCGACGGCACGATCATCGCGCTCGATCCGGACCTCCCCGAAGCACACCAGCGCGTCGCGCTCGTCGCGGGTGCCCCGGCGCTTGCCAACTGCTTTCGCCTCGACACCCTGCCTGCACGAAGCGCCCTGCTTGGCTGCGCCGAGCGCGTGCTCTGGCGTCCCGAGCCGGGCGAGCATGCGCTCGTCCTGCTTGATGCCGAGGGGCGGGAGCGGGACAGGATCCGCCTTGTCGTCAGAGGTGCTCGGTAGGCGGCTCGCGCTTCGGCGCGCCTCGGTACCCGTCAGCGTGCCACGATCGGGATCACCGCCGCTTCGCGCGTCTCAGCCACGGTGCGGGGCACGTCGCGCCCGCCGTAGGTGCGCTCGACGTAGGCGTCGATCAGGGCCTGGAATTCCTCGGCGATGTGATCGCCCTTCAGGGTGACGGTTTTCTTGCCGTCTTCGTAGACCGGCGCGACCGGCAACTCGCCCGTGCCGGGCAGACTGATGCCGATGTTGGCGAGCTTGGATTCGCCCGGGCCATTGACCACGCAGCCCATGACGGCCACCGACATCGCTTCCACGCCCGGGTAGCGCTCGCGCCACTCGGGCATCATGGCGCGCAGGTAGCTTTGCGTCTTGGCCGCGAGCTCCTGGAAGAACGTGCTCGTGGTGCGGCCGCAACCGGGGCAGGCGGTGACGAGTGGCGTGAACTGGCGGATGCCCATCGTCTGCAGGATCTCCTGCGCGACGACGACTTCCTGCGTGCGGTCGCCGCCCGGCTCGGGCGTGAGCGAGACGCGGATCGTGTCGCCGATGCCCTGCTGAAGCAGGATCGCAAGCGCTGCGGTGGAGGCGACGATGCCCTTCGAGCCCATGCCCGCCTCGGTGAGCCCAAGGTGCAGCGGGTAGTCGCAACGCGCAGCGAGGTCGGTGTAGACGGCGACGAGGTCCTGCACGTCGGAGACCTTGCAGGAGAGGCAGATTCGGTCGCCCGGCAGGCCGACGCGCTCGGCGAGGGCTGCGGATTCGAGCGCCGAGGTCACGAGCGCGCGGCGCATGACGATCTGCGCGGGCAGCGGGTTGGCGAGCCGCGCGTTCTCGTCCATGAGGCGACCCAGAACCTCCTGGTCGAGGCTGCCCCAGTTGACGCCGATCCGCACCGGCTTGCCCTCGCGGATCGCGATTTCGATCATCTGGGTGAACTGCACGTCGTGCTTTTCGCCGCGACCGACGTTGCCGGGGTTGATGCGGTACTTGGCCAGCGCCTGTGCGCACTCGGGGTAGTCGCGCAGGAGTTTGTGGCCGTTGAAATGGAAGTCGCCCACGAGCGGCACGTTGCAGTGCCGCCGGTCGAGCCCCTCGCGGATCGCGGGCACGGCGGCGGCCGCCTCCGGTGAGTTCACCGTGATGCGAACCACCTCGCTGCCGGCCTGGGCGAGGGCAAAGACCTGCTCGACCGTTGCGGCGACGTCGGCCGTGTCGGTGTTGGTCATCGACTGCACCATCACGGGCGCATCACCCCCCACGCGCACGGGGCCGATGCGCATCGGCCGCGAACGGCGGCGGGGCAGGCGTTCGGAGAGATAAGCGATCGACATCAGGGAATCTGGAAACGGGCGACGTCGCTGCGCGTCGAGGGGGCGAAGTCGTGCGGCTTGCCGTCGATTTCGAGCTTGACCGCGCTCGCGTTGCCGATGATGAAGCTGAGCGGACGCGCGGCGGTGAATTCGCGCGTGCCGGGTTGAGCGGTCTCCGAGAAGACGACTTCCCCCTTGCTGCGCACCTCGGTCCAGGAGCGGCCGCCGAAGGTGATGCGAACGACGGATTCGCCTTCGCGCGGTTTGGCGGTGCCCAGCACGTTCTGCCCTTCGCTCGGTGTGGCCGGGTTGGGTGCAGGCGTGGGTGCAGTGCCCACCGCGGGTGCTGGCGTCGATGCGGGAGCGGCAGCGTCAGCCGCGCCCGCCGCGGGCGGCGTGCTGATGGCACCCGCCGCCGATGCGGGCGACGCGGCGGCGTCGGTTGAACCGGCTGTCGCCGTCGGGGCCGTCGTCGCTGACGGTAGAGCCGTCGGTGCCGCGCTCGTCGAGGATGCGGCCGGTGGCGTGGGTGTGGGCCAGACGGTCTGCGGTCGCACCGAGGAGGTCGTGCCCGACTGATGCAGGTAGATGGCGCCCGCGATCAGGATCACGGCCAGCGTGATCGGGATCAGCCAGGGCGAGCGCCGGCGGCCCGAGGTCTGCAGGGGTTCGCTGGTTGCGGCATGGCTCTCGAGCTGCGTGCCGGCGTCGAGCGTTGCCGACGCAGCGACCGCCGGGCTCTTGTCGGCCGGTGCGTCGAGACCGAGGGAATCCGGGTCGATGGACACGAGCCGCGCGTAGTTCCGAAAGAACCCGCGCGCAAACGGCCGCTCAGGCAGGGCGGACCAGTCATCGGCCTCGATCGCTTCGACCTGACGCACGGAGAGCTTCAGCTTGGCGGCAACCTCGGCGGTGCCGAAACCGAGCGATTCACGCGCAGCGCGCAGGCGCTGTCCTGGCGTCGGCTCGACAGCGGCGGGCGTGGCGCGCTCGTCCTCTGTGGTCACACGCAGCCTCCGCGGTTGATCGTGTCGATGAGGGGCGAATCCGGGAAGCGCGTGCGCAACTGACGCATGTATTCGGCTTCCTGTTCGCGCGCACCCCGGGCACGCTCGGCGCAGACGCCGAGGAACAGCAGATCCGGCGTGATCGGCTCGGCGCGCATGCCGCGCTCCACATGGCGGCGGACATCGTCCCAGCGCGATGTCTTCATGGCGATGGCCGCCAGGCCTTGGTAGCCGCGCGAGTTGAACGGCTGCAACTGGATCAGACGGTTGTAGTAGCCCTCCGCCACACGCAGCTGCCCTGCCGTCAGGGCGCAGTTGCCGGCGTTCTCGAGCGCGAGCTGTGGCGTCTGGTAGAGCGGCAGGGCGAGCGCGGCTTCGAGTTCGCGCAGACCGGCTTCGGTGCGGTTCTGACGGCAGAGGAAGGCGCCGTAGTTGTTGCGGATGTCGCCCTCGTTGGGCGCGGCTGCGACGGCGCGCTGGAAGGCCGCATCCGCACGGGCGACATCATTCATTTCGGCATAGACGAGCCCCAGGATGCTGTGCGCGAGGCCGTAACGCGGATCGAGCCGGATGGCCTCATTCAACTCTTCGAGCGCTACGGCGAGTTGCCCGCGCTGGAAGTAGTTGGCACCCAACTCGGCGTGAACCCGGGCCCGGAATCGAAGCGGGTCTTCGTTGGTGGCTTGCGTTGTCTCCTGCGGCGCAGATGGTGTGTCACGACCCACCTGTGGCAGCGTGGTGCAGCCCCCGAGCAGCAGCGCAAGCAGCAGGCAGGCAACCGCGGCGTGCGTGCGGCGGATGGTGTCGAGGCTCATGCAGTGACCTTTCCTCCCGGGGCAGCGCCGGATGTGGCGATGCGCAGAGGAATGCTACGGCCTTGGGTGCGTCGTGTGCGATCCTGAATTTCCCCTGCAAGCTGACCGCAGGCCGCATCGATGTCGCTGCCACGGGTCTTTCGGATCGTGGTGACGAAGCCCGCATCGGCGAGCCGCCGCTGGAAGTCGAGCACGCGTGCGCGCGGGCTCGTGCGGAAGGGCGACCCCGGAAACGGGTTGAACGGGATCAGGTTGAACTTGCACGGCACCTGCCGTCCTACAGCGGCGAGCGCCTGCGCATGCTCGGGTTGATCGTTCACGCCGTCGAGCATCACGTACTCGAAGGTGATGAAGTCGCGCGGGGCGAATTCGAGGTAGCGGTTGCAGGCCGCGAGCAACTCGGCCAGCGGGTAGCGCTTGTTGATCGGCACCAGTTCATCGCGCAATGCGTCCGTGGGCGCGTGCAGGCTCACCGCGAGCGCGACTGGACAGTAGCGCGCGAGATCATCGATCTGTGGCACGAGTCCCGAGGTGGATACCGTCACGCGGCGGCGCGACAGGCCGTAGGCGTGATCGTCGAGCATGAGCTCGAGCGCAGGTACGACCTGGGCAAAGTTCGCGAGCGGCTCGCCCATGCCCATCATGACCACGTTGGTCACCGGCTGCACGCCGTCGGCCGTGCGGCCAGTGATGCCCTGATCCGCCTTGAGTGCGCGATTGGCGTAGCGCAGCTGCGCGATGATCTCGCCGGTGGTCAGGTTGCGATTGAAGCCCTGCTTGCCCGTCGAGCAGAAGGCGCAGTCGAGCGCGCAGCCCGCCTGGGAGGAGATACAGAGCGTGCCGCGGTCATCCTCGGGGATGAACACGGTCTCGACCGCGCTTGAGCCAACGTCGAACAGCCACTTGCGCGTGCCGTCGGATGCGACGGAGTCACGAACCGCGACGAGATCACGGATGACCGCATACGCGGCGAGCGTCTCGCGGGTGCTGCGCGCGATGTCCGTCATGGCATTCCAGTCGGAAACCTGCGCCTGATGCAGCCACTTGAGCGTTTGCCGCGCGCGCATGCGGCAGGTGGAGGGCTTCTCGCCGAGGGCGGCGAAAAAATTGGTCAGGCCGCGCTGATTGAGTTCAAGCAGGTTTTGCATGACAACCTCACTCGCGGACGGGCTGCCGAGCGGATGCGTCAGCGGCTGAAGATCTGCGACTGGGGGAAGAAGTACGCGATCTCCTGCGCTGCGGTTTCCGGCGCGTCGGAGCCATGCACTGCATTGGCATCGATGGACTGCGCGAAGTCGGCGCGGATCGTGCCGGGCGCAGCCTTCTTCGGATCGGTGGCTCCCATCAGTTCGCGGTTCTTGGCGATCGCACCTTCACCCTCGAGCACCTGGAGCACGACAGGCCCGGACACCATGAAGTCGACCAGGTCCTTGAAGAAGGGACGCTCCTTGTGCACGGCGTAGAAACCTTCGGCTTCGGCGCGGGAGAGGTGGGCCATGCGCTGGGCCACGATCTTGAGGCCGGCCGCCTCGAAGCGGGCATTGATCTGGCCAGTCACGTTCTTGGCGACGGCGTCGGGTTTGATGATGGAAAAGGTGCGCTCGATAGCCATGAGAGAAAGACTCCAGTGATGCGGTCTGTGCCCGGGCGCCATGGCCCCTGCATGTCACGGCCCTCGCGTCAAAAGCGACCGGACCAACAGGCTGCGAAACGGCGTGGCGGCAGAAAAACGCTTGAAAAACAAAGCCCTAGAGTTTAGCACGTCACCCGAAGACAGTCGTGTGACGGGCGCGGGCGCAATCGTGGGCGCAACAACCAGGTTGCACAAACGCAGACGGCACCCGTGGGTGCCGTCGACGAACCGATCGGGACGCGGCTTAGACGCTGAAGGAATTGCCGCAGCCGCAGGTCGAGGTCGCGTTTGGGTTTTTGATGACGAACTGCGCGCCCTCGAGGCCGTCCGTGTAGTCGATCTCGGCTCCGACGAGGTACTGATAGCTCATCGCGTCGATGAGCAGCGTCACATCGTTCTTGACCATCGACGTGTCGTCCTCGTTGACTTCCTCGTCAAAGGTGAAGCCATACTGGAAGCCCGAGCAGCCGCCGCCCGTCACGAAGACGCGCAGCTTGAGGTTCGGGTTGTTCTCCTCAAGGATCAACTCGCGCACCTTGTTGGCGGCCGCGTCGGTGAAGTTGAGCGGGGCGGGAAGTTCGGTCATGGCGTTCATCGGGAGGCTCCAGACATCGACGCAGTTGGCGTACGTTCACTACGCATTATTGGGGGCGCGTGCCCACGAAACAACCCCGACGCGAGGCGGGGTATGTGTTCCCGCACCGCGTCAGGTGTTGCCGATCCGCTTGATGTCCACCACCTCGGCGCGCTCCTGCTCCATGTGGAGGAGACGGCCATCGACCACCGCGCCGACGTGCATTTCGAGCGTCTTGTAGGTCACGTCGCCTTGCACGCGCGCCGTCGCGAGCAGTTCAAGGTACTCGGTTGCGACGACCGGGCCATCGACCTGCCCGTGAACCACGACGTGCGAGGCGCGGATCTCGCCCTCGACCTTGCCAGACTCGCCAATGACCAGGGTGCTGGTGGCGTTGGCGCCGCCGTGGATATGGCCGCGCACCTTGCCATCGACCCGCAAGCCGCCGTCGAAGTCGATGTCTCCGTTGATCGTGGTCGACGAGCCGATCAGGCTGTCGATCTGCTTCTGCGGCATGTGCTGCTTCTTCTTCCCGAACATGACGGCGCGCTCCTGTC
>CAZSTF010000117.1:0-6425 GCA_964609555.1 uncultured Alcaligenaceae bacterium | reverse complement strand
CCCTATGCGCGCCGACAGCAAGCGTGTTGCCGTCCGAGGCCAGGGCGACTGACGCTCCGAATCGATCGTTACCTTCCGGGTTGCTAGCCTTGATGTAAGCCTGCTGACTCCACGTGACGCCACTCCGAGTAAACACGTAAACCGCGCCGCTCGACGCTTGACTGTTGTCGGCTTGATTGCCGTCAATGCCTGTCGCGTTGCTGTCTTCGCCAACTGCACCCACTGCGAGGGTGTTGCCATCCGCGGAGAGCGCGACAGACGAGCCGAAGACATCGTCCGCTTCTGTATTGCTCGCCTTGATGTACGCCTGCTGACTCCAAATGCCGCCGCTACGCACGAAAACGTAGACCGCGCCGCTATCTACTGCGCCATTACTTGTTTGGTCGCCGTTGACACCCGTGGCATTGCTGTCTTCGCCAAATGCGCTCACCGCCAGCGTGTTACCGTCTGCAGAAATGGCTACAGCACTTCCGAATTGGTCTTGCGGCGCGGAATTACTTGCCTTGATGTACGCCTGTTGCGTCCATGTTGGATCAACTGTGATTGGGTAGCGGGCCTGCAGGTCATCCACCTTGTAGGTCAGTCGGCCAATCGTGGCGTCGTAGGCCAAGCTGACCGGCAGAGTGACTCCGCGCGCATCCCAAGCCTTCAATCCCTCGTAGCGGATTGTTCCTGAGTCATTGGTGAGCAAGAGCCTCGCCCGTTCGCCTTCCCCGTCGATCCGCACGCGGTAGCCCCGCGCGTCCAGGGCCAAGGTGACTTCGAGTCTTCCGACACCTGCTGGACGATCGGCCAGTTGCACCCAATGTGAAGCGCCTTCTGGGCCATGAAGCCACCATTCGGATACACCAGGAGCCAAGACTCGATCGACTCGTTGTTGCCTTCCTTCTCGGCTGGACAGATGCCATGCCGGATGGGAAGGCAGTGGCATCATCCATCCCGAACGTCCCAGCCCCTCGGTACGCAACTTGATCTGGCCAACTGCACCGCGAGTGACGTTGAGTTCCACCCAACCATCATTGGTCCAGTGAACGCGGTAGCCTTGATGGGCGTTAATTGCCTCATGACGCGGGCTCGTGTTTTCTCGATTGACTATGCCGTAAGCCAATGCCTCACGGTGAGCGGTGATCTGCGACCTTACCGATGCCAAAGTCGCGGCATCGACGAGTGCGGTAGCGCGTAGGGAAGCGGAAGAGTTCTGGTCGATTACCCGTGGTTGTGACGGGGTCACAGACGCCACCCCCAGAACGGAATGGCTCGCCGCGAGCGCAGCAGTCCACACGCAGGCGGCTCGCAACCACGACATTCGCCGTGGGCGTAACGATTCTTGCGCTTCCTGTTTCACGATCGAAATGCTCCCTTGGTTATTTGCGCTTCTTTGAAGGGCTGTCTTCAAACGAGAGGCAGCCGA
The DNA here is from genome assembly GCA_964609555.1 of uncultured Alcaligenaceae bacterium. Classification (GTDB taxonomy): domain Bacteria; phylum Pseudomonadota; class Gammaproteobacteria; order Burkholderiales; family Casimicrobiaceae; genus Casimicrobium. The sequence continues at coordinate 5,014 of CAZSTF010000117.1, read as the reverse complement.
AACCGCTGTTAACGACAAGAGTCAAACGGTCTGCGACGCAGTTTATCGGCAATGACGCGATCAGAGAAGTCTGTTTACCGACCAATTTCTTGCAGCGAAGCGCAGAAACGCTGGAACGTCATCGACCCGACCCGGATCGACCTGCCCGAGGTGCTGCCACGCGGCGCGAAGGGCAGGCAGCGCTTCATCCGGCGCGATGGCCCGGGCGAGTGTCTGCTTCGAGAGCTTCTGCCCATCGGGCGCACGCACGAGGGGCAAGTGCAGATAGCGCGGAATCGGGAAACCGAGCGCTTCTGCGAGCACGATCTGCCGCGGCGTGTTCATGAGCAGGTCATCCCCACGCACGACATCGGTCACGCCTTGGTCCGCGTCATCCACCACCACCGCAAGCTGGTAGGTGGTGCACCCATCGGCGCGACGCAGCACGAACGGGCCGATCTCCTTGCGCACGTCCTGTTCGAGCGGGCCGTGTCGCCGGTCGATGAATCGAGTGAGTCCCCGGCCGGGCACGGCAAATCTCACCGCGTGCCGATCGAGCGGCAGCGCGAGTGCGGCGCAGGTGCCCGGATAGATCGGCTCGCCCCAGGCGTTGATCGGGGCGTCCTCGAGCAGACGCCGGCTGCAGCGGCAACCGAAGAGAGCGCTTCGGCTCGCAAGCTCGGCGATGGCTGCGCCGTAGCGTGGGCTGCGCTCGCTTTGCCTGAGGATCGGGCCGTCGCTCACGAGCGCACACGCCGAGAGTTGTTCCAGGATCACGCGCTCGGCTTCGCGCGAGGCGCGCGTCGTGTCCACATCCTCGATGCGCACGAGCCAGGCGCCACCCTGCGCGCGCGCATCCGCCCAGCTGCCGAGGGCGGCGACGAGCGATCCGAGGTGCAGCGGACCGGTGGGGGAGGGCGCGAAGCGACCGATGTAGCGACCGAAGTCTTGGCCCGGCCTTGCCGACACGATCAGTTCGTCGGCGGCGTCCACGACCAGTTGCGCTCGAGATAACCGAGCACGGTGTTGGGATACTCGAACCGGCCGAGCGAGCCGTTGTAGCGGGCGAGCGCCCGCACGACGTTGCCGTTCTCCATGTCGAGATAGTGACGCAGGATCACGCAGCCGTAGCGCAGGTTGGTGCGCAGATGGAACAGGTTATGTTCGGGCGAGCCGATGAGCCGCACCCAGAAGGGCATGACCTGCATGTAACCGCGGGCCGAAGCCGTGCTCACTGCGTACTTGCGAAAGGCGCTTTCGTGCTGGATGACCGCCAGCACGAGCTGCGGGTCAAGGCCGGCGCGGCTCGCCTCGTACTGCACCGTGATCAGGAACTCGGTCCGCTGCTCCGCGTCCGGCATGCGGCGAGCAAGTCGCGCGGACATGTCGGCAAGCCACGCCTGCGTCACTTTGGGGTCGCCGATCAGACGGGGTGCGCCGCGGTCGGCGATGGCCGAGGCAAGCGCCGTCTGCACGCTCGGGACGAGTTTTTCCTCGATCTGTGCACCGGCATGCACCCGGTCCGCAACGAGTGCGAACGAAGCGAGAACCAGACCAACGGCGAAGAGAGACCAGAACTTCAACGGGCAAGTCGGGCTTGGAGGGCAGTCACGATCCCGCTGACGGGAACCTTGGTTGCTTCGGCCTCACGACGGCCCTGAAGTTCCACGACACCCTCCTTGAGTCCGCGATCGCCGATCGTGACCCGCCACGGAATGCCGATGAGTTCGAGATCCGCAAACATCACACCGGGCCGCTCGCCGCGGTCGTCGAGCAGGACGTCGATGCCCGCGGCTGCGAGCTCACTGTGCAGCTGGTCGGCAGCCGCGCGCACTTCGGCGCTTCGGTCATAACCCACCGCCGCGATCGCCACCACCCAAGGGGCCATCGCGTCGGGCCAGATGATGCCCTTGGCGTCATGGTTCTGCTCGATGGCGGCCGCCACCACGCGCGTGACGCCGATGCCGTAGCAGCCCATCTCCATGACCTGTTCCTTCTGCTCGCGGTCAAGGAAGGTGGCACGCAAGGCTTCCGAATACTTGCGGCCGAGTGCGAACACGTGCCCGACCTCGATCCCGCGACGCAACTGGAGCGTGCCTTTGCCATCGGGCGAGGGGTCGCCCTCGACGACGTTTCGCACGTCGGCGACGTGGTCGGGCTCCGGGCAGTCGCGGCCCCAGTTGACGCCCGTGAGGTGGTAGCCGGCTTCGTTCGCGCCGCAGATGAAGTCCGCCATGGCGGCGGCCGTTCGGTCGGCGACGACCGTGACCTTGCCCGGGTGCGCCTTGCCGTGGCGTGGCACCGGGCCGCAGTATCCCGGGATGACGCCCAGGTGGGCCTCGATCTCCTCGGGCGTGGCCGGGCGGGCATCGGCCAGAAGCGGCAGCTTGCCGAGCTTCACCTCGTTCACCATGTGGTCGGCACGGAGCATCACGAGCACGAACCCGGCGCGGCTCATGTACATCATGGCCTTGAGCTGCTTCTCGAGCGGCTGGCCGAGGAAGCGGCCGACGTCCTCGCAGGTCGTCTGCCCCGGTGTGTGAACGAGTGCGAGGGCCTGAGAAGGGGCGGGCCGCGGCGTGGCCGGCGGGAGCGCTTCGGCGAGTTCGAGGTTCGCCGCATAGTCGGACGCGGGGCAGTAGGCGATCACGTCCTCGCCGCTGTCGGCGAGCACCTGGAATTCATGTGAAGCGAAGCCGCCGATGTTGCCGGTGTCGGCCTCGACCGCGCGGAACTCGAGTCCGAGTCGCGCGAAGATGCGGGTGTAGGCGTCGTACATCGCCTGATAGCTCCGCATCAGCCCGTCCTGGTCCACGTCGAAGGAGTAGGCGTCCTTCATGATGAACTCGCGCGAGCGCATGACGCCGAAGCGCGGCCGCCGCTCGTCGCGGAACTTCGTCTGGATGTGATAGAGGTTCTTCGGCAGTTGCCGCCAGCTCTTCAACTCCTGCCGCGCGATGTCGGTGATGACCTCTTCCGAAGTGGGCTGCACGATGAAATCGCGCTCGTGGCGATCCTTGAGTCGCAGCATCTCCGGGCCCATCTTGTCCCAACGACCCGACTCCACCCAGAGCTCCGCGGGCTGGATCACCGGCATCAGGAGCTCGATCGCGCCGGCCGCGTTCATCTCCTCGCGGATGATGGCCTCCACCTTGCGCAGCACGCGCACGCCGAGCGGCATCCAGGTGTAGATCCCGGCACCGAGCTTTCGGATCATGCCGGCCCGGAGCATGAGCTGATGGGAGACGATCTCGGCCTCGGCAGGGGCTTCCTTGGTGGTCGAAAGGAGGAATTGAGACAGGCGCATGATGGATGGGACGGGAGTCTGCGGCACGGATCTTCCGGCGAACTTTCAATTTTCGCCTATCCTAGGGCGATGCATCCCGAAACCCCATCCTACGTCCCGCCCGAAGCCCCACCCGAAGATCAGCGCTCGGCGCCGCTTACGGACAGCGAGGGCGAGTCGCTCGAGCCCTTGTCGCGCAACGTCGTCGAAGTCCGTCGACCCCCTCCAGGCGCTGCCGTCGTTCCGCTCCTGTTCGACTCGCCGCACAGCGGCACCTGGTACCCGGAGGACTTCGACCATGCCTGCGACCCGGCGCTTCTGCGCAAGGCGGAGGACACCCACGTCGATGATCTCTACGACTTTGCGCCCTCACTCGGGGCGACGCTCATCTGCGCCGTCTTCCCGCGAAGCTACATCGACGTCAATCGTCGGCTGGCCGACATCGACACGACGATGATCGAGGGCACTTGGCCTGACCCCGTCGATGTGTCGCCGAAGACCCGCTCGGGCATCGGTCTCATCTGGCGCCTGCTCGATGACCGCACACCGATCTATGCAAGGAAGCTCACGGTCGACGAAGTGCGTGACCGGATCGACACCTGCTACCGCCCGTACTGGGATGCCCTGCGCCGCTCGGCCGAGCATCTCGTCGCGCGGCATGGACGGCTCGTGCACATCAATTGCCATTCGATGCCGGAGGAGGCTGGGCCGCTGTCCTGGGTGCCGCGCGGGACGCGCTTTGCCGACATCGTGCTCGGGGATCGCGACGGCACGACCTGCACGCCGGAATTCACCGCCCTCGTGGCCGAGGCCTTTCGCCAGGAGGGTCTGTCGGTTGCGATCAATGACCCCTACAAGGGGGTCGAGATCGTCAAGCAGATGGGGATTCCCGCCGAGCGGCGGGAATCGATGCAGATCGAGATCAATCGTCGCCTCTACATGCACGAGGCGACCCGCGAGAGGAGCGCGAACTATGCTGCCTTCAAGGCCAGCCTGCGCCGGGTGATGGCGCAGGTCGCAGCCTATGCCCGCGGCTGAAGCCTCAGCGAGGATCGCGAGCGTTCGGGATCAATAGCGGCGGATCGACGAGATCTGGTCGTTGACACCCAGCCGCTGGAAGTCGCTGACCGAGCCCGTCACGACGACGCAGCGACCGCGGAAGTAGGCGTCGGTGCAGACCTGCCAGCGGCCCCCCGTGATCCGCATCGACGAAGCGATGTCGTTGAAGCCCTGATCGCGCAGGTTCGCGAAGCCCTGTGCCACATGCAGAGCGCGGCCGCGGAATCCGGCATCGGAATAGAGCACCGCGGTTGCGTAACCGCCGGAGCCGCCCGCGCTGCCGCCCGACCCGCCCCAGCCCGGACCGCTTTCACCCGGCCCACCCCAACCCGGATCGGTCGGCGGTGGGAAGCCCGGCGCGACCGAGGTGTCGTTGAGCGCCACCGAGGCCAGGCGATTGCTGAGCCCGAGGAGCGAGAGATTCGGCACCGACTGGTTGACCTCGGTGCACTCGGTGTAATTCGGGAAGGCGCAGAGCGACCAGCGCCCGCCGTTGATGCGAACCGATTGCACGCGCCCCCGCAGGTTGTAGGCATCGAGGTTCGGCACGCTGCCGTCGATCTGCAGATAGCGCCCGGTGTAGTTGGGGCCCATGTAGAGCGTGGCCGAGCCGCGGACCCCCCCCGTCATCGGTGGCCAGACGGGCTCCGGCCGATTGACCGGCGGGCGCTGCATGTACGGTTGCAGCGA
>CAZSTF010000116.1:0-6446 GCA_964609555.1 uncultured Alcaligenaceae bacterium | reverse complement strand
CTCGACCATGCAGGCGCGGCAGTTGCCGGCCGGGGGCAACCCCGGAAGCCGCCCTTCCTCGGGCGGCCGGTGGCACAGATGCGGCAGCGTCCTGCCGAGGCGGTGGGCAACGGCCCAGAGCGTCTCGCCGGGCGCAGCTTCGACCGTCTCGCCATCGAGCGTGAAGCGAATCGATTCGGCGGTCTGCTCAGGCATCGCGGACCTCGTGCGGGAAATGGCGGAGCACGCTTTCGACCGGGTTCGGCGCGGCTTGCCCCAAGCCGCAGATCGAGGCATCGCGCATCGCCTGCGCAAGCGGCGCGATCTCGCCCGCAGCCCACGCGGGCCCGGCTGCGAGCCGGGCGAGCTCCTGCGTGCCGGCACGGCAGGGGGTGCATTGACCGCAGCTTTCGTGTGCGAAGAACTGCGTGAGGTTGCGTACGGCGTCCGCCGCGCGGTCGGCTTCGGATAGCACGATCACCGCTGCCGAACCGATGAAGGCGCCGTGCGGCTCGAGCGTGCCGAAGTCGAGCGGCAGATCGGCGAGTGCGGCGGGCAGGATGCCGCCCGAGGCTCCGCCGGGCAGCCAGGCGTAGAGCGTGTGGCCGTCGGCCATGCCGCCGGCGAATTCATCGATCAGCTCGCGCACCGAGATGCCTGCCGGGGCGATCGCCACCCCGGGCTTTCGCACCCGACCGGAAATCGAAAAGGCGCGCAGGCCCGTGCGGCCGCGCCGGCCGTGCGCGCGCCACCACGCGGCACCGCGCGCAAGGATCTCGGGCACCCACCCAAGGGTTTCGACGTTGTGCTCGAGTGTGGGGCGGCCGAAGAGTCCGCGCTCGGCGAGGTAGGGCGGCCGAAGCCGCGGCCAGCCGCGCTTGCCTTCGAGGGATTCGACGAGCGCGGACTCCTCCCCGCAGACGTAGGCACCCGCGCCCCGGCGCAGTTCGATCGGGGGCAGATCGGGCCAGCCGGAGGGACCCGCGAGCTCGCCCACGAGCTGCGCAAGCAGCGCGCGTTCGGCCGCGTATTCGTCTCGGACGTAAACATAGACGCCCGCCGCCTCGACGGCCCAGGCCGCGATCAGGAGGCCTTCGAGAAAGCGGTGCGGATCGGTCGTGACGAGGTGACGGTCCTTGAAGGTGCCCGGCTCGCTCTCGTCGAAATTGACGACGAGGTAGCGTGGTGCGGGTTCGCTCCGGACGATCGACCACTTGCGCGCGGCCGGGAAGCCCGCGCCCCCGAGCCCACGCAGACCGGCCTCCGAAAGCGTCTCGATCGCGGCCTCACGCGTGAGCCGCCCGGCGCGGCAGGCCTCCCAGACGACGTAGCGACCGCTCCCGCGGGCCTCGCTCAGCGTCGGCGCGGGCAGGGGTGCGGGTGGGTTCGGGTGCTCGGCCGCATCGACCAGGCGTGCCACCGTCGCCGGGGCGACCACACTCGGGCCGACGAGCGCGGCGGGCGCGGCGTCACAGCGACCGAGGCAGGGTGCAGCGAGCACGCGCACATCCGGCGGGGCTGCGTCGCGTACCGCCTCGAAGAGCGCTTCGCCGCCCGCAAGCGCGCAGGAGAGCGTGGTGCAGACCCGCACCGTCACCCGGGGCGCCTGGGCCTCATCGTCGAGCAGGTGGAAAGCGTCATAGAAGCTTGCCGCTTCGAAGGCTTCCGCAACCGAAAGGCCGACACGCCGGGCCAGCGCTGCGAGATGGCCGCGGCGCACTGCGCCTTCGGCGTCTTGGATCGCATGCAGGTATTCGATGAGCCGGTTACGCCGGAGCGCCTCCCCGCGGCCCGCTGCACCGATGGGGCCCACCGGATGGCCTGCGAGGGCGAGGATCTCATCCACCCGGGCGAGCGCATCGGGCGAGGGCTGACGCTCCTGGCGGGCTGCGGCGTTTCGCGCACGGCCGGAGGCACGCAGGGGAGCGGGTTGAGTCACGGGCGAGCGACCATCGGACATGACAAAAGTGTAGGGTGCTCCGACGTGCGGGTGTCGTGTTTGGTGGCACGCTTTCGTTTATGGATGCATCGACTCTTGATCGGGGCATCCGCCGCGTCATCGGTCATGACTCTCTTCCAAAGGAAATGTGCAATGCAAGCAGGTTCAGGTGGGTCAGGTGGGCGGCAGGGAATCGTGCGCGCTGGCGGAAGGTGCCTTGCGATGCTTGTCGCAATGGTCTCGAGCCTTGGCTTGGCCCTCCACGCCGCTGCGCAGGATGTCTCCGGGAGCGCCGATCCGCCGGGGCTCAAACGGGTCACCGGCTCGCAGATCGTGTTCCAGTCGAAGGCGGACTTCGACGCGCTGAAGATCGCGCTCGAAAAGGTCGTCTGGGACGGGGCGCGGATGGCCGTGCGACCGTTCCGGAGCGAGACCGTGGAGGGACGACGGCTCACGACCTACTACCGCATGCCGCCCAACATGCTGCCGCTCGAAGCCATGCGCAACTACGAGCAGGAGCTGCGTGCCGCGGGGTTCCAGATCCTGTTTTCGGGCACGGGCGAGGCGATCGAGACCGTGGGCTACAACAACCAGATCGCCCGCGAGGTGCTCGGCATGAAGGGCAACTACGGCACCCCCGAGGAGCGCGCGCAGTGGCCGCTCCAGCACACCGACGAGGCGCGCGCCGCCTACGTCGCAGCGCGCGGGCGCGGCCCCGACGGCGGCGAACGCGTCGTGAGTGGCTATTTCGCGATCAATACGCAAGGACCATGGGAAGTGACGCGCGGCTCGGAGAAGATTCCTCAAGGGACGACGCTCGCGCGGATCGACGTCATCGATGCCAAGGCGCGCGAACAGCGCATGACGCTCGTCACGAGCAGCGAGATGGCCCAGGCGATCGGGCGGGACGGGCGTGTCTCGCTCTACGGCATCACCTTCGCGCATGATTCCGCGACGATCCAGCCCGACGCCGAACCGACGCTTGCCGAAATCGCGAAACTCATGCGCGAGCGCGCAGCGCTCAACATCCTCGTGGTCGGGCACACCGACACGCAGGGCAGCTTCGAGTACAACCGCGGCCTCTCGCAGCGTCGTGCCGAAGCGGTCGTCGCCCGGCTTGCGCAGCTCGGGGTCGACCGCAAGCGGCTGCATCCGGTGGGCGTGGGCTTTGCCGCGCCCGTGGCGAGCAACACGACCGAGGATGGGCGCGCGAAGAACCGGCGTGTGGAGCTGGTCGATCTGGCGGGTGGCCGCATTCCCTGAGCCGGTCAGTCGGCGAGTCGGCTCACCACCTCGCGCCCGATCGCAAGCGCACTCGTGAGCCCGGGCGACTCGATGCCGAAGAGATTCACGAGCCCCGGCAGGCCGTGCACGGTCGCATCCTGAATCACGAAGTCGGCAGCCGCCTCGCCTGGGCCCACGATCTTTGGCCGAACGCCGGCATAGGCCGGGACGAGCGCGTGATCGGGCAGCGCCGGCCAGTAGCGACGGATCGCCTCAACGAAGGCGGCGGCGCGGCGCGGATCGACCGCGTAGTCGAACGCGGCCGCGGGTGGGCAGCGTGCCGGTTCGAGCCATTCGACATCCGGGCCGAAGCGCGCCTGCCCGGCGAGATCAAGCGTGAGGTGGATACCCAAGCCCCCGGGCTCGGGCACCGGGTAGATGAGGCGCGAGAACGGCGCGCGGCCGCCCCCCGTGGCGAGTGAGAAGTAGTGCCCCTTGGCGAAATGCGGTCGCGGAATGTGTTCGGGTGCGAGCCCTTCGATGCCGCGGGCCACTGCAATCGCCGCAAGACCGGCGGCATTCACGAGATACGTTGCCGCGAGTTCCGTGCCGTCCTCGGTCGTCACCACGAAGTCGTGCGCCCGTGCCGCGATGCGCGTCACTTTGGCGTGGAACGCAACGATGCCACCCGCGCGTTCGAGATCGCCTTGGAGGGAGAGCATGAGCGTGTGGGAATCCACGATGCCGGTCGCCTGCGACCAGAGCGCGGCCGTGGCGTGAAGGGCGGGTTCGAGCCGCCGCGCCGTCGCACCATCAATGAGTGATAGGCCTTCAACCCCGTTGGCTTCACCTTGCTGGAGCAGTTCGGCCAGTTTGGCTTCATCGGCCTCACGCGTGGCGACGATCAGCTTGCCTGGGCGGGCGTGGGGGATGCCGCGCTCGCGGCAATACGTCTCGGCGAGCCGACGCCCTTCGACGCACAGCCGCGCTTTCAGGCTGTCTCTCGGATAGTAGAGTCCGGCGTGCAGCACTTCGCTCGAGCGCGAGGAGGTACCCTGGCCGATCGCGCCCTCGCTTTCGAGGACGAGCACGTCCCGGCCGACTTGGGCGAGTGCCCGCGCGCAGGCGAGGCCCACCACGCCCGCGCCGATCACGATCGCTTCGACGCGTTCCATCTCCGGAACGGTGATCAGCGGATCACCGGATGACTTCGAGCCCGCCCAGGTAGGGCCGGAGCACGTCCGGCACGGTGATCGAGCCGTCGGCGTTCTGGTAGTTCTCCATGACGGCGATCAGCGTGCGGCCCACGGCGAGCCCCGAGCCGTTCAGGGTGTGCACCGGCTCATTCTTGCCGGCCTCGTTCTTGAATCGCGCCTGCATCCGCCGGGCCTGGAAGGCCTCGCAATTCGAGCAGCTCGAAATCTCGCGATAGGCCTGCTGACCTGGCAGCCAGACCTCGATGTCGTAGGTCTTGGCTGCACCGAAGCCCATGTCACCCGTGCAGAGCAGCATGGTGCGGTATGGGAGCCCGAGCTTTTGCAGGATGCGCTCGGCGAAGCCGGTCATCTCCTCGAGAAGGGCACTCGATTGCTCTGGGCGGCAGATGTAGACCATCTCGACCTTGTCGAACTGGTGCTGGCGGATCATGCCGCGCGTGTCGCGCCCGTAGCTGCCGGCTTCCGAACGGAAGCAGGGCGTGTGCGCGGCAAGCCGCATCGGCAGCCGTGCTGCATCGACGATCGTGTCACGCACGAAATTGGTCAGCGAGACCTCCGCGGTCGGAATCAGGTAGCGGTGCCGTGTTTCACCGTCCTCCCCAGTCATCGGGACACGGAAGAGATCCTCCTCGAATTTGGGGAGTTGACCGGTGCCGGTCATCGTCTCGGCGTTCACGATGTAGGGCACGTAGCACTCGGTAAAGCCGTGCTCGTTCACATGCGTGTCGAGCATGAAGGTCGCGAGCGCCCGGTGAAGCCGCGCGAGTGGTCCGCGCAGCACGGTGAAACGGCTCCCCGAGAGCTTGGCGCCGGCCTCGAAGTCGAGCGCACGTCCGGCCGGGCCCGTGAGGGCTTCGCCCAGCGCCACGTGGTCCTGCGGCGCGAAGCCGAACGCGCGCGGTTCGCCCCAGCGCCGCACTTCGACGTTGTCCGCACTGTCGCGACCCGCGGGCACATCGGCCTGTGGCAGGTTCGGGATCGTGAGGAGCAAGGCCTCGAGCCGGGCCTGCACGGCGGCGAGTGCGGCTTCGTTCGCCCGGACGCGCTCGGGCAGCGAGGCGACTTCCGCCATCAACTGGGCGGCGCGGGCCTCGTCCTTCGCCGCCTTGGCCGCACCGATCTCCTTCGACAGCCGGTTTCTCGCCTGCTGCAGGTCCTGGGTTTCGGTTTGAAGGGCTTTGCGCTCGGCTTCGAGTGCTTCGAACGCGGCGGCGTCCAAATCAAAGTTGCGCTGCCGGAGGCGCTCGGCCGTGGCGGCGAGCTGGGTGCGTAGCAATTGGATGTCGAACATGGTCGTTGTGCGCGTCGCGTGGCTGTGGGCGGGCGGCTTGAGGCGGCAACCGTCTTGGACCGCCTTTTACTGCGGGCCGCCTGCGGGCCGGCGCCGCGGACTGGGCGCGGTTGACGGCGAAATCTCAATCCGTCATAATATCCGGCTCGTTCGCGTGGAGAGGTGGCCGAGCGGTTAATGGCACCAGACTGTAAATCTGGCCTCTAGCGAGTACGCTGGTTCGAATCCAGCCCTCTCCACCACTTGAGCCCCCGGCATCGGGCGCTGCCACCGTGTCTGTCTCCGACGGCACATCAGCGACACGCTGCCGCTCGAGGCGCCTGGTGAACTCCAAGCGCCCTCTTGCTCATGGCGACGACAGCTGCGTCTTTTCCGCCAGTGCGTCTGTGCGGGTTTTCGCAAACAGTGATTGTTTGAACGGAAATGCCTGCGGGTGTAGCTCAATGGTAGAGCTGAAGCCTTCCAAGCTTAAGACGACGGTTCGATTCCGTTCACCCGCTCCAGCGCCCTGCGCGGTCAACCGGGTCCCTTGTGACCGATCGTGCAGGCGTTGATCGAGGCGTGGTCTTCGGTCTTTGACGCGGCTGTCAGCTCAGCCGATCGTCCAAGTCCCAAGCCCATGTAGCTCAGTGGTAGAGCACTCCCTTGGTAAGGGAGAGGTCGTGCGTTCAATCCGCGTCATGGGCACCACTCCCTCGTTGCAACCCTCGCGTCCGACGCACTTTTCTTCACGAGAGCATCATGGCAAAAGAGACCTTCAAGCGCACCAAGCCCCATGTGAACGTGGGCACGATTG
>CAZSTF010000115.1:0-6632 GCA_964609555.1 uncultured Alcaligenaceae bacterium | reverse complement strand
CGTCCGACGATTTGACGGTGGCGTAGGCATTGCCTGCGTAGATCGGGCGCACGAAGGTGTCGGCATCGACCACCTTGAGGATGTCGCTCACCTGAGCGACGTCGAGCAGGGCCGCCACGCGCGGGGCGAGTGCCTTGCCGTAGGCCGTGGCCGGCGCAAGGATGTGGGTGTAGCCGGCGGCGTTGGCCACGACCTGTGCGGCCGCGTTCTCCGGCAGGCGATGCGCGTGCGCCGGCCCATCGGCGTGGAGCACCTTGGCCACGCCGGCCACCGCTGCGGCGGCCTGCGCGGCAGCGGCCGCCTGCTCGCCCGCGACCAGGACGTGGATCTCTCCACCGATCGCGGCGGCCGCGCTCACCACGTTGAGCGTGGCGGCCTTGAGACGTTGGTTGTCGTGTTCGGCAATGACGAGACAGCGCATGTTCAGATCACCTTCGCTTCGTTCTTGAGCTTGTCGATGAGGGTGGCCACATCGGGCACCTTGATGCCGCCCTGACGCTTGGGCGGTTCCTCCACGCGGAGTGTCACGAGCCGCGGCGTGACATCGACGCCGAGGTCGGCCGGCTTGACCGTGTCGAGCGGCTTTTTCTTCGCCTTCATGATGTTGGGCAGCGTCGCGTAGCGCGGCTCGTTCAGGCGCAGATCGGTCGTCACGATCGCGGGCAGGTTGACCAGAACCGTTTCGAGGCCGCCGTCGACCTCGCAGGTGACGCGGACCGCGTCACCTTCGACCTCGACCTTCGAGGCAAACGTCGCCTGCCCCCAGCCGAGCAGGGCGGCGAGCATCTGACCGGTCTGGTTGGCGTCGTCATCGATGGCCTGCTTGCCGAGGATCACGAGCTTGGGCTGTTCGCGTTCGACCACCGCCTTCAGGAGCTTCGCCACCGCGAGCGGCTGCAGCTCGGCGTCCGTCTCGATCAGGATGCCGCGGTCGGCACCGATCGCCATCGCGTTGCGGAGCGTCTCTTGGCACTGGGGGACCCCGGCTGACACCGCCACGATCTCGGTGGCGATCCCTTTCTCCTTGAGTCGCACGGCTTCCTCGACGGCGATCTCGCAGAACGGGTTCATGGACATCTTGACGTTGGCGATATCCACGCCGGTGTTGTCCGATTTCACGCGGACCTTGACGTTGTAGTCGACCACACGCTTGACGGGAACGAGAACTTTCAACTCGGACTCCTTGCTGTTTTGGGCGGTGCCCGCCGGGGCTGGAACCCGCGCGGCGAAAACCGGATTCTAGGAACCGGCGAGGAGGCCGGTTGGCTCGACGATTCTGGCGTAGGCGCGTGGAGACTTTGCTCTATCCGACAGAATGCCGGGGTGACGACGGCAACGAGCCATCACCCTGCGTGGATGCGGCACCTGACGGAAGGTGTCGGCCCGGTTTTCCTTTGCATCGCGATCGCGATGGCGGGCCAAGTGTTCCCGTTGCGGACAGCACTGGTGGAGATCGACATTGCGCGCGATCTCACAGAAGGCTTCGCCATTCTCGATGGTCAGGCTGCTCCCGAAAAGGGTCCGGAGATCGGAGGGCGTTTTCACCTCGCGCCGTGGTGGTTCTACGTGGTCGCCAGTGTGCTTGCCATCTCACCGTCGATCACGGCCTACACCCTCCTCATGGGGGGGCTTGCAAGTCTCAAGTTTCCGGTGGCGGCGTGGGTTGGTTACCAGCTCGGCGGTCGACGCCTCGCGTGTGCTGCTGTCGCGGCCGCAGCGTTGCCTGGTCTCGCCGGCTATCAGTTCTTTGGAGTCACGCACACGAACTTCGTCGAGCTGTTCGTTTGGCTCGCGACTGCGCTCGCACTCCAGGTCGGTCAACCTGCGCGCAACGAAAGTGCGCTCGCTAACCGGAGCACGCACCGCGACGGAGTCTGGGCGGGAGCCTCAGCGCTCGCGTTCTGCCTCGCCTTTCACGCGCATCCTACGACGATCGCGCTCTGCGTGCCCTGGCTCGCCCTGCTCGTCGTCCGCGCGGGCGGACTGGGTCGGACTCTTGCTCTGGTCCCTTGGCTGCTTGTTGGCGGCGGCATTCCGCTCGCGCCCGCGCTGCCCGAGATGTTTGCCGCCTTGGTCGCCGCGGTGTCCGATGAGGGCGGGCGGGCGTACGCCCGGCCGATAGGAGATCATCCGCTCTCGGTACTCGAGGTATTACGCGGTCTGCTTTGGAGCGAACCGTCCACGATTGCCGGGACCGCTTTCGCTTCGGGCCAGGCCCCACCGCTCGCGTGGCGCTTAGCATGGATCGTCCTCGTCGGCAGCGGTTTGGCGTCGGCGCTCTGGTCTGCCATCCAACAAGGCGGTCGGGTACGTGGCCTCGTTCTTTGGGCGACATTCGGACTGCTGGTGGCCGCGCTTGCGGCCGCATTGCTCGTCCGCAGCACGCCGTTCTATGCCGCGTACGCCGCCCTCGTGCCGCTCGCCTTGCTCATTGCCGCTGGTTGGACGTACGGTCCTGTGCAGCGTCTGCGCGACCGCACGGTCTGGCTCGCCATCGTTGGTGCACTCTTCTTGCAGTGGGCTACGGTGCTTTCCTTCTCGCGCGCCTTGGAAGGCGGCTGGGTGACGCTTCGTTTTCCCGATGCTGGCGGTGTCAAGAACAAGACGCGGGTGGCGCGAGAGGCGTTCTACGTCACAGTGACCGATCGAGACCGACTTGCGCGTTACCTGTGCGCGAGCAGCGCGCCTGTCCATGTCAACGGACCGTATGCCACGGCGCTTGACGCTTCCCAAGGTCATGAACTCCGCCTTGCAGGAGGTCGCCGATGCCAGAGGCAGCTGCGCTTCGGTCCGGCTACCGTTGAGCACGACTCGGTCGCCGTGTTGCCGTTGCCGCGGCGATTGATCGCTCGACTTGGCCTGCCGACCGGTCTATCGGTTACCGAAACGTGGCAGTTCGTCCAGCCATTCGGGATCAGATCACCTGCCGCGTCGATCGGACTCAACGAAACACGCCTTTATCCCCCGCGTCTTCGCGACTGGGAGCGCGGGCGTGACATGACCCGTTTCTTTGAGGTCGAGATCCGACCGGACGAGACATTGATGGTCGCACCGCTAAGCTCGCTGAATCTCGGATGGACTATAGAGGTTCAGCTCGCAGGCCGTCCGGTCCCGCCAGTGTTGTCGAGTGATGCCCTGCGTGCCTGGCGCTGCCTTGACTGTCGGGGCAGTGTGCGCTGGAGCGTTCGTGTCAGCGGGCTTGCTCCGGAGTTCATCAATCTCGTGGTGGTCCGTCGTGCGGCGGGCGGACCGGGTCTGAAAGAATGAGGGGATGCAACTCTCCGTCGTGATTCCTTGCCACAACGAGGCGGAGAACGTCGGGCCGCTGCTCGACGCGCTCGTTCCCGTGCTTGCAGGCGTTACCCCTGCGTTCGAGGTGCTCTTCGTCGACGATGGCAGCAGCGACGATACGGCGCGCCGGCTTCGGGCGCGCTGTGCGGCCGACCCGCGTATTCGCCTGCTCAGGCTCTCGCGCAACTACGGGAAGGAAGCGGCCCTCACTGCGGGAATCGACCACGCCCAGGGCGACGCAGTGATTCTCATGGATGCCGATCTGCAGCATCCGCCGAGTGTGTTGCCAGCGCTGATCGAAGCCTGGCGGAGCGGGGCTGACGTGGTCATCGCTGCGCGACAGAGTCGCGACACCGACGGCTGGCTGCGGCGGGCGTGCTCCCGGCAGTTCTACCGGCTGTTCAATGCGCTCTCGGAAGTACGACTACCCGAGCATGGCGGAGACTTCCGTCTGCTTGACCGCCGCGCCGTCAGCGCGCTCCGGGCGCTGCCCGAGCGAGGACGCTTCATGAAGGGACTGTACGCATTGACTGGCCTTGATACCGCGGAGGTTCCCTACACCCCGGCCAACCGAGTCGGCGGCGAATCGCAGTTCGGTGCCCGCAAATTGTTTCGCTTCGCGCTGGACGGGCTCACCGCATTCACCTCGACGCCGCTTCGTGTCTGGAGCTATCTCGGCTTCCTGCTGGCGGTTCCCGCCGGTCTGTACGCGCTCTATCTCGTTCTGCGCACCGTCTTGCTGGGCATCGACGTGCCGGGCTACGCGTCGCTCGCGACGATGATCCTGTTTTTCAGCGGCATCCAGTTGATCGGTCTGGGGGTGCTGGGCGAGTATCTCGGCCAGGTCTACGCCGAGGCCAAGCAGCGACCGCTTTACGTGGTGAGCGAAGTGGTCGGCGACGTGGCCGTCAGCCCGACGCCGCGGCCCCACGGCGGCATCGTGCTGCCCGCGCGCGGGCCGATTGACGCTGCGTGATGGCACGCGAGATTCCCGCGCAGGTGCTGCGTTACTTCGCGGGGGCCTGTCTGGCACTCCTGCTCGACATGGCGGTTGTCACCTTCGCGATCGAGACCGGACTGAACGTCGTGCTTGCACGGGCCCTCGGGTTGGCGATTGGACTCACGACCACCTACCTGTTCTCGCTGGCGTTCGTGTTTTCACCGCGCCGAGCGCCTTCACTACGGGAATTCGCGCGTTACGTGCTCGTGCAGTCCCTGGGGACGAGCGTGAACTACGCGCTTTCGACGCTCCTTCTGTTTTGGGCCGCGGGCGATCGCGCACTGGGCGCGCTCTCGATCGTGGTCGGCGCCGGCGCAGGGTTCGTTCTCAACTTTTTCTTCGCCCGCCGAACGCTGCATCTGCCGCGCTCGGAGCGGTAGCCGCGGCGCAAAGCTGCCGCTCAGAGCTTCGTGCGCCGGATGTCGGTGGCGGTGTTGGGGTCGCGCCGCGCCGGACTGATCGGCGGGGCGCGCCGGGCCATGCGGTCGAGCTTTCTCACGTAGCCGAGCGCGGCCAGCGGCACCGCAACCGCCCAAAGCCCCAACACGAACAGCACCGTGCGCAGCGTCGGCTCCAGGGCGAAGAAGGCAACTCCAGCGACCGCGAAGCCGAGGGTCAGCAAGCGCACCACGACCGCGAGCGCCGTGCGGAAGCGGGCCGAAAACGGCTGCTGGCGCCACGCCTGCAGCATGGGCCAGCTGTGTTCCGGCGGTTCCTGAGGCGCCCAAAGGCTCATTTTTTGCGGATGTCTAGCGATGCTGCCACGCGGGCAGCGGCTGCTTTGCATTGAAGGCATCGATGCCCGCGCGGGCATCGCAACTCATCATGTCACGCGCCATGTTCTCGGCGGCCAGCGCATAGGCCTCAGGCGTGACCCCCGCGCGCAGACGCGTGAGCAACCGCTTGCCCGAGGCGAGGGCGTGGCGCGACTGGCGGGCGATGCGTCGCGCGAGCGCATCGACGCTCGCATTCAGCGCGTCCGGTTGCGCGACCGAATTGACAAGCCCGATGCGTGCTGCGTGTTCGGCGGAGATGAATTCCCCGGTGAAGAGCATTTCGGCCGCGGCTTTCGCCCCGGCGGTCGCGATGAGCGGCACCGCCGGCGTCGAACAGAAGAGGCCCAGATTCACGCCGCTCGTCGCAAAGCGCGCCTCGGTTGACGCCACCGCGAGATCGCAGGCGGCGACCAACTGGCAGCCCGCAGCCGTGGCGATGCCGTGCACACGTGCGATGACCGGCTGCGGAAGCGCGCCAATGCGCTGCATGAGCGCGCCGCACCGATTGAACAGATTCCGCAGCCAGGCCTCATCCTCGTGGGCACGCATCTCACGCAGATCGTGGCCGGCACAGAACGCCCGTCCGGCCCCGGCCAAGACCACCACGCGAACGTCAGGGTCTTCGCCCGCACGCGCAAGCGCTTCGTCGAGCGCGGCCAGCAGGGCGCTCGAGAGCGCGTTGAACTGCTGCGGACGGTTCAGGGTGAGGCGGACGATCCCTTCGTCGGGTGATCCGGGGCTTCCCTTGCTCGTGAGGACGAGCGGCTCTTCTACACTGGAAGATTCTGCTTGCGACATCGGTTCATCCTTGCCGGGTGTGCGGGGGTGCAGTGGTTCTCACGGACGATTCAACGCACTCATGGGGCATCGACTCACAAAGATTACGACAAAGACGGGCGATGGCGGCACGACGGGGCTCGGCGACGGTTCTCGGGTGGCCAAGGACGACCTTCGCATCGTGGCGATCGGCGAGGTCGATGAATTGAACTGCGTGCTCGGGCTCCTGCTCACCGAGCCGCTGCCCGATGCGCTTCGCGTGGCGTTGACCGATGTGCAGCACGATCTCTTCGACCTCGGTGGGGAACTCTCCATCCCGGGCTGGACGGCACTCACCGAGGATCATGTCGCACGCCTTGAGGCCTTGACCGAATCGCTCAATGCCGAGTTGCCCCGACTGGCGGATTTCATCCTGCCCGGCGGCGCCCGCCCGGCTGCGCTTGCTCATCTCGTGCGTACCGTCGCCCGTCGTGCCGAACGGGCCGTGGTGGCACTCGCGGCGCGGGAGGCGGTGTCGGACGCCTCCCGCGTGTATCTCAACCGCCTGTCCGACCTTGCCTTCGTCCTCGCCCGATCCTTGAACCGCGCCGCGGGGGTGCCCGACGTGCTTTGGCAGAAGAACCGTCGCGGTGCCGAATAACCGACTCAGGACTGATCCATGACCAACCCGTTGCTCACCCCCTGGAACACGCCCTACGGCCTGCCGCCGTTCGCCGAGGTGCGACCCGAGCATTTCGCACCCGCGTTCGCAGAGGCCTTCGCCCGGCATCACGCCGAGCTCGAAGCCA
>CAZSTF010000114.1:0-6655 GCA_964609555.1 uncultured Alcaligenaceae bacterium | reverse complement strand
CTTCTCGAGATCGCCAACCGAAGTTGTTTCGTCCCATGGTCGAACTCCTTTTGTCCACAGAAACTGTGCATAAGACGCTGAGTTGCCGTGGTAATTGCAAGCCTCAAGCGCGTCCGAAGCTGTATCCAAATGTCTTGCCACAAAATCAGGCAGCACATGCGTCGCATCGGCGAAGTCGTCGATCTGCTCCGCAGGCAGCACATCCATGCGACCGTAGAAGTCCGGGGCCCGCGTAGCAAGCCACTGGGCGAGAGCCTTATGGGCTCCATCCGCTCGCGGCGCGAGAACGAGAGACCACTCAATGTCGTGCGCGTCCATCGTGTCGACGAGCGCGCGCAGTTCATTCAAGGACTGGTCGCGCCACGGCTGATGCACCACAGGCTTCGCCATCGCCGTCCGGATCGCCGATAGGTCGCGGCCTGAGTAGTGATACTCGCCTGTCGACCAATCGACCTCGATTCGCGGTGCCTCCCGCAGATTTGCGATGACCTTGTTGGCTCCGCCGACAAAGGACGAACTCCAAAGTTGCCCCCACCAGAAAGACGCCCTGCTCTCGCCAGAGATGCGCGGGTGAGGCGCTGTGAACCCGCCCCTCCTTGGGGGCTCGACGAACTGGAACGTGTCGAGCACCACCACCGCGCGTTGCAACGGAAAGACCAGGCGGTGATGAAACGCGATCGCCTCCGCGATCTCCGAGAAGTGTCCGCTCCGCAACGCGAGGTTGTAGAAGCGCGTTCCCGGATAGCGCCGTTCCAACGCGGACACCGGGAAGGAACCCGCAGAAGATGCCCCGACCACGAGCGCGTTGTACGTGCGTCCGTTCCGTTTCTCATCGAGCAGCTGCTCGACCTTCAGAAATCGCTCGTTGGGATCGGCGGAACGCGGCAACAGACCCGTTCCGAACACTTCATGTGGATCGATGAGCACGTTCCACGCTGGCACGATCAGGGCCAGACAGCACAGCGTGAAAAGCCAGGTCTTCCAGGAAGGTGACGATGCGGAGGACGCGCGAGGCGCTACCTCCTGCCGCCATAGGTCATCACCGATCGTTTCGTCCATAGTCGGGTCAGAACTGGAAGTAGAGAAACTCGGTCGGTAGCGCCAACGAAAACACCACCGCGAGCCAGAGCACGCCAGCCAGCACAAGGCCACGCCTTCCAGCAGGCCAGGCGAGCACGGCCTGGATCGCGTTCGGCCGAGTGAGCATCCAGGTGAAGAGGATCACGAGCGGCAGCAGCTCGAGCCCACCGAAGCGCGTGAGGCGATGCACCTCGAAATCGAGCCAGGGCAACGCCATCGCGACGAGCGGTGGCACGTGCCCGGCCTCCAGCCCGAGCATCGCGCGCCAGATGAGGAGCGTCTGGTCCAGATCGGTCGCCCGGAACGGCACCCACGCGAACATGACGGCAAGGAGCGTCAACGCGATCCCCACGCCCTTTGGCAGTCGGATCGGCTGTCTCTGCCAGAGCCGATGGATGATCACGTAGAGCGCATGCAAGCCGCCCCACAGAAGGAATGTCCAACCCGCGCCGTGCCATAGGCCTCCCAGGAGGAAGGTCACGGCAACGGCGACGGCACCCAGCCAGAACCCGCGTTTTGCTCCGCCCAGCGGGATGTAGAGGTAGTCGCGGAGGAACCGTCCCAGGGTGATGTGCCAGCGCTGCCAGAACTCCCGGATCGTGGTCGACCGGTACGGGCTCCAGAAGTTGACCGGGATGCGAAACCCGAGGAGCAGCGCAAGACCCAAGGCGATCTCGCAATAGGCGGAGAAGTCGTAGTAGAGCTGCGCGGTATACCCGGCCACGGCAATCCAGGCATCGACGAAGTGCAGTGTCGCCGTCTCGGTCGAGGGCCAGTACGGCGTGACCACCCAGCGGCTCAGGGAGTCGGCGATGAGGAGCTTTTTCGTGAGGCCGAGCACGATGAGCAGGATGCCGCGTCGAATCCACTCGTCGGGCGGCAGCCGCAGGCTGCGCAACTGTGGGGCAAACTCTCGGTGCAGGAGGATCGGCCCGGCGATCAGGTGTGGAAAGAAGAGAAAGTAGACCGTGCTCTCCAGGACGCTGCCCGGTGTAGCCGTCCCGCGATGTGTGTCCACCAAAAAACTGATCACGTGAAACGTGAAGAACGAGATCCCAAGCGGCAGCACGATCGACCCGGGCGCGGACCATCCACCGAGCCCTGCAAGCATCCCCCCAATCCACATCCAATACTTGAAGTAGGCGAGCACGGACAGGTTGACAGCGACGGCCGCTGTCAACAGAGCCGCCGAGCCCTTCCCCGCGCCACGCCTTCTCGCGATCGTCACGGCCACCGCGTGGTTGACGATGATGCTCAGGAGCAACAGCGGGAGGAATCGCCAGTCCCAAGCCGCGTAGAAGACGGCGGATGCGACCGCCAGCACCCAGAGTGCCGTGGAGCCCCCTGCGCGGCGGACGGCCCAGCGGTAAAGCGCCCAGGTCAAAGGCAGGAACAGAAAGAGGAACGTTGCGCTGTTGAAAAGCATGCCCGGATCGCGCGTTGTCCGGGCATTGTTCGTGCAAGAAGCCGATGTTGCCCGGATCAATTCCTCCGCGGCAAAAGTCACATTGGCTTGACAGGCAGGCCGCTCACGAGGTAGCTTCCCGACCCGCTCATTTGCGCGAATCTTCGATCATGACCCCGATTCTTGGATTGACCTTCCTTTTCCTGCTCTTCGCGGGCTTCGGCATCGCGTGGGCTTGGTTCGGCCCGAAGGAGGAGGCAGCGCAGATCGGGGAAGCGGTTGCGAGCACGGTGAATGGTGCGTTGAGCAGCATGGCGAGGGATTTCCTAGCTGCCGCTAACGACGACCAAGATCAGGCGGCGCGCCTTGCTGAGGCATTGGATCGTGATAGAAAGGAACGACACAAAGGTCTCGTCTACGGTACGGGGTCGTATGCCGGAAGGTATGTAGGAGATTGACCGACTACGGTGCCGGGTTGTCTCCGAGACTCCCACCCACAGGTTTATCTCGGTTCGGAAACAGCGCATCCGCAACAGCCTTGTCGATCGCCTCGCCGCCGAGCTGGTCTGCCTTCTCCAAGTGCTTCTTCCGCTCCTCGTTGCCGCGGTCCCGCTCGCGGTTGACTGTGCTGAATCCTTCGGCTCCCAAGTTCGAGCCACGCTCCGTGCCTGTTTGCACGACGCCGGCGGCGTTCCGGTTGTAGACGCTGCCCACGGCTCCGCTGCCTGAAGCGAACGCACCGCGGGGTGCGCCGCGCCCTTGTGTGACCACCGCGTCTGCCTTGGCCATGCCGTAGGCCACGCTACCCGGCAGTCCCGCTCCCGCCGCACGGGCCTCGGCCCCAGCCGCACCGGCGACGGTGGACGTGCCCGCCTCCGGTCTCAACCCGTCGACGGTCCTCGTCTCGGCCAGGCCCGCGTTGCCCGCCCCGCCATCGGGGACAAGCCCGCGTGCCGCAAGCGCCGGGGCAAGCTCCGCGACCGCCTCGTGCGCCTGCGGCACGCCGCGTCGCTGCGCCACAAGGAAGTCCGCCAGACGCTCGCGCTGGTCAAGCGGCAAGTCGCGTGCGGTCGTGTTCGCGAATCCGCGCATGATCTCGCCCCGTTCAGCAGCCCAAGCCTCGCCTTGCCCGGCTGCGCGTGCCTCCTCGCGCGCATCCCAGACCCGTTCCATGGCGGGTAGCCCCTCGCGGCTCGAGAGCAAGGCCCCGAGCTGGGTATAGCCCAAGCTCACCGATTGCCCGACACCGTAGCTGGAGGACTGCACGCGCTGGAACTGCTCCGCCGCCGAATCCAGCTCCTGCTGGGAAGTACTCAACTGTTCCAGCGCGGTTCGTGTATTGCCCGAGCTGAAGACGCCTTGCATCCCAGTCGAGCGGTCATGCTTGTATGACTCGTCCAGCTTTGCCATGAAGGTGGAGTCGCGCGAGGCTTGTTGGGCGAACGACAGGGAGGCGTCCTTGGAGACGGACGCAGCAAACTCCCCTGAACTGCGCATCAGTGAATCCAGCTCCGCCGAGAAGTTAGCCGAGCCACCGATCCCAAACGGTTGAAACCCAACTCCTCCTTGAGCATCGCGGGCAAACGCCATTGTTGCAGAGGCCATGAACGCATCCTTTTGCGCCGACGACCAGTTCTGCTTTTCAGCGAATGAGCGCGCATACTGCATGGCAGTGGCTTCGGTACGAGACGTTCCGCCGGTCGTTGCCTTGCCAACCATCTCGGAGATGGTTGCCGACTGGGTGTCACTCAAGGCGGACTGCCATGCGACTGAGGCCGCCTGCGACGTCTGCCGCTGCGCCTGGGTCAACGCTGTCGATGCGGAGGCGATTGCGGCCGAGCGTTGGGCATTGATCGACACACTTGGGTCGGCAAGGCCGGTGGCGGTCATGCCGCCTCGCCCGTTGACTGCGAGATTCGGGTTGAAACTGTTGGGGGCCTGTCCTGCCACGAGGGGAGGCGGTGCGACCAGGTCAGGGGCTGCCTGCTTCTCGTTGAGCGTGTCAGCGCCCTGCATGCGGCTTGCGAGCCCCACCATCGCATTCGTGCCGCCCCAGACCAGAAAGAGCGCGAGCGCCGGCACGAGCGCCGCGGCCATGCCACCGACCGCGAGACCGTTGCTCGCGGCTGACCAGAGCGTGTCCATGCCGCCCAGGGTGGAAACGTCAACCCCACTGCCCGTCGCCGCATCGATCGCACGGCGCGTCTGAACCATCGTGTAGAGGTTCACGATGGCCAGGAGCGGCGGCCAAAGCGTGATCCAGGCGAAGAGTTTCAGATAGTTTGCCATGATCGTGAAGCCCCATACGCCGATGAAAAGCGACAGGATCACGAAGGGAGCAACGCCAATCGTGAAGGTCTCGATCAGCGCCATGATCGGGCGGGCATAGGCTTCGAAGAGGGTTTTCTCGGCAGCCCACTGTACGTTGCGCTGCTGGATCGCCTGCGTGTACATGATGGTGGCCGTGGTCGAGCCGCTCTGCGCGTAGTACATCCCCTCCCCGTAGCGCCACAGGTTCGCCATGAGCGCATTGCGCATGAAGGTCTGAGCGTTGATGGTCGACTGCCCGAGCGCATCGAGCGAGCCCTGCACTACCGATGCCGCGTTGTAAGCGCCAGTCGTCGCGCGGCCGAACGTGGTGAGCATGAAGGTGGCCCAGTCGGTGTTGAACTGGGACGCCAGATAGCCCGAGATCGCCGTGTGCGCCTCCCAGCAGGACATCTGCTTCGGGTAGGGACTCAGCCCAGGGAGGTAGACCATGATGTCGATGTTGGTCCAGTTGGACTTGCCCATCTCGGCCCAGAGGTCGGGTGCCTTGGCCAGCGACTCGCGTGTGACCACCGGGTTGATGTTGTTCACATCGATCATCACGCAGTCGGCGACGTACTGGGCAATCGTGCGCTTCAAGTCACCCTGGGCGGCCGAGTTGGAGTTGGCGACGCCCGGATCGGCATCGCGCAGGGCCAGCATGACCCGCAGGGGATCGGCAAAGCCGTTTTGCGTGAGTTTGCCTCCGTCGGGAATGGAGAAGGCTGTCTCCATCAGCTCGGCCATCCTGTGGCCGAGCTTTGAGACCAAAGACATCGGTGCGGCCAGCCCGATCGGGATGTTGGCCACCTGCCGGACGCTACCGGTGTAGACGTCCTGGACTGCCACGGTCACCCGGCTGCCGGGTCCGAAGAAAGCCCAGCCGATGATGAATGCGGCGAGAAACGGGCCGATGCCACGCCCGTCGCCCAGGGCCGCGAAGGCCTTGAATCCGACGAACAGCAGCCCGAGCGCAAGGGCGATGCGCGTGAGTACGGACCAGTCGCCGGTGTTGAAGATCATCGCGATCGCATTGAGCGCGTGATACATCAACTCGGCATCCCCGATGGAGTAGATCTCGAACATGTCCTCTCCGTGCTGCTGGTCCGTGATCGATTGTCAGCCTCGTCGCGCTACTGCTACTTCTTGGCGAGCGCGTTCACGCCGGGTGAGCGGCCCGTGGCGTCGCGCAGCTTGTCCCTCAGGTGGGCACTCGTCTGGAAGATCCCATTGATCGACTGCATGGCGGTCGCGAGGCGACGACGCTCCTCGTTGATCTCGGTCGTGCGGTCGCGCAGGGCCGCGAGCATCGAAGAGTCGAGCGGTCGTTGTGCGCCCGTGACGGCGGAACGGATCGTGAACATCATCTCCGAGACGAGTGTGGAGGCCATCTCGCTCGCAATCGCGTCGGAGGCGAGGTCCGCAGCCACGCGCGCTGCGGTGGGGTCTTCGGCGAACTGGCGGAGCAGAGCGAGGATGCCCGTCCGGGCCGCCGCCTCGGTGAACGCCTTCTCTTCGTCGGTGAATGCCTGCGCGCCGCCGCGCCCGGTCACCTTGGCAATGATCCCCGTTGAGGCACTCGTGCCCATGAGCATCTCCTTGACGCGTTGGCGCATCCCCTTGATGTTCATGTTGACCGGGAAGGGATTGAGGCACGCGGTCGTCTGGTCGACCGTGCTCGTTGTGTCGCATTGGTAGACGCGCACGGTGCCGCCTTCGAGCAGCTCCTTCATGCCGATCAGCGGTGCAAACGAGTTGTAGACGAGATCGGTGCCCGAGGGATTGCCGTTCAGGTCCTGACCCGGGCCCTCGGTCACCGTGATCGTGCCTGAGACACTCATCAGCACCTCGTGCATCTGACCA
>CAZSTF010000113.1:0-6678 GCA_964609555.1 uncultured Alcaligenaceae bacterium | reverse complement strand
CAACGTACAGCAAAAACGCCACGACGACGGCAACGATGGCCGACTTGACGAGAGAAAGTTTTCGTCCGTTCAGAAGAAGAAACAGGACGCAGGACACCATCGCCACATGCCACGCAGCGACCTCGGCAGCACGGTAAAAGCCAGCCATGGCGCGCTTGTTCAAGCCGAAGTCGTAAATGATCTGCCCAACACCCACCTCGCCGAGAACCGACCACGACAGCCCCCGGCTCTCCGCCACAATGCCCAGAAACCACGGGATGGACAGCACCGCGTAGACCCAGAAGAAACGACGCGTTCCCGCGGTGCCGTAGCGAATCGCGAACTGATGCGCGAAGACGACCGCCACCAAGGGCGCGACATAGGTGATGGCCCCTAGAAATGGCAACATCGGGTTGCCGTACATGGCCAAGCTGTGAATGGCCTGGCCCGCAAGAAGCATGAAGAACAGCGTGGCCGGCAGACTGAGATGTTGTCTCCAGCCGACCACGACGCCAGGTGCCAGCTTGACCTTGTTGAGCCAGGCGCCAACGAGCCCGGCGCCGAAAACGACTGCAACGAACCCCACGAAGAACACGGGTTGGCCCGGCACGAGCTTTCTCAACGGGTCCTGCAAAAGCATCGTGACCACCACGAGCACATAGACCCACCGCCACTGAAAGACGGCGAGCACGCTGGCGGCAGCCAGCCCCATGAGCGACAAGGCAAGAATCATGACCGCGCTCCGCCCTGCCTGCCCGCGGCACCAATGCGTGCCGGACCGGCGGCGAATAGACGGATCGCCCAAGCGAGACCACGCAATTCGGCCCAGAGCGTCGCCGGAATGCGCCACGGATGGCGCAGGTGGAATCGCGTGCTCACGGCGCGCCACGGACGGACGAGCGCCTCCCGCCACGCGCCGGTGACAAACGCGAAGTAGTAGTTCCCCACCGCATGATCCGGCCGCCACGTGGTGAGATGGTCACCGAACGTGCGCGTGCCGCCGCCTCCCGCCTTCAGGTGGTGAATCGTCGCCTTTGGCTCGAACCAGATGAGTCGCCCCGACTTGCGCCAACGGTAAGCAAACTCGGCCTCGAAGCGGTAGGCCACGCGCACGAAATTTTCATCGAAGCCGCCGACTTGCAGCGCAGCGGCCTTGGGAACACCGAAGTTCCCCCCCATGAAATCAGCACGCGACCCGGCAACAAGTGATGCAAAACGATCGGGCGCAAGCGTCCTGAAGTCGAGCTCCTCTTCCCACGGCTGAATCACGCGCCCGGCGATCAGGGTGTCAGGATGCCCCCTAAACGCAGCTCGAAAGGCTGCGAGAAGCTCCGGTTCCGGGCGGATGTCGTCATCGAAGAACACCACGTGGTCGCTGCGCGCCTCCAACAAACCACGATTCAAGGCCTTCGGGATGGAGGGTTCGGCAAGACGGAGCCAGCGAATCTGCCTCGCCCCGTTCCACGCCGCCAACGCTGCATCGGTATCGTGCTCATGGACAGGCGTCTGGTCAATCACCAGCAGTTCGTCCCCGGCTGCCAGAAGCGGCAGCAGAAAGGCGATCGTCTCCACAAGCACACGCTCACGGCGGTAGGTTGGGATGACGATGCTCAGGTTGACCGTCATGCGAACCTCGGCAGATAGGTCCACCAGAGCTTCAGCCGCGCTCGAAGGTCCATCGGACACGACTGCGCCGCCGCACGAAGATAGGGACGTGCCGCGCGATAGTCACGTCGGTCGAGCAGGCAACTTCCAATGAAATAGGCAGCGGCCGCATCCGCATTCGTCTCCCTGCTAGGCAACTTCCCTCTGTTACCTTGGACCTCCGCCTCCGCCCTTGTCGGCTGAGCAATGTCCAGACCTGCGCGCACGCGTGCCTCGCGGAAGGCCCGTAACTTCATGCGCACCTGTTCCGCCCGGCGCTGACCGCTGATTCCCCTTGGAGAGAACTCCGCCTCGTAGCCCACGTTGCCCGAACCGTAGGCCCGACCGTGCCGCACGATGCGCAACCACAAATCCAGATCCTGCGCGACGACATACTCCGGGTTGTATTGTCCGCATGCAAAGTAGGCACTGCGACGAAACATCGTCGCCCCATGGTGAGGCGGCCCGATCAAGCCTTCGATCGAATCGGCCGTCAAGCCATGGTGCAGGGTGTCGCCCTCCCGCACGCTCACGAACATCAACGCACCACACGGCGCGACCGTCCTGACGGCGCAGCTCGTCAGCACCACGTCGTTCCGCTCTGCCAACAGCGTCGCTTGCGCCGCAAACCGCCCCGGCAACGACACGTCCCCGCAATCCTGCCGCGCGATGAATTCGCCTCGGGCTTCAGCGCAGCCGCGGATCAGCGCGCGCGTCAGCCCGGTGTTCTGCTGGTGGATGACGCGCACACGCGTATCGCGCTGCGCATAGTTATCGAGCAGCTGCCCGCTGCCATCGGTCGAGCCGTCATTCACCACGATGAACTCGAAGTCGACACCCTCCTGCGCGAGCACGCTGTCCATCGTGCGGGCGAGGCTTGCCTCTCCGTTGTAGACGGACATGACGACCGAGACCATCGGCGCGCTCATGCAGCCGCCCTCCAGCTGTCGAACCACACGCTCAAACGACCTGGGAGCCGTGCTCCGACGAGACTCGCAGCAGCGCGATAGACAGCAAGATCGACCCGCCGCCGGCCGATCATCGCATCCGCTTCCCGCGCGGCATCGAGCAGTCGATTCGCCGCCACAGCCGCACCGGCTGCGCCGCACTGCCTCGCGAGCAGGAACAGCGAGCGGGAAAAGCGCGCCACGTGGTCGGGGGCAGACGCGGGCAGCCCGGCCCGTTTGGCATGTGACCAGATCGCCAGCTGGGCGCGCGCGCGCTGCTCAAGGCGTCCTCTGTCGAGCGCCCCGCCACGCGACAGCCGCCCGCCCGCATGATCCCGTACCTCGCAGACGTCGGTGTCCATCCAGACCAGCGTCCCGCCGGCCGCAGCGACGCGGCAGTCATACTCCCAATCTTCTTCGAGACGCCACGGCTGCCACGCGCCCGCGAGCGCACAGATGCGCGCCCGGTAAAGTGGCGTTGGCGTGTCCCACCAGCGGTCGTTGAGAAAGTCAGGAAACATGTGGGGTCGTGCCGTGCCCGAGCCCTTCCATGCTCCGGGTTCTACCCGTCCGTCGGCGTGGCGAAACCGGGTTCGCCCATAGGCGACATTCGCAGCCGGCGTCGCCCGCAAAGCAGCCACCTGCGCAGCAAACTTCCCGGGCAGCAGCACATCGTCACTGTCGAGGTACTGGATGAACTCGCCCCGCGCGGCCCGACGGCCAGTCTCGCGCGCTGCACCCGGCCCGGCATTGGTCTGCCAGAAAGACCGCACAACCTCCGGCGCCTTCGCGCTGAATTCGGCGATGACCGCAGGTGTCTCCCCATCATCCGAGCCATCGTCGACGATGATCACCTCGATCGGCCGCCAGTCCTGAGCGAGAACGCTCGCCACCGCTTCACGCAACTGCTTTGGGCGGTTGAAGACCGGGATGATCGTGCTCACCATGCCTTCCACGGGCGCATTCATCTCGCCGACCTCCATGCCCTGCACGGAGAACGGCCGATGCGCTGGACCGTGGGCAGATCAACCGTCGCCCTACCCTGTTCAACCTGCAACTGAAACGCACCCATTGCGCGGAATTATCCCCGGAGCACGCCGGGGTAGTGCCCTCCCCAATGCTCGAGCAGCAGCAAACGCCAGGCCAGATTGCGATGAATGGACAGGGGCATGGGCCACGGGTCACCCGCGCGACCACGGTCGAAGTAGGCGCGCATGGGGCGCGCCAAGCCGATCCGCCGGGTAAGCGATCCTTCAGCGAGGATGGTTTCCCTCGCCTGCGCCCGGAAGCGGCGGTCCGTGTCCATCCAGTCTGCCGCAAGCGGCGCGCCGAACTTGGCCCGATCCGCAATCGCCCGTGGCAGCAGACCGTCGGTGCGGGCAACCCTTCGCAGCAGGTGCTTGTTCTCGACGCCCCGGTCGAGATACGACCGCGGCAGCCGGTAGGCGAACTCCGCCACGCGGCGGTCAAGGAAGGGCGTTCGCGCCTCGATGCTCTCGGCCATGCTGCCCTTGTCCACTTTCATGACGTACTGATTGGGCAGCTGCCGACGGGACTCGAACAGGCGGACCGCCGCAAACTGCTCGCCGCCGACCGCGTCGAGATACTCGCCCATGACCCGACGGAAGCTCGGCCAGAGCCGCCCCCAGCGCCGCCCACAGTAACGCCGGTAGAGGTGCCACATTCCGATCGGACCGAGATGCCGAGGCTGGCGGAAGATGTCGTAGCCGCCGAACAGTTCGTCCGATCCCTCGCCGACGAGCACGACCTTGAGCCCACGCTCGCGGCAGCGACGGTAGAGAAGCCGACTGGTCAGCGAGCCCCAGTCCGCGAAGAGGTCATCGAACGCGGCCGCGCCCTCCACAATCTCGGCCTGCACTTCGGCCGGGCTGATCTCGACCTCGATCGTCTGCAGGCCCAGATGCGCCGCAACGGCGCGCGCCTGCGGACGTTCGTCGACGTCGGAGTCGGTGAAGGCCATGGTCACGGCGGTCACGTCGGCGTGCCTGGACGCAAAGGCGGCGACGAGGCTTGAATCCAGGCCACCAGAAAGCAGCAGCCCCACGGGCACATCCGCGATGAGGTGCTCGGCGACCACGGTCTGGAACAGGCACCCGAAGTCGCGCGCAGCCGCGTCGACCGACGCGTCGTCGTCCGGCATCGAATCGGGCCGTGGCGGCTCGAACCAGCGCACCGTGTTCACGACGCGTCCGTCGCGAACCTCCACGCGCGTGCCGGGCTCGACCTTGTGCACCCCTCCAAAGATGGTGTTGATCGCGTCGAACACGTAGCCGAACTCGAGGTATTGCGCGAGGCCTGCGGGGTCAAGCACGAAGCCGAATCCCGGAAGCCCGCCGAAGGCCCTCGCTTCCGACGCAAAGGCGAATCCGGACGCGGACTGCGTCCAGTAGAGCGGCTTGATGCCCATGGCATCCCGGACCAAGTGCAGCGTCGCCGATCGCGGGTCCCAGAGCGCGAAGGCAAACATCCCGGCAAATCGCTCGACGCACGCTGGCCCCCACGCCAGCCAGGCGCGCAGCACCACCTCCGTGTCACCGCTCGACCGGAATCGGTGCCCCTCGGCTTCGAGTTCCTTGCGCAGGGCCCGGAAGTTGTACACCTCCCCGTTGTAGGCCAGCGCAACCCCGGTGGCATCGTCCACCATCGGCTGGTGGCTCGCATCACTGAGATCGATGATGCTCAGGCGACGGTGACCGAGGACGACCCGTCCGTCGGGATCCGCGTACAGTCCCTCATCGTCTGGACCGCGATGCCTGAGCCGCGCGGACATCGCGCGGACGGCAGCGATCGCGTCCACATCCGGAGCAGGACTCAGGCCTGCCAGACCGCACATCCTCAGCCGCCCCCACGTTCACGCGCAGCCTGGGCCAGTCCCCGCTCGACGCCGATGTTGATGAGGCACTGCCGCGCGCGATCGCCGCGACCCTTCAGGAGTTGCCATAGCCCGCGCGCAGCGAATGACATCTGCCGTCGGAGCGTGCCCGGTCGGCATTCGGCCACCCCCGTCCGCGCGGCGGCGAGACCGCTTTGAACACCGTAGCGGAGAAGCGCTCTCGGCACGAAGCGCGACGAGTGGATCAAGTGACGCAAACACGCAGCCCCCACGTAGACGCCCATGCCTCCACCCGCACGAACTCGCGAGAAGTACTCCGTTTCCTCGCCCCGCCCTGCCACCCCACCCTTGACACCAAGGTCGGTCCGGAACGAACCATGCTTGGCGATCGCTTGATGGGTGAGCGCGAAGTTCGCACCGAACGGGCTGGGCTCACCTGGTTGATAAGCACGCGTGTCGCCACCTAGGTCGTACCACCCCATGAGACCGTCCAGCAGGTCGAGACGTTGATCGCGAACCCAGGCGGGCTTGCCATCTTCCCACTCCGGGATGATGCAACCGCCGAAGTACTCCGCTTCAGGATGCGCTGTCCAGGCCCCCTCATAAGAGGTGAGCCACTCGCGCGCGAACAAGACGTCGTCGTCTGTGAATACGAGCAACCCACCGACGAACTCGCGCGTTGCACGATTCCGAGCCGCCGACAGCCCTTGCTCGGCTTCAAACACGTACCGCAAAGGCAACCGCTCCGACCAGCTTGAAGCAACATGGCGTGTGTTGTCTGTCGAGTTGTTGTCAATGATCAGCAGCTCCCAAGGGCGGGAGGGCGGCAATGCCTCCGACAACGACCGGAGGGTCCGTGCGAGCGACTGCGCGCGATTGAAGGTGCAGATGGCGACCGAGATCGACGGACTCGGACTCATTGACGCGACCTCTCCCAGCGGAGCGCGTCAACGCACACCTCATCCAGCGTGTGCTGCGCAGACCATCCCAGCACCGCCCGCGCCTTGCGGACATCCGCAACCGAAAACGGAATGTCGCCCGGTCTGCGTCCTGCAGGCTCTATTCGAAAGACTGTGGCTGCCGCCCGGCCCATCGCCGCGGCGACATCCAGAACACTGCTGCCCTTGCCCGACCCCAGGTTGAAGACCTCCATCGTTTGAGCAGGCAGGCGATCCAGCGCCGCCAGTGCAGCCACGTGCCCCTGTGCGATGTCCATCACATGCACGATGTCGCGGACCGCGCTGCCGTCCGGGG
>CAZSTF010000112.1:0-6783 GCA_964609555.1 uncultured Alcaligenaceae bacterium | reverse complement strand
CCCTGCACGAGCATGCCCGAGTCGAGCACCTCGTTGACGGCGGCGCGTTCTTCGGGGCCGATGTGCGGGCGGGAAATGGGAATCATGGTCGCGGCACGCCGAGGACCGTCGGCGCGATGCGACGCGTCTCCCCCGGTCGGTCTGTTGTTGTCAGCCCGAAATTGTCTCAGGCCGCGCGAGCCCCGGTGCCACGGGGAAGCCCGTCAGTGGCTGTCCTCGCTCTTGCAGGCGGTCAGCCGATCCATGAGCGCGAAAAGCACGCCCGATACGACGAAGGTCAGGTGCAGGCCCACCTTCCAGGCCATCTCCTCGCGGCTGAAGGCGCCGGTGTTCATGAAGGCCTTGAGCAGCTCGATGCCGGAGATCGCGACGATCGAGCCGATCAGCTTCATCTTGAGATCGGAAAAGCCGACATGCCCCATCCACGCCGGGCGATCTTCGTGCGCTTCCACGCCGATCTTGGAGACGAAGTTCTCGTAGCCCGCGAACACGACGATCAGGATCAGGTTGCCGATCAGCACGATATCAATCAGCGACAGGATGCCGAGCATTACATCCTGCGGCTTGCCGGTGAAGACGAGCGGCACGAAGACGAAGAACTCCTTGACGAACTTGACGAGCAGGAAGCCGATCGCCAGCACGAGCCCGAGGTAGAACGGCGCGAGCAGCCAGCGGGCGTTGAAGATGAACAATTCAAGCGCGTGTTCGACGCGTTTCATGCGGATGGGAAAGCGAAATCCTGACGGCCGCGAATCGTAGTCGATCGCGATGACGTGGCCGTGGCCGGCTCACATCGAGCCGCGCTTGCGAATATTCGCGCGGACCGCGAGGCTCACTCCACGCGTTCGATCGCCAGCGCGATGCCCTGCCCGACGCCGATGCACATCGTGCAGAGTGCGCGGCGGCCGCCGATGGCCTCGAGCTGATTGAGCGCGGTCGTGACGAGCCGCGCGCCCGACATGCCCAAGGGGTGCCCGAGCGCGATCGCGCCGCCGTTCGGGTTGACGCGTGCATCATCGTCGGCGAGCCCGAGCGCGCGCGTCACTGCAAGCGCCTGCGCCGCGAAGGCCTCGTTGAGCTCGATGACATCGAAGTCATCGAGCGAGAGCCCGAGCCGGGCGAGCAGCTTGCGCGTCGCCGGTACCGGGCCGATACCCATGATCCGCGGGGCCACGCCCGCGGTGGCCACGCCGAGCACCCGCGCGCGGGGCGAGAGGCCATGGCGGGCTGCCCCCGCTTCGCTCGCAAGCAGCAGGGCGCAGGCACCGTCGTTGACGCCACTCGCGTTGCCCGCTGTCACCGTGCCGTCAGGGCGAACGATCGGCTTCAATTTCGAAAGCGCCTCGAGCGAGGTGGACCGCGGGTGCTCGTCCCGGTCAACGACCACCGGATCGCTCTTTCCCGTCGGCAGCGTGACCGGCATGACCTCACCCGAGAAAAAGCCCCGCGCCTGGGCTGCGAGCGCCCGCTCCTGCGAGCGCAGTGCGAAGGCATCCTGATCCGCACGGGCGATGCCGAACTCGGCAGCCACGTTCTCGGCCGTCTCCGGCATGGAATCGATGCCGTAGCTTGCCTGCATCTTCGGGTTCACGAAACGCCAGCCGATCGTCGTGTCATGGATTACCGCCTCACGCGAGAACGCGCTCGTGGCCTTGGGCATGACGAAGGGCGCGCGAGACATGCTCTCCACGCCGCCCGCGATCGCGACGTCGGCCTCACCGGTCATGATCGCGCGGGCGATCGAACCGACGGCATCGAGCCCCGAGCCGCAGAGCCGGTTGATCGTGGCTGCCGGAACGCTTTCGGGCAGCCCGGCGAGCAAGATCGCCATGCGGGCGACGTTCCGGTTGTCCTCCCCGGCCTGGTTCGCGCAGCCGAGGATCACTTCATCGACCGCACCCGGCGCGAGCGTGGGGTGGCGCGCAAGCAATGCCGCGAGCGGAAGCGCGGCGAGGTCGTCCGTGCGCACACCGGACAAGGCACCGCCGTAGCGGCCGATGGGCGTACGGAGGGCGTCGATGATGAGGGCGTGGGGCATGGCTCCGACTCCCGGAAAGTGACTGTAGCGCGAGATTCTCCCGCAGCACGAGACACGCTCCAGCCCGCGGGCTCGAAGACTGCCCGATCAGGCCGTCCGCACGAGATCCGGAATCGATGTTGTCAATGCGACACGGCCCAGCCACGCCGCGCTTCGTGCGGCGCGCGCAACGACGACGGGTGGAGGCAATTGGGTGTAGTCGTCGTTGAAGACTTCGAAGCTGTAATCGCCCCGGTAGCCGGCGCGGTCGAGCCGCTGCACCAGATCCACGACCGCATCGCTGTGCACACCCTCGCCGGGAAAGACGCGGAACGTTCGTGCGGTGCTGATGCGCTCCTCGGTCGTTCGCGTTTCACGCCACATGAAGTCGGACAGCTGCACAAGAAAGATGCGCTCGGGATCGACCTCATCGAGCATCTCGGTAGACGTCTGGGTGGCGAGCATGTGAAAGGCATCCACCCCGACACCGAGATTGGGACAGTCGGCGCGCCGCACGACGTCCCAAGCCTGGCTCAACTCGCTGATGTAGCGTCCCCATGACAGGGCCTCGTAGGCGACGCGGATACCGAACGGCAGCGCGAGCATGCCCAGTCGGTGCAGGTCGGCTGCGATCCGATCGCGGTCATCACTCGCATGGAGCGACACGCTGGAGCACGCGAGCAGCACCGGGCTGCCCAGCTGGGCACACATCTCGATCATGTGCCGCGCGATGTCCGCCTTGTACGCGTGCAAATGGCCCGAGAGGCCTTCGTAGTCACGCAACACCTGGAAGCCCGTGACGCGCAGCCCGCTCGCGCGCACGGCCTGCGCTGCGGCGCGCACCGTACCGTGCTGACCGACGACATCACGGGCCGCGAGCATGACCTGTCCGAAACCGCCCTGGGCGATGGCCTCGAGCTTCGGACCCAGCTCGCCCGACAGCGTGATCGTATCCATGCCAAACCGAGCGATCGGACTCATCACCGCACCGCGTGCACGAGTTCAAAGGCGACGCCGGGAAGCAGTGCGCGGGTCAGCGCGCCGCGTTCGTCGGCGTGAAAGTGCTCGGTTTCGACGAACTCGACGCCGCGTGCGCGAAGCCGCTCGACGGACGCCTGGACATCGGAGGTTGCAATCGCCACACGTTCCAGGGACTCTTCGAAGGCGTACTCGTCGAGCGCCGACCCCGGCGCCACCAGTTGCCACATGAAGCGATGGCACGGACTGGCCAGCAGCTTGCCCCGCGGCAGCACGCCAAAGCGCTGCTCATCGGGTATCAGGCTGAAGCCGAAGAGCCGCTGGTAGAAGTGGATCCAGTCGTCGTAGCGCCCCGGACCGACGTACTGCACGATGCCGAACCAGTCATGACCGGCGACTGCGGGCGGGCTGGGATCCACGGTGGGAATCGCACGGAAGTCGACGTCGAAGATGGAGAAATCCCGGTAGCGGTCCACGAAGTGGAATACCGCACCCGCGGGCCCGCGAAACGCCGGGATCAGCAACTCCATCGTCCTCGCGAGGGAGGGGAGTTCCCAGGCCCCCGCGGCAATCGCCCGCTCCCGGGCAAGCGCAGCATCCTGCACGCGGAAGGCCACGGCAGACAGACGCGGGGCGGGGTCGTCCCGATCATCGCCCTCGACGTCGGGATGCGCGTTCACGACGAGGTTCATCCCGCCTTGGCGGTAGGCCACCACCTCGCGCGAGCGATGCCGGGCCACGGGGTGGAAACCCATTCGCTCCAGCGCGTCGCCCAGCGCCTGTGGTCGCCGAGTCGAGTACTCCACGTATTCGAGGCCGTCCAGACCCAGCGGGTTGGACAGCTCCGGTACACCCTCGCGCCGTGGACTGTGCATATCGAGAATCCTCGGTCGTGTGGAATCGATCAACCGCGCGCGCGGAGCAGTTCGTGAAACCGCTGACGCATCCGTGCCTCGTCCGCCGGTGCTCCGGTGAACAGCTCGAAGGCGTCCACGGCTTGCCCCACGGCCATTTCTCCGCCGTCCATGACACGACAGCCGTGCTCGCGTGCACGTCGAAGGAACTCCGTTTCGATCGGAAAGTAGATGACGTCCGACACCCATGCGCTCGTCGGCAGCGCCGACGGATCGGCGGGCAGTCCGGGTAGCTTGCTCATCCCAACCGGCGAGGACTGCACCACGCCGGAGGCCGAGGCCAGCAGTTGGGCGTCCATCCTGGCCGGGCTCGCCCGCAGTCGCGGCCAGCTGCGCCGCAGGGACTCCGCGAGCTCACGCGCACGAACCTCGACCGGATCGGTCAGCGAGAGCCGCTCCGCTCCGAGCGCCGCCAGTGCATGCGCCACGGCCGCCCCGGCGCCACCGGCACCGATGACGACCACATGGCTCAGGTCGGCCTGGGGCAGGCTGCGGCGAAAGGCCCTCGACCAACCGCTCACATCGGTATTGTGGCCGCAGCTCCGCCCCTCGCGGAAGACCACGGTGTTCACTGCACCGATGCGCGCGGCATCAGGGGCAACTTCATCGAGCAGCGGCAGCACGGTCTGCTTGCACGGATAAGTGACGTTCAGGCCACGGAATCCCATGATGCGGGCCGCGCGCAGAAGATCCGGCAACGCGCCGACGTCCGCGCCCGCGGCGTCAAGGTCGATCAACTGGTAGTGGATGCGGAAGCCCTGAGCCGCGCCCTCGTGCTCATGCATCTGTGGCGTCAGGGACAGCTGGATGCCACTGCCGATCAGGCCGAGCAGCAGCTTTCTCGTCGGCTGAGCGACCGGGAGTTCGGTCGGCTGAGCCGACGGCCGCGTCCGGTGCCCGGCCTGTACTCCAGCGACGACGTCGCTCACGATGCAGCCCTGGCGTGCGCAGCCCCGCGCGCCAACTCCACCGCTGCGCGCAGACCGAGACGATAGGAGTCGACACCAAAGCCGCAGATGACCCCCTTTGCGATCGCGCTCATCACGGAGTGATGACGGAACGGTTCGCGGGCGTGGATGTTCGACATGTGCACTTCCACCACCGGGCAGCGCAGGATCTCGAGTGCGTCGCGGATGGCGATCGAGTAGTGCGTCCAAGCGCCGGGGTTGATGACCACGGCATCGATGCCCGCCCGATGCGCAGCGTGGATGCGCTCGATCATCGCGCCTTCGTGATTGGTCTGAAAGGACTCCACGGCCACACCCAGCTCACCGGCGAGCGTGGACAAGGCAAGGTCGATGTCCGCCAGCGTGGCCGTGCCGTACTGCGCAGGGTCGCGCTGGCCGAACATGTTGAGGTTTGCGCCATGAAGGATCAGGATCTGCACGAAGGTCTCCGTCGGGCAAGATCGGCACGGCCTCGATGGCGTGCCGGTTCGGGGAATCAGCGCCGGACCTTGGCGAGCTCTGCGAGCAACTCGCTGACCGTGGCCTCGCCGACGCTGGCGGCATGTTTCTGGATGACCGGGCGCATGCGCTCGGCGAACTTGGTGATTTCGGCAGCCGGAAACTCGGTCACCTGCATCCCATTTTTCTTCATGTTGTCCAAAGCGGTCGCCACCTGGCTGCGCGCCTGTTCGCGCTGGAACTTCGCCGCTTCTGCAGCCGCATCCCGCAGAAGCTTCTGGTCAGCGGGCGAGAGCGTGTCCCAGAACTTCTTGCTGACCAGCACCGATTGCGGGTTGTACTGATGGTTGGTGATCGCGAGGTGCTTCTGCACTTCGAAGAACTTGTTGGCATTGATCACGGTGATCGGGTTTTCCTGCCCGTCGATGGCCTTCTGTTCGAGTGCCGCATAGACCTCGGGGAACGGCAGCGGGGTCGGGTTGGCGTCGAGCGCCTTCACCCAATCCACGTTGATCGGATTGGGAATCACGCGCAGCTTGAGTCCGGCGATGTCCTCGACGCGGTTGAGCGGGCGACGGCTGTTGGTGATGTTCCGGAAGCCGAGTTCGAAGTAGGCCAAACCGACGAGCCCCTTCTCCTCCAGCTTGCCATGCATCTTCTGGCCGAACGGACCGTCGACGACTGCGTCCGCCTCGCGCGAGTTGGCAAAGATGAATGGGAAGTCGAACACTGCGAAATCCCGTACCTGACTGGCGAGGATGCCCGAATTCATGGACACCATCTCCAGCGTTCCGCCCTGGAGTGCCGACAGGTTGGCCTGGTCGCTGCCCAGCGTGCCGCCAGGGAAGACGTTGACCTTGATCCGACCGCCCGAACGCGCTTGGACGATCTCGGCGAACTTTTCAAGTCCCATCACGATGGGATGCCCCTTCGGATTCTGGGTCGCCGCCTTGATGGTGCGTTCCTGGGCAAGCGCCGGCGCCGCGAGTGCAGCGCCGAGCAGGATCGCAACGAGCGACCGGGCGAGTGACGATTTCATGAGCAGACCTCCTTGTTGATTGATGCCTCAACTGGCGAGCCAGCGGGCGGGTACGGTGACGATCTCTGGAAACAGGACCATCAGGAAGAGCACGGCAAACTGGGCCAGCATGAAGGGCAACACGCCACGCGAGACCTGATCCATGCCGATCCGACCGACACCGGCGACCGTATTGAGCACGGTCCCGACCGGCGGCGTGATGAGCCCGATGGCGTTGTTGATGATGAACAGCACGCCGAAGTACACCGGGTCGATCCCTGCCGCCTTGACGATCGGCATGAGTACCGGCGTGAGAATCAGGATGGTCGGCGTCATGTCCATGGCCGTGCCCACCGCGATGACGAGCACCATGATGGCGAACATGAGGAGCCGCGGTTGATCGAGAAGCGGCTGAAGCAGCCCCACGATCTCGTCGGGCAATTGCGCGAC
>CAZSTF010000111.1:0-6848 GCA_964609555.1 uncultured Alcaligenaceae bacterium | reverse complement strand
TGAAAACACGAAAGCACGAGCACGCCCATGGCCGACACGGCAGCGCAACCCGACCCGAATGCCCCGTTCTTCTCGATCGAGAAGCTCTATGTCAAGGACCTCTCTGTCGAGAACCCGAGCGCACCGCAGAGCTATCTTTGGCGTGAATCGCCCTCGGTCGAGGTCGGCCTTGATCACGAAGCCACGCTGATCGAAGAGGGGTTCCACAACGTGCTGCTCAAGGTCACCGTGACCGCGACCATCGCCGACAAGACGATGTTCCTGGTCGAGGCGGCGCTCGGCGGCATCTTCCAGATCCGCAACTTCCCGGACGCGGACATGGCTCCGCTGCTCGGCGTGCACTGCCCGAACATCCTGTTTCCCTACGTGCGTGAGGTGATCTCGGACGCGGTCAATCGCATGGGCTACCCGGCGATCTACCTGCAGCCGATCAACTTCGAAGGCATGTACCAGGCGCGCATCCAGCGCGAACTCGAAGCGCAGCAGGCGGCCGGGGCCGCCCCGACGCTGCAGTAAGCGGGCACCATGCGCGCGGCCGCGACGTTGACCGCCAAGGCGTGGGCCCTGGCGCTTGCCGTCGCGGCAGGCGCGGTGGCGAACCCGGCGGCCGCAGCCGAGTTCCGTCAGACGCTCGAGGCGGCAACCGTCTCCTACGAGGGTCCGTCCACCCGCGCGACCCGACAGTTCATCTACAGCCGGGGCACGCCGGTCGAAGTGGTCGTCCAGATCGAAGGCTGGACCAAGGTGCGTGATGCGCAGGGCGCGCTCACCTGGGTCGAGCGACGCGCGCTGGGGGAGCGCACCCAGGTGCAGGTGACCACCGCAACCGAAGTCGTCGCCAACGCCGATGGCACGGGCAACGTCCTCTATCGCGCCGAGCCGGGGCTGTTGCTCACCCTCGTCGCACCGCCCACGGGCCGCTTCGTCCAGGTGCGCCATCGTGACGGGGTGACGGGTTTCATCCGCGCGGACGCCCTGTTCGGGCTCTGATCGGGCCCATGCGCATTGCCGTTCTCGGTGCCGGGGCGTGGGGCACCGCGCTTGCAACGCGGCTCGCAGTCGATGAATCGCGCTCGGTGCGACTTTGGGGGCATCGACCGGAAGCCGTCGAGCGCATCGCGCGGGAACGTGTCAATCCGCTCCTGCCTGGGGTGACACTCGCGCCCGCGCTCGACGTCACCTCCGATCTCACGCAGGCGCTCGAGGGGGCCGATCTCGTGCTCCTCGGCGCACCGGCGGCGGCCACGAGCGAACTGGCGCGCGCAGCCATCCGCCACGCCCCCGCGGCACCCGTGCTCTCGCTCGCCAAGGGCTTCGTCGTGGACGCGGGGAATGGCGCACTGCGCCTGGTCCATGAAGCGATCGAGGACGCAGGCTGCGCCCAGGCGGGCATCCTCGCCGGGCCGAGCTTCGCGAGCGAGACCGCGCGCGGACTGCCGCTTGCGCTCGTCTGCGTGCTCCCCGACGGGGAACGGGCGCAGGCGCTGGCCCAGAGCTTGCGCGATGCCTCGATGCGCATCTACGCCGGCACCGACCGCATCGGGGTTGCGCTCTGCGGCGCGGTCAAGAACGTCTATGCGATCGGGGCCGGTGTCTCCGACGGTCTCGGGCTCGGGGCGAATGCGCGCGCCGCCCTGGTCACGCGGGCGCTCGCCGAGCTTCGGCGTCTCGTCATCGCGGCGGGAGGATCGGCCGAAACCGTCTTCGGGCTTGCGGGCGTCGGCGATCTGATGCTCACGACGAGCGGGGACGCCTCACGCAACCGGCAAGTGGGTCTCGCGCTCGCCCGCGGCGATCGCCTGGACGCCATCGTGCGCGACCTCGGCCACGTGGCCGAAGGGGTGGCGACCGCCACGCGCACGCTCGCCTACGCGGCGCGCCATGGCGTCGAGATGCCGATTGCCGCGGCGATTGCCGCGTTGATCGAGGGCCGCATCGATGCGGCGACGGCGATCAGGCAGTTGCTCACGCGGGCGCCGCGCGGGGAGTTCTGAGTCCTCGCCTCTCCCTCCGGGAGAGGCCGGCCCGAAGGGCCGGGTGAGGGAAAGACCCACCGCCGCGTGAAATGCGACCATACGTCCGTCACCCCGACCCTCTCCCAGAAGGAGAGGGCGCATCGAGTCCGTGCCCGGAGCTTCTCCCACACGGAGAGGGAGCGTGCTGCGAGACAGCCATAAAAAAGGCCCGCACGAGGCGGGCCCAAGGGATCACGAGAAGTCTCGCCCGAGCGGGCGACCGGGGGAGGAAAGCACCCGTCGGACGAGGTCAGAACACGAGGCGCGCCGCGGCCACGCGATCGCCGAGCCGTTCCAGTTCGCGCAGGGCCTTGATCTCACCTTCATCGGCTTGTGCGCCGGATGCGAGCGAAAGGCTCTGCGAAACGGGAGTCCGACCCAAGTCGGCGGATTCGAGCAAATCGGTGTCCATGACTGACCTCTTCTGACGCGGTGAGCATTGCGGCTTTCGTGCCACTTCACCGAACTAGACGATTTATCAACGACTTGCATGACATCCGTCCATCCGATCCGGGCGTTTCCGCACAATCCGGGCTTCTCCGAGGCTGAATCTGTCGCAAACGCACGACATATGCCGACGGCATTTGGCACAAGTCATTGATTTCACGGAGATCGTGCTGTCGCCCTCGGGCGACGCGTGTGCGAGCGTCGGGATGAGCGGTACCGGATCGACGCCAGACGGTCGCGCGGCGGACTGACACCGACAAGGCTCGAACCTCGCTCCCGGTTACAGCGGGTTACAGCTTGGGTTTGCGCGTCGCCACGCACTGCGCACAATCCGCCGCATGAAAACGATCATTCATCGCGCGCGCTGCGGGCTCTCGCTGTTCATGGCCAGCGTCGTGCTCATGCCGTGGTCTGTGACCGCTGCTGCGGCGCCTTCGACGCCCATGGGCCGGGCCGATGCGTGGCACCTGCTCGCGCGCACGGGCTTTGGCGCCGCACCGGCGGATGTGGAACGCTTCGCCGCGCTCTCCCGCGAGGCGGCGATCGATGCCCTGCTTGCCGACGTGCGCCGTCGTGCCACGCTGCCGCCCCCGGCCTGGGCCCATCGCTACGAGCGCGTGTTCCGGCCCGGGATGACGGCCGAGGCGCGTCAGGCCGCGAACCGGCGTGAACAGGTCGAGCGTGGGCTCGAGCTGCGCGCGTGGTGGGTGGCCGAGATGCTCGCAACCCCCACGCCGCTCACCGAGCGGATGACGCTCTTCTGGCACAACCACTTCGCCACTTCGCAGCAGAAGGTGCGCGTCGCCTCCCTGATGTACCGGCAGAACGTGCTCCTGCGCGAGCATGCGCTCGGCAACTTCGCCGTGCTGCTACGCGAGGTGGCCAAGGATCCGGCGATGCTCGTCTGGCTCGACGGCGCGCAGAACCGCCGCGGCGCGCCGAACGAAAACTTCGCGCGCGAGGTCATGGAGCTCTTCACGCTCGGCGAGGGCCGCTACACCGAGGCCGATGTGCGCGAGGCCGCGCGCGCCCTCACCGGCTGGAGCGTGGACCCCGAGACCGGCGAGTTCCGCTTCCGGCGCGGCCAGCACGATCCAGGCGTCAAGACGATCCTCTCCCGGAGCGGCCCGCATACGGGGGATGACCTGATCACGCTGCTGCTCGCGCAGTCGGCCACCGCCGAATTCGTGACGACGAAGCTCTGGCGCGAATTCGTGGGCGAGCCCCGCCCCGAGGATGCGCCCGAAATCGCGCGGCTTGCAGCGGCCTTCCGCGGCTCGGGCTACGAGTTGAGGCCGCTCGTCGCGGGCATCCTGCGCTCGGAGGCGTTCTGGTCACCGGCGCGCCGCGGCGAGCTCGTCAAATCCCCGGTCGATCTCGTCGTCGGCACGCTGCGCACGTTCGCTTTCGAAGTCGAGGATGCCGCGCCGTTCGCGATCGTCCTCCGGCAGCTCGGGCAGGATCTCTTCGCGCCCCCGAACGTCAAGGGCTGGCCGGGCGGCGAGGCGTGGCTCTCGACGAGCACGCTGCTCGCCCGCAAGGCGTTCCTCAATCGCCTCTTCCGCGCCGACGAGATGCGCTCGGTTGCACCCACCCTGATGCAGCCGGTCACGATGACCCCGATGTCCCCGATGGCCCGCATGCAGCTTCGCGGCCAGTTCGCGTTCTCCGCCGACGCCTGGGCCGCGCGCCAGGGGTTCGATCCGACGCGGGCCGATCCGCGCGTGGCCGAACTCCTGCTCGCCGGGCCGCCGGTGCAGGCGCAGCCCATGGCCGGGGATGCACTCGTGAGCCTGCGGGCGCTCGTGCTCGACCCGGTGTATCAACTCAAGTGAGGTTCCGTTGATGACGCTCTCCCCGCTCTCCCGCCGCGCGCTCCTGCGCCACACGCTGGCTGCCCCGCTCATCGCACCGTGGGCGGCGGGGGTGAGCGTGCTCCAAGCCGCACCCGAGTCCAACCCGTGGCGGCGGCTCCTGATCCTCGTCGAACTTCGCGGCGCGAACGACGGGCTCAACACCTGGGTGCCCCACGCGGGGTCGGTCCGCGAGCATTACGCCCGCGCGCGGCCGACGATCGCCCTGCCCGCCGAGCAGGTGGTCAAGCTCACCGCCACACATGGCCTGCATCCATCGCTCGAGCCACTCGCCTCGCTCTGGGCGAAAGGCGAAATGGCGGTCATCGAGGGCCTGGGCTACCCCGAGCCAAACCTCTCGCACTTCCGCTCGATCGAGATCTGGGACACCGCGTCAAGGAGCGACCAGTACCTGCACGAGGGCTGGCTCGCCCGCGCCTTTGCCGAGCGCCCGCCGCCCGCCGCGTTCTTCGCCGATGCGGTGAGCGTGGGCAGCGGCGATCTCGGGCCCTTTGCCGTCGGGTCCTCCGGAGCGCGTGCGCTTGCGATCGCCTCGCCCGAGGCCTTCCAGCGCCAGGCGCGGCTTGCCGACCCGCACGGGCGCATGGGCAACCGGGCACTCCAGCACGTGCTCCGGCTCGAAGCCGAGGCGCGGGGTGCGAGCCGTCGGCTCGACCTCTCGCGCACACTCGGCACGCGCTTTCCAGCCCACGCCTTCGGCCAGCAGGTGAAAAGCGCGATGCAGATCCTCGCCGGTTCGCCCGGTGTGGCGGCGCTCCGCATCGGGCTCGGGTCGTTCGACACTCATCAGGGTCAACTGGGCACGCACGCAGCGCTCCTGCGCCAGCTTGCCGAGGGCGTCCTCGCCCTGCGCGAGGCGCTCACTGAGCTCGGCCGCTGGCCGGACACGCTCATCGTCACCTACTGCGAATTCGGCCGCCGCGTGCGCGAGAACGAAAGCGGCGGCACCGACCACGGCACCGCGAACGTCCAGTTCGCCTTCGGCGGCGCGCTGCGAGGTGGCACGCACGGCACGCCGCCCGATCTCGCCGATCTCGATGCCCGCGGCAATCCGCGCCA
Source organism: uncultured Alcaligenaceae bacterium (assembly GCA_964609555.1). Classification (GTDB taxonomy): domain Bacteria; phylum Pseudomonadota; class Gammaproteobacteria; order Burkholderiales; family Casimicrobiaceae; genus Casimicrobium. The sequence continues at coordinate 1,453 of CAZSTF010000111.1, read as the reverse complement.
CACGGTGGACTTCCGGAGCCTCTACGCCACGCTGCTCACGCGCTGGTGGGGCTTCGACGCGGCCGCTGCCGAGCGCGTGCTCGGCGGGCGCTTCGCGAGCTTCGATCTGGTTTGACCGAAACGGCATGTTGCGTTCAAGTCGCCAAAGCGCCTGCGTCGCCGTCTTCGTCCTCGCAATCGCCCGAGGCGCATTCAGCGCGACCCCGCTGCCGACCGACGCCTGGGCCGTGGTCATCGACGCGACGCCGTCCAGCACCGCACCGGCCACCGCGCGTGACCTCCTCGGAGTCAACCGCCCGCCGCGCTTCGACGGCCGCATCGCCCCGATCCATCGCTACGACGCTTCGGCGCTCTATCGTGCCTTCGGCGTGACCAGCGTGCGCCTGCATGATTCAGGGCTCGATCTGTGCGAGATCTACCGCGACGCCACGGTGACCGATCGGCGCGCCTCGCCCCCGAGACGGCTCACACAATGCGTGAACACGCCCGTCAACACGCCGCCGCTCGTCGAATGGCGCGTCAACGATCCGACGCGCATCGATGAGGCCGCGCAGTACGACTTCACCGCCGTCGATGCGACGCTTGCAAGCATCGCCGCGCTGCCCGCGCGCGTCTACCTGCGCCTTGGCGAATCGTTCAACGGCCCGAACGACACGCCGGATGCCGAGGCCTGGTCGCGCGTCGCCCGCGCCATCCACCGCCATGTGACCGGCCGCTTTGCCTCGGGCACGCTCCCCGCCATCGACCTGCACGCGGTCGAGATTCACAACGAGCCGGACGGCTTCTTCTGGCAGGGCAGCAGCGCCACCTTGTTCGACCTCGTTCGTCGTACGGCGGATGGTGTCCGCGCCGATGCACGCGCCGCCGGCATCGACCCTCCGGTGGGCGGCCCCGGCTTCACGCAGAACGTGATCCGTGGCCTCGCGCAGCCCGGGAGCCTGACCGCGCAGTTCCTCCCTGCGGTGGGCGCGCACCGGCTCGATTTCTTCTCCGCACACTTCTACGGCAACTGCGCGGCGACCACGCTCGCCGAGCTGCGCGACTGGCTGCGCAGCCTGCGTCGCCAGATCGATGCGCAGGGCTTTGCCGATCGGCCGATCCATGTGAGTGAATGGAACATCGGCCTCGGACAGCAATGTGGCAATGCGCTCTACCGCCAGCCGCGGCTCGCGAGCTTCACCGCGGCTGCGCTCGCGCTCTTCGGCGAGGCCGAGTTCGACGTCACCGCCGCGCACTTCTACGCAGGTGTGCCGATCATGGGCCTGTTCGCCGCAGCGGAAGGCCAGCCGCGGTTCGAAGTGTTGCCCGCGGCCTGGGCCTTCTGGGCCCATCGTCATTTGCATGGTGGCACAGGGCTCGCGGTCAGCCACTGCGCGGGCGGGGTCTGCTCCACCCTCAGCGAGCGCACGGCGGGCCCGGTTGCGGCCGCCGCACGGCGGGGCGAACGCATCTT
>CAZSTF010000110.1:0-7094 GCA_964609555.1 uncultured Alcaligenaceae bacterium | reverse complement strand
ATCGTCCGGCGACGAGACCGGGCGAGACCGCGCTCACGCCCTGGTTCAAGCTCACGCCGGACAATCGGCTCGTGGTCTTCGTGCCGCGGCAGGACATGGGGCAAGGCATCCTCTCGATGCTCGCCCAGATCGTGGCCGAGGAGCTCGATTTCGACTGGGCGCGCGTCACGGCCGAGCAGGCGAGCATCCACCCCGTCTATGCCAACACGATCGTGCTTGCCGATGGCTCGCCACCGGCGCTTCGCGGCATGATGGAGAAGGTCGCGAGACTCGTCGGTGTGCAGATGACCGGTGGCTCGACCGCCGTGCGCGATGCCTGGGGCGGGATGCGTCATGCAGCGGCCGCGGCGCGGACGGTGCTCGTGGAGGCTGCTGCGGCGCGCTGGCAACTCCCCGCGGGCGAGCTTGCGATCGAGCGTGGCATCCTGCGTCACGCGGCGAGCGGCCGCGCGGCACCGCTGGCCGAATTCGCCGCCGATGCAGCGGTCCGGGCGCTTCCCGCTTCACCCACGCCGAAGGCCCCCGCCGCGTGGCGGCTTCTGGGCACGTCGCCGCCTCGGCTCGATGTCCCCGACAAGGTGCGGGGCACCGCGCGCTTCGGCATCGACGCGCGGCCGGACGATGCGACGGGGGAATTGCTCTACGCAGCCGTGCGGCACATTCCGCTCGTTCGCGGCGAGTTGCAGGCCGTCCGCTGGCCGGGGGGCAAGCCGCCGCTCGCGGTGCTCCACGAAGTCCGGGGCCGCGACTGGCTCGCGGTGATCGCCAAGAGCTGGTGGGAGGCCGAGCGCGCGCTCGAGCAGGCGGAGCTCGTCGCCGGGGGCGCAAGCGCGACCACGGTGTCGAGCGCGCGGCTTCGCGCGCAGTACCGCGCCGTGCTCGACGGCGAGGACGACCCGAAGAGGCTGCCCGATCTCAGCCGGCCGATTCGTCGCGACTTCAACGCCTACGGCGACCCCGACCGCGCGCTGACCGCGGCACCGGAGAAGGCGCGCCTCAGCGCCGACTACACGGTGCCGTTTCTCGCCCATGTGCCGATGGAGCCGCTCAACTGCACCGCGCGCATCCGGGAGGGCAAGGTCGATGTCTGGGTCGGCAACCAGGCGCCCACGATCGTGCAGTGGCTCGCTGCGGGCGTGTGCGACGTGCCGACCGAGGCGGTCACGGTGCACACGCCTTGGCTCGGCGGCGGGTTCGGGCGGCGCTTCGATCTCGAGGTGATCCGGCAGGCGCTCGCCTGTGCGAAGGTCACCGCGGGACGGCCCGTGCAGCTCATCTGGTCGCGGCGCGAGGATATCCAGCACGACGCCTACCGGCCGATGGTCGCCGCACGCATGACCGCGACCTTCGATGCTGCCGGCCAGATCGCGCTCTGGCAGCACGAAATGGTCGGCCCGAGTGTCTCGAAGAGCGTCATGGGGCGCATGAACCCGATGCTTGCAGGCGACTATCCGCCCGATGTGACGAACGCCGAAGGCGCAATGCATCTGCCTTATCGCTTCGCGCACTTCCGCTGCCGTCATGCCCAGGTCGATCTGCCGGTGCCCACGGGCTACTGGCGGAGCGTCGGCAACAGCTACAACGCATTCTTCGTCGAGACCTTCATCGACGAGCTCGCGCAGGCGATGAAGCGCGACCCCTACCTGCTTCGGCGTGAACTGCTTGCGGATGCGCCGCGGCACCGTGCGGTGCTCGAGGCCGCGGTCTCGGCTGCACGCTGGAACGCGCCGCTGCCGGGTCCGGGCTGGGGGCGCGGGCTCGCGCTCGCCGAATCCTTCAAGAGCATCGTGGCCATGATCGTCGATGTCGAAGTGATCGACCGGAAGGTGCATGTCCGGCGCGTGGTCTCGGCGGTCGACTGTGGGCGGGCGCTCGATCCGACCAACGTGCGCGCCCAGATCGCCGGGGGCGCGATCATGGGCTTCACCGCGGCGCTCAAGGATGCGATCACGCTCGACGAAGGCCGCGTCGTGCAGTCGAACCTGCACGACTACCCGCTCATGACGCTCGCGGAATGTCCGCAGTTCGAGACGGTCCTTGTGGACAGCGGCGCCGCGCTCGGCGGCGTGGGCGAGATCGGCGTGCCGCCCGCCGCGCCGGCGCTTGGCAATGCGATCTTCGCAGCGACCGGGAAGCGGCTGCGGGAGATGCCGTTTCGGCTGACCTAACCCCTTAGCCCGAGACCGGCGCCCGTGCGCTCGCCTCGAACGGCGTGCCGACCGTGAGAAAGCTGCCGCCCGCGATGTAGTGGAGCGTCTGCAGTTCGGTCGGGGTCTCCGACGTGTAGCACCACCGCCCGCCTCGAAAGACGCGGCTGTCGGCCCAGGCGGCCGTGACCTCGGCCAGGAACAGGTCGTAGCGCGCCTCGATCGCAGGCTCCCGGAGCACCGTGCAATCGAGCCACGCCACGGCACCGGCCACGTGCGGCAGCATGCTGCCCTCGAAGCCGACCGTTGCAAGGCCGAAATGCGCAAACTTGTCCGTGCCCGCGGGCAGGTCGCGCGCCGCGGCCTGGCCCACCGCGAGGACGACGTCAGCGATGCCGCGCGCCGGAACGTCGAGCCCGAATCGCCCCGATGCTTCGACGAGCTCGCGTGTGAGTGTGGCCTTGTCGATGACCACCGCCACTTTGGGGGGCGTGAAGTCGAGTGCCATGTTCCACGATGCCGCCATGACGTTGCGCCGGCCCGCGTGCGCGCACGTGACGAGCACGGTCGGGCCGTGGTTCAGGAGGCGGTAGACGTGCTCGGGTGCGACGGGGGCTTGTTCCTGCGACATGGACTTGGGTCTTTGTTCCGACGCAGACGACGATATCAGGCCACCGTCGGCGCCTGCGTTTGCCGTTGACGCGCGCGGTCGAGCGATCGGTGGATCGCCCGCTGGAGGGCCTTTTGCGCTTCGACGAGCAGGAAGACCAGCGCACCGAAGACGAGCGCGATGAGCCAGAGCCGCGGCGCGAGCGGGGCCGTGTGAAACACATGCTGGAGTGGCGGCGCGTAGGTGAACGCGAGTTGCAGGATCACGAGGACGCCGATGGCGACCGGCACCGCGCGGTTGGGGCGGTGTCGAGCGAACGGTGGCGTCGGAGCGGTGAGCCGTCGGCAGTTGAGCAGGTAGAACGTTTCGCCCGCGACGAGCACGTTGATCGCGAGCGTGCGCGCGGTCTCGAGTGGCAGGCCCTGGGTGTCGGCCCAGACGAACGCGCCGAGCGCTCCCGCGACGAGGATGAGGGCGATGAAGGCGATGCGGCCCCAGAGTGCCCGGTCGAGGAGCGCAGCCTGGGGCGGTCGCGGCGGACGGCGCATCACGTCCGCCTCGGTCGGCTCGAAAGCGAGCGCGAGTCCGAGCGTTACTGCGGTCACCATGTTGACCCAGAGGATCTGCACCGCGCTGATGGGCAGCGCCGCGAGGCCGAGCAGCACGGCGAGCAGGATCACGCCTGCTTGGGCGGCGTTCGTGGGCAGGATGAAGAGCAGGGTCTTCTTTAGGTTGTCATCGATCGTCCGACCCGCCTTCACCGCAGCGGCGATGGTGGCAAAGTTGTCATCGGCAAGCACGATCTCGGCGGCTTCACGCGCGGCCTCGGTGCCCTTCTTGCCCATGGCTATGCCCACGTCGGCGCGCTTCAGGGCAGGCGCGTCGTTCACGCCATCGCCCGTCATGGCGACGATGTGCCCTTCGGCCTGCAGCGCTTCGACGAGCCGGAGCTTGTGCTCAGGGCTCGCCCGGGCGAAGACGTCAGCCTCGAGCGCGAGGCGCCGAAGGGCGTGGGTATCGATGGCATCGAGATCACTGCCGGTCGCTACCTTGGGCGGCTGGCCAAGTCCGAGTTGCTCGCCGATCGCGCGCGCGGTCACGGCATGGTCTCCGGTGATCATCTTGACGACGATGCCCGCGGCCTGGCATTCAGCCACGGCAATGCGCGCGGCTTCGCGCGGCGGGTCGGCGATGCCGAGCACGGCGACGAGCGTGAAGCCGCCGCGTTCGATGTCGGCGAAGTCGAGCGTGCGTTGTGACGGGCTCGCCGTGCGGCGCGCAAGCGCGAGCAAGCGCAGCCCCTGGGCAGCCGCCGCGTCCATGCGCGCACGCCAGCGGGCAGGATCGAGCGGGCGTTCCGTGTCCCCGTGGGCCTCGGTGTCCGAGATCGTGAGCACCCGTTCCGGAGCGCCCTTGAGGACGATCAGGCCGTGCCCTGCGTGATCATGGTGCAGCGTGGCCATGAAGCGATGCTCCGACTCGAAGGGGATCACGTCGGTGCGTGGCCAGGCGGCCCGTTCGACGGCCGGGTCGAGCCCGCTCTTGAGCGCGAGCGTGATGAGCGCGCCCTCGGTCGGATCCCCGGTGAGCTGCCAGCCCGCTTCGGTCTCGGCGAGACGCGCTTCGTTGCAGAGCAGGGCGAGGCGGGCCAGTTCGCGCAGGCGTGCGTCCTGTTCCGGATCGATCGGCCGTCCGGCCTCGGAAAAGCCCCCTTCGGGCGCGTAGCCCGCGCCGCTCACGTCGATCGTCCGCTCGCCCTCGAGTACCCGCTCGACCGTCATCTCGTTGTGGGTGAGCGTGCCCGTCTTGTCCGAGCAAATGATCGTCACCGCGCCGAGCGCTTCGACCGCGGGCAGCCGGCGCACGATGGCGCGCTCGCGAGCCATGGCCTGAACCCCGAGCGCAAGCGTGATGGTCAGGATCGCTGGCAACCCCTCGGGAATGGCTGCGACTGCAAGGCCGACCGCCGCGAGGAACATCTCGGCCGCCCCATGGCCCACGACGAGCGTGCCCCAGGCGAAGGTGAACAGTGCCAGGAGCGCGATCGCCCAGGTGAGCGTGCGGCCGAAGCGCGCCATGCGCCGAAGCAGCGGGGTGGCGAGCGGCTCGACGCGCGTGAGCAGGCCGCTGATGCGGCCGATCTCCGTCGCCTGGCCCGTGGCGACGACCACGCCGATGCCCTGGCCGAAGGTGACGAGCGTTCCGGAGTAAGCCATCGACGCGCGGTCGCCGAGTTCCGCGCCACTGGGCACGGGCTCGACCTGCTTGTCCGTGGGCACCGACTCGCCGGTGAGCGCCGACTCGTCGATGCGCAGACTGCGCGCTTCGATGAGGCGCAGATCGGTCGGCACCCGATCGCCCGAGGACAGAAACACGATGTCGCCGGGGACGAGCGTGCTCGCCTCGATTTCCCTGCGCTGGCCCGCGCGGCGCACGCGGGCGCGCGGCGCGAGCAGGTGCCGGATCGAATCGAGCGCGGCTTCGGCCCTGCCTTCCTGCACGAAGCCGATCGTCGCGTTGATGAGGACCACGGCGAGGATGACGCCGGTGTCGACGAAGTGACCGAGGAGTGCGGTCACCGCTGCGGCGACCAGCAGTGCGCGGATCAGCACGTCGCGGAACTGTCGTCCGAAGCGCTGGAGCGGCCCCGCGCGATGCGCCTCGGGCAGGCGGTTCGGCCCGTGGACGGCGAGGCGCCGGGTGGCCTCGGCCTCGGTCAGGCCCGCGGGCGAGCTCGAGACGGCCTCGAGCGCGGCCTCCGCGGGTTGGTCGTGCCAGGTGTGCGCGCGATCCGCCATGGTCTCGTCATTGCAACGTCGGGACGGGGGCCTCTGGCGTCGTCGCCACGAGCACGTCGCAGCCGGCTTCCGCGAGCACATGTTTGGTCACGCTGCCGAGCAGCATGTCCTCGAGCACGCCGCGGCCATGCTTGCCAAGCACGATCAGGTCGCAGTCCAGACGCTCGGCCTCGGCTTCGATCACGGTGCCGGGCGCGCCGTGCTTCACCGCGCAGTCGATCGTGAAGCCCTGCGCATCACCCGGCGCTGCCTCCGCATTGCGCTGCGCGGCCCGCGCGAGCGTGCGCAGCTCGCGCAAGGCGTCGTCCCGCGCGCTCGCCAGATAGGCATCGATCTGCGCCTCATCCACCCCGGCGTAGCGGAGCCTCGACTCGAAGGGCGCTTCGAAGGCGTGGAGGAGGGTGAGGGTCGCGCCGGGGGCGACGGCCCGGGCGAGCGCCAAGGCCGCGGACGACCAAGGCGAGAAATCCACGGGCACGAGCACACGACTGTAGGGGCCCGTGACCTCCCGCCGAACCACGAGGAGCGGGCGGCGCGTGCGGCGGAGCAGACGCTCGACCGTCGTGCCCACGAGCAGCCGGCCAAAGACCCCCTCGCCGCGCGCACCGGCGAGCAGGAGGTCGGCGTCCAGCCGATCCGCCTGGGCGCTGATCGTGGGCAGCACGGCACCGGCGGCCACGACCGCCTGCCCACTCACGCCCCATTTCGCGCCGAGGCCGCCCATCTCGCGCGTGAGCGCCTCCTGGGCCGCGTCGAGCAGGCGCTGCGCGAGGTGCGTACCATCGACACCCTCCCACACCTGCAAGCGCTCGATCGCCGAGAGATCGAGTGCATGAAGCACGGTGAGCGCCGCCCGCCGGCGGCGGGCGAGCTGGAACGCCCGCTCGACGGCGCGTGTGGCCGGTGCGGACAGATCGGTCACGGCGAGCAGGGTGCGCAGGGCAGTCATGGCGGGGCTCCGTGGGCAGGAAATCGGGGATCGCGCATCCATTCGACCAGGTGTTCGGACGTGAAGTCGGCCGCGTCCCGGAAGGGATAGAGCACGCGCGCCGCCCCCAGGGCTTCGAAGGCCACGCCTTGCGCTTCGTCGCGCGCGACGACGGCCGTGCGGCCTGCAAGCCCGCGTGCCGCGAGTGCAGCGACGAGCGCACGGGTCGAGGCGAGATCGGGCAGCGTGCTCACGATCCAGGTCGTCCCGTCGAGCGGGAGCGTATCGAGGAAGTCGTCATCCTGGCCATCGCCGAAACGCACGTCGAGGCCCTGGGCCTGGAGTTCGCCCACACGCTCGGGGTCGAACTCCACGCCGAGCACGCGCACGCCCCGACCCGCGAGCCGGATGGCGAGCCGCGCGCCGTAGCGCCCGAGGCCGAACACCACCACCTCCGGCCGGGGCTCATGCGCGCAGGCGCCCTCGACCGCGAGCTCGCGATGCGGCACGCGGCGTTCGAAGCGCCCGAGCCACGGCGCGAGGCGCTCGTAAAGCCGGTGCGAGTAGAGGATCATGTAGGTGGACAGCGCGATCGTCACCACGCCGACGAG
>CAZSTF010000109.1:0-7295 GCA_964609555.1 uncultured Alcaligenaceae bacterium | reverse complement strand
TGATCCCCGAGAGCTGGCACAAGCCGCTCGCGCAGCGCATGGTGCTCATGAAGGATGCGCCCAAGGCCGCCGTCGATTTTTACGAATTTCTTTCCACGCCCAAGGCGCAGGCGATCATGACGCGGTATGGCTTCGCCATGCCCAAACAGTAATCAAGCGCGCGTCTGACCAGCGCTGACCCGAGCGACGACGACCCCATGGATTGGTCTGCGCTTTGGCTCTCGCTCGAATTGGCGGCCGTCACGCTGCTCGTGCTGCTGCCGCTCGGGCTCCTGCTCGGCCGCTGGCTCGCCCGCAGTCACTTCGCGGGCAAGGCCTTCGTCGAAGCGGCAGTGGTGCTGCCGCTCGTGCTACCCCCAACGGTGCTCGGATACTACCTGCTCGTCTCGCTCGGCGGCGCCTCGCCGATCGGGCGCTTCATGCAGGAGACGTTCGACATCCGGCTCACCTTCAACTTTCTCGGCCTGCTGATCGCCTCGGTGATCTTCAACATCCCGTTCATGGTGCAGCCGATTCAGCGCGCCTTCGAGGCGATTCCGCAATACCTCTCAGAAGCCGCGGCGGTGAGCGGTCTTTCGGCCTGGCAGACGCTGCTGCGCATCGATCTGCCGCTTGTCTGGCCGGGCATTCTCTCGGCCTCGGTGCTCACCTTCGTGCACACGCTCGGCGAATTCGGCGTCGTGCTCATGATGGGCGGGTCGATCCCAGGTGAGACCAAGACCATCGCGATCAGTATCTACGACCGCGTGCAGGCCTTCGATCTCGCAAGTGCCGACCGGATGGCGCTGCTGCTCCTGCTTCTTTCGCTCGTCGCCGTCGCGGCCTCGTTCTACGCGACCACGCGCACGATCCGCCGTTCATGAGCCAGAGTGCGAGCGCCACAGACGTCGGCTTGGACGTCAAACTCGAACAGCTGCGCCCGATGCGCCTGTCGGGCCACCTCTCCTGCGAAGCCGGTCAGCTTGCCGCGCTCGTCGGCCCCTCAGGCGCGGGCAAGACCTCGTTCCTGCGCGCGATTGCCGGCCTCATGCGCCCGGAGCACGGCCATGTGCGCGTCGGTGGCGAGACCTGGTTCGACAGCGCGAGGGGCGTGTTCCTCCCTGCCCGCGAGCGGCACGTCGGCCTCGTGTTTCAGGACTATGCCCTCATGCCGCATCTTTCGGCACGGGACAACGTCGCGCTCTCGCTCCTGCACCTGCCGCGTCGCGAGCGAGACGTGAAAGCCGCGCAATGGCTCGACCAGATGCGCCTTACGGCAGAGCAGCAAGGCCGTCGCCCTGCCCAGCTCTCGGGCGGACAGCGGCAGCGTGTCGCCGTGGCCCGGGCGCTCGCGCGCGAGCCCCGCGTGCTTCTGCTCGACGAGCCCTTCTCGGCGGTCGATCAGATGAACCGGCAGGGCCTCTACGACCTCATCGCCGAACTGCGCCAGAGCCTGCGCATCCCGATCGTGCTCGTCACACACGATCTCGTCGAGGCACGTCATCTGGCCGATGCCATTGTCGTGCTCGATCAGGGCGAAGTGATGCAACAGGGCAGCCCGGAGCGCATCTACCGCTCGCCGCGCAACGCGCGCGTGGCCGACCTGCTCGGCATCGCGAACCGCTTCCGCGCGCGCTGGCTGGGCCCGCGCGACGAGGCCGAGCGCGCGCGAGGCACGGCGACGCTCGAATGGCTCACGACCGAAGGTCGCTCGACTGGCATCTTCCTGACGGTGCGCGACAAGGGCAAGATCGAGCCCGCCACCGAAGTGAGCTGGGTCATCCAGAGCGACGGACTGCTGCTCGGCAACGAACGCGAGAGCGATCTCGTCGCGTGCCCGCAGAGCTGTGCAACGCTGTCCACCACGATCGAGCGTGTGCGCAACCTGGGCGACACCACGGTCGCCAACGTCAATCTCGATGCCGCCCCCGAGGTGAGCCTGCGCCTCACCCGTTCAGGACCAGCGCGAGCACTCTTCCGCGAGGGCGAGCGGCTCGATGTGCGGCTCATCTGCGAATGGGTGCATGTGATGCCGACGAAAAATCGGCAGCGTTGACGGGCATTCCCTCACCCGAGCCCTCTCCCGGAGGGAGAGGGAGCGGCTGACCCTCTCCCCGCAGGAGAGGGCGCCCCGAAGGGGTGGGTGAGGGCTGGCGCGCGCACGGAACGCGCGGCTTCGTCCCGGCCACCCCGGCGCGAGCAGGTCGAACCCGGATGCACGATGGTGGGTTCGCTTCCCATCGCTCGAAAAAGCAGAAAGGCCGCATGCGCGGCCTTTGAGGATTCTGGAGCGGGCGATGGGAATCGAACCCACGTCTTGAGCTTGGGAAGCTCAGGTCCTGCCATTGAACGACACCCGCGACAGCCGAAGTATAAAAACTCCGCGCCTGCCGAGTGCCCGGCGTCGAGGCTCAGCCCGGCCGGACGAAGTTGAGCGGCAGCACGGTCGTCTCCTTCACCTTTTCGAGCACGAAGCTCGACTTGACGTTGACCACGCCGGGGAGGGTGAGCACGCGATCCATGAGGAACGCGGTGTAGTGCTTGAGGTCAGGCATCACGACCTGCATCGTGTAGTCCATCTCGCCCGAAAGCGAGTGGCACCAGGTCACCTCGCTCCACGTCTGCACCGCAGCCTTGAAGCGTTCGCGTGCCTTGGCGTCCCGCTTGTCGAGCGCGACATCGAGGTGTACCGTCAGCCCGAGCCCGATCTTCTCGGGATCGAGCAGCGCGGCGTAGCCGGCGATGACGCCCGCCTCCTCGAGCGCCCGGACGCGGCGCAGGCAGGGTGACGCCGACAGGGCGATCTTCTCGGCCAGATCGATGTTCGAAAGCCGTCCGTCGGCCTGCAGCGCCTCGAGAATGCGCAGATCGATGCGATCCATGAACGGTGTGCCCCCCCTGGCGTTGTTGGCGCAACATTATACCAGCCAAACAACCACGATGACCATATTGCGCCATCGCATTGCGCGATCCAAAAACCACAATGCCGGCTTTCACGAATCTGCGCAACGGAGACCGACCGATGACCGCCGACACCACCCGCGCCTTTCAGCCTTGGGACAACCCGATGGGAACCGACGGCTTCGAGTTCATCGAATATGCCGCACCGGACCCCGCCGCCATGGGCCGGCTGTTCGAGCAAATGGGGTTCGTCGCGGTGGCCAAGCACCGTTCGAAGAACGTGCTGCTCTACAAGCAGGGCGACATCAACTTCATCCTCAACGCCGAGCCGGGTTCCTTCGCGCAGAACTTTGCGCGCATCCACGGGCCGTCCATCTGTGCAATCGCCTTCCGCGTGAAAGATGCTGCCTTCGCCTACAAGCGTGCGGTGGAACTCGGCGCGTGGGGCGTGCCCGCGAATCCCGGGCCGATGGAGCTGAACATACCGGCAATCAAGGGCATCGGCGACTCGCTGCTCTATTTCGTGGATCGCTATCACGGCAATTCGGCGCACGGCGGCAACGATGTCACGATCTACGACATCGACTTCGTGCCGATCGCGGATGCACCGCGCGTGCCGTTGGGCGCCGGGCTGACCTACATCGATCATCTGACGCACAACGTGCATCGGGGCCGGATGAACGAGTGGGCCGAGTTCTACGAGCGGCTGTTCAATTTCCGCGAGATCCGCTATTTCGACATCGAGGGCAAGCTGACCGGCCTCAAGAGCCGCGCGATGACCAGCCCCTGCGGCAAGATCCGCATCCCGATCAACGAGTCCTCCGACGACAAGAGCCAGATCGCCGAGTATCTCCACGCCTATCACGGCGAGGGCATCCAGCACGTCGCGCTTGGCACGGACGACATCTACGCCACGGTCGATACGCTCGCTGCCGCGAACGTGCCTTTCCAGAGCACGCCCGAAACCTACTACGAGCAGCTCGATGCGCGCATCCCGAATCACGGCGAGGATGCCGAGCGCCTGAAGCGCCTGTCGATCCTGATCGACGGCGCCCCCGAGGACTCGGGGCTTCTCCTGCAGATCTTCACCCAGAACCTGATCGGCCCGATCTTCTTCGAGATCATCCAGCGCAAGGGCAATCAGGGCTTCGGCGAAGGCAATTTCAAGGCGCTGTTCGAATCGATCGAGCTGGACCAGATTCGCCGCGGCGTCCTCGCAAATGCCTGAAAGGCCGCTGCACGGCCCGATCAACCGACCGATCGGGCCCAGGCCTCCGGCGTCAGGATTGCGAACGCAAGCCCGCGGCGCTGCAGCTTGAGCAGGGCCCGGTCGTAGGTGAGGAGCGCGTGCGCTTCGCCGCAGAGCGCGACGTCGAGGAATTTCTGGTCGGCGCGGTCGCTGCATCGGGGCAGGGTCGCCGCGCGCTCGGGATCGGGCTCGACCCATTCGAGGTAGGGGCCGAGCCGCGCGAGTGCGGCGTGGACTTCGTCGTCCGACTTGCTGAACTCTGGACGGTAGGCGACCGCGCGTAACTCGCGCCAGGTGGCCACCGAGAGCAGCGGTCGTATCGTGCCGGAGAGCCAACCCTCGGCGAGCGGCAGATGGCGCGAATCCCGAAACAGCAGGGCCGAGACGAGGACGTTCGTGTCGAGGACGAGTCGGTGCACCGCGCGGGGTGTGTTTGACCTATTGCGCCGTCCAGCCGCCGTCGATCGAGTAGGCCGCGCCGGTGATCGAGCCGCCGGCCTCGGTGGTCAGGAAGAGAGCGAGTTCGGCAATGTGTTCGGGCTGAACGAAGCGCTCCGACGGCTGCTTTTCACCCACCAGGCTGCGCGTGGCAGCCTCGACCGTGATGCCCTGCGCCTCGGCCCGGGCATGGATCTGCTTTCGTACGAGCGGGGTGTCGACCCAGCCCGGGCAGATCGCGTTGCAGGTGATGTCGGCCTTCGCGTTCTCGAGCGCAACCACCTTGGTCAACCCCACAATCCCGTGCTTGGCCGCGACGTAAGCGGCCTTGTTGATCGAGGCCACCTTGCCGTGGGCCGAGGCGATGTTGATGATGCGGCCCCAGCAGCGCGCCTGCATGACAGGAAGCGCCGCCTTCGTCGTGTAGAAGGCCGAGGAGAGGTTGATTGCGATGACCGCCTCCCAGCGCTCATCCGGAAACTCCTGCACGGGGGCCACGTGCTGGATGCCTGCGTTGTTGACGAGCACGTCGATACGCCCGCCGATGGCGATCGTCCGCTCGACCAGCGCACGCGCCTCCGCCGGCTTCGAGAGATCGGCCGGCACGTAGTGCACGCGCACGCCGCTTGCCGCTGCGATCTCGTCGCGCAGGCGCTCGATTTCGCCCGGATCACCAAAGCCATTGAGCACGACTTCGGCACCCGCAGCCGCAAGCCGACGGGCAATGGCGAGACCGATGCCACTCGTCGAACCAGTGACGAGGGCAACACGGGAAGCAAGCGAAGTCATGAAAGCACCCAGGCGGAAAAGATGTTGCGGCGCATCATAGCCAAGACGAGGCTCAGGGCGCAGCCGCCGATCTCACTGCCTTGAATGTGGCCAGCGCCCGCGCGCGGGCGGCGGCGTGGTCGACGATCGGCGCCGGATAGTCGCGTCCGACCTCGAAGCTTCGCGCCCGCGCCTCCACGGGCTTCATGAGCCATGGCGCGTGAATGTCGGCATCGGACAGCCGGGCAAGCTCGGGCACGTAGCGCCGGATGAACTTGCCTTCGGGGTCGAACTTCTGGCTCTGGTTGATCGGGTTGAAGATGCGGAAGTAGGGCTGCGCGTCGCAGCCCGTGGAGGCCGCCCACTGCCAGCCGCCGTTGTTGGCCGCAAGATCGTAGTCGTTGAGCTTCGCCGCGAAGTAGCGCTCGCCGCGCCGCCAGTCGACGAGCAGGTGCTTGGTCAGGAACGAAGCCGCCACCATGCGCAGACGGTTGTGCATGTAGCCGGTCTGGTTCAACTGCCGCATCGCGGCATCCACGATCGGGTAGCCGGTGCGTCCCTCGCACCACGCGGCGAAGCCCTCGGGATCATCGCGCCAGCGAATCGCGTCATACTCGGGCTTGAAGCTCTCCGTGACCACGCGCGGATGGTGGGCGAGGATCTGGAAGTAGAAGTCACGCCAGATCAGCTCGGAAAGCCAAACCTCGGCCCCGCGTGACCCCTCCTGGCAACGCTGCCACGCCTCGCGGACGAGTCGCCGGATCGGTATCGTGCCGAAGCGCAGATGCACCGACAGGTACGAGGGCCCACGCACGGCCGGATAGTCACGCGCCTCGTGGTAGCGGTCGATGCGCGAGAGAAAGTCCGAGAACAGACGCTCGGCGCCGCTCGAGCCCGCGGGCAGCGCGGCCAGATCGAGCACCCCGGCGACGAAGCCCATCGCCCCGAGCGGGGGCAGCGTCGAGGCGGGCGCAGGCGGCACGAGTTGCCCGGCGCGGGGCGAAAACGGGGACGCCCTCGCATCGTCGGCCGTGAGCCGCCGAAGCCAGGCGTTCTTGTAGGGCGTGAACACCGAGAACGGTGTGCCGCCCGCGGTCAATACCTCGTCGCGCTCGAAGATGACCTGATCCTTGAACGTCCGGAAGACGATTCCCGACGCCGCAAGCGCCGCCCGTACGGCGTCGTCGCGTTCGATGGCTTCGGGCTCGTAATCATGGTTGGTGAACACGGCGTCGACGCCGAGCGCGCCTGCCAAGGCGGGAATCGCCTCCCGAGCCCGTGCATGGAGGACGTTGAGGCCACCCCCATGTTGCCGCAAGGCACGGTCGAGCTCGGCCACGCTGTGCCAGATGAACTCGACGCGGCGGTCGTGACGGTCCTCGAGCCGGTCGAGGATGTCGCGGTCGAAGACGAACACGCAGTGCACCTGCGAGGCGGCGGCGAGCGCCGCAGCGAGCCCCGCGTTGTCTTCAGCGCGCAGATCGCGCCGGAACCAGAAGAGGACGTGCTCGTGAGTCATCGCTGTGCAATCGCGTTCCGGGACGGCGCTCCGGGACAGCGCCAGGGAACGGTGGGTCCGGGGATGCGCAATGTATCTGCGTCGCCTTGCCGGCGGCCGCCCCCATAAAATCCAAGGCATGATGACGACCAGCCTCGCCGGGCACTTTCTGATCGCCATGCCGGCGATGGAAGACGCGCATTTCCGCGAGACGGTCACCTACCTGTGCGAGCACACGGAACGGGGTGCGCTCGGCGTCGTCGTCAACCGCACGATGGACGTCACCATGGAGTCGCTGTTCGGGCAGATGGACATCGTCGTGCAGGACCCGTCGGTGCTCGCGCGACCGGTGCGCTATGGCGGCCCGGTCAGCGGTCAGCACGGCTTCGTGCTTCATCGGAGCGAAGGCGTCTGGAACTCGTCGCTGGTCGTGGGCAAGGAACTCACCCTGACCACCTCGCG
>CAZSTF010000108.1:0-7341 GCA_964609555.1 uncultured Alcaligenaceae bacterium | reverse complement strand
CCAGACCAACGGCTGGAAGCTCTCCCGTCCCCCAGCCTGACCGAGCGCAGGCAGGAACACGCTGTCCCATTCGAGTCCTTTCGCCTTGTGGATGGTCAGGATCTCCACGGGTGCTTCAGCCGCACCGGCCGCTGCTTCTGAGCCCCGTGCAGACAGCGTGCGCCGGAGGCTCGCCAGTTCGCGAAGCAGTGCGTCACGATCGGCGAGGAGCCCACGCGGTGCCGCACGATCCACGAGCGCGAGGAATAGCTCCGCTTCTTCACGATCCTCTGGTTCAAGCAGGAGCTCTCGCCCGCCCAGCCGCAAGAAGAGGCGCCAGACACACTCGGCCAGGGAACGAAGCTCGCGCTCGGTCATGGCGAGGTCATACGCCGCAAGCGCAGTACGCAACCGCATGACGTCCTGAGCGCCTCCGGCCTGCTCTTCCTCGCCGGAGTCGAGCCTTGACAGCGCCGCCTCGCGCTGCGCAGGATCGAGCAGCAACCGCGCGCTGGACGCCTCGCAGGTGTCGGCGGCCAGACGTGCCAAGGACGACAACCGGAGCCCGACCAGCGGAGAGCGCAGCCAAGCAAACAATGCCAACGCGTCGGTAGGCTGGGCGAGAAGCTCGGCGAGGGTCAACAGATCGCGAACGATCGGCCGTGCAGCCAGCGGTGCGAACTCCACCGCCGTGGTGGCGATCGCGCGTCGAGCCAGTTCTTCGATGACCGGGAGCGCATCCTGGCGCCGTCGCACGATGACCGCAATTCGCTCGCTCGGGGCGCGTCGCTTGAGCGCCGCGATCTCGTCGGCGATCCAGCGCGCTTCATCGCGGGGGGTCTCGAACAGATACGCGCCGACATGTGCGTCTTCGGTATCGGTGCGGGCCGCGTGCGCTGCCACGAACGGGATGCCCCCCACCTCGGCTGCGGCCGTTCCAGCGTCCGCAGCCTGCGCGAACGCGGACGGCGAGACCCGATTGACCCACTCGACCAGCGTCGGCCGGGAGCGAAAGTTCGCGCTCAAGGTCAGCACCTCGAGCGGGATCGGCGCCACCCCGTGTTGCATGGCCGAGAGGAAGATGCCGACATCCGCATCACGGAAGGCGTAGATGGACTGCATCGGATCGCCCACGAGAAAGAGCGTGCGACCGTCGCCGGGCATCCACTCCGCTACCAGCTGCTCGAGCAGTCGCGCCTGGGCGGGATTCGTGTCCTGGAACTCATCGACCAGGATGTGGGCGATCTGCGCATCCAGGCGCTCGGCCACGCCGCGCGCATTCAGTGCGAGGGCCGAGTGTGCGGCAAGGGCGACCCCGGCAAAGTCGGTGACACCCCGGGCAGCAAGCCGCATCTGCAGTTCGGCCAGTGCGCGCTTCAACAACCATTGCGTCGCGCGCCGCGCCCGTGCGTGCCCGGCGAGCGCCGCGCGATCCGGCCACTGATGAGTGCTTGCAAGGAGCGCCGCCGCCCGGCCGGTGCCATCGTCCGCCTGGCGTTGCAGGCAGAACGCCTTGAGCGCATTGCCAGCGGCGCGCTGCGACTGCGGAAAGCCGTTTGTCTTGTTGACCTGCTTGCGCCAAGTCCCCTTGTCGGTCAGCATGAGCCGGGCCAGCGCACGCCACTTGGGCAGATCATCGAGACGCGCCACGGGCGGTGCGTCGTCGGCGAGCGGCAGCAGTGCCTCGCGCTCATGCTCGCCGTCGAGATGGGCGATGGCCACCCTCGCCCAATCTCGCGCCTGCTTGAGCTCATGTTCCGACCAGGTCGCCGCAAGCGCCTCGAGGCCGCGCTCGACCCGCCCTGTGATGAGCACATCCTGCGCCCGTGCCGCCCCATCGCTGTCGTCGAGCGCGTGCTCGGCCCATTGCCCGCGGCGTGCCAGCAGATCGGCCAGGCCGGTCACGAGGAGGCCCACGCGATTGTCCATGCGGTCGAGCAAATCCGCGGTCGCCTCGGCATCCTCCGCGGCGTCCGCCTCGTCCAAGGCTTCGATTGCAGCGCGCGCCGCATCGAGGTAGAGCCCGCGCAGATCCGGGTCCAGCGTGGCCCATGCCGTGTGGTCGACGGCGTCCGGGGTCCAGCCCGCCTGAGCGAGGCGCAGGCAGAGGGCATCGAATGTCTCGATCGGCACCGCGTCGAAACGTTCGGACAGCGCCCAGCCCAATTCACGATCCCGCTCGACGACCTGTCGTGCAAGCGCCCAGCGTTCCCGCTCGGGCGATAGTGCGGGCTCGGGTTTCGTCGTCGCATCCGCGAGCGCCGCCTGAAGCCGTTCACGCATCTCCGCAGCCGCCTTGTTGGTGAAGGTGATGGCGAGCACCTGGGACGGATGCTCGACCACGGCGAGGAGCGAAAGCAGACGCTGGATCAGCAGCTCCGTCTTGCCCGCGCCTGCGGGGGCCTGCACGATGAAGGAACGCCCGACGTCCAGCGCACGCCGGCGCGCCGAGGCGTCCGAAACCGTGCTCATTCCTCGTCCCCAATGACCGCTTGGCCCTGCGCAGCCAACACACGGTCGATGCCGCAAACGCTGCGCACCGGGCAGCGCTCGCAGGTGCGCAAGCCCTCGACCGGCGCGAGCGCAGCCTCCCCTCGCGTGAGCTCGTCGGCAAGCACGGCCAGTTGTTCCGCCCAAACCGAAGGCAAGCGCGCGAAGTCGTCATCCGCGTCCGCGGTCGATACCTCTTGAGCCTGCCAGCCGCGACCCAGTCCCCGAAGGCCCGTTTCGTCGTCCGAGAGTGCCGCGTAAGCCACGCCGACTGTTGCTTCACCCGCGGCCAGCGCGTAGACCGCGAGCTGGGGCGCAGTCAGGCGCGTATCGGTCAGCGCTTTGACATTCGCCTGACCGGTCTTGTAGTCCACCACCAGCCAGCCTGGCTCATCCGTCCCCGCCGCGGGGATCGCGTCGATCCGGTCGATCTTCAGGCGCAAGGTCAGACCGCCGATCTCCGTCGTCTGGGGTGACTCGATCGCGTGGACACGGAATGCGGCACGTTGTTGTTCGACATCGATGAAGCGGTGCATGATCCGCTCGACCCGGCGGAGCTCGGCCCGGCGCACGACCGCGGGCAATCGTTCCAGATCGCTCCGATGACGGTCCGCACAGACATTCACCCACCGCGGAATCGACGCGCGGACCGCTGACCAGTCGATCGTTCGCGAGTCGCGCCCGAGAATCGCCATGCCGTACTGCTCGGCGAGCGCATGCAGGAGATTGCCCCGCAGACGCGGGGGCACGCCTTCGGGCGGCAGCGGCCAGGGCTCGGCAGCAAGCCATGCCGTGATGAATCCACGCCGTGGGCACAGAGCCTGCTGTTCGAAGTCCCGAACACGGGCGCGCCCCAGCGGCGGATCGGGTGGCGCGGTCTCATCCGGGAGCCACTCGACCACGGGCACGACCGGCGGCGGCGTGCGAGGCGTCACCCGATCCGGCACCGCGAGCGGCCAGGTGGCCACGAGGGGACTCCAGCGCTTGGGTTCTCCCTCCTCCTCGGTGCGGGAGGCGATGCACACGGGCCCGAGGCTCCGCCAGTGGCCCACGAGCGCCTCGGCTCGGGCCCATACGTTCGCGAAGGCGGCGCGACCCACGCCATGCCGCCGCTGCCACGCGGGATCGAGCGCACGATTGAGGCTCACGCGCTCCGGGAGCGTATCCGCCGTGGCCCCCGTGAACCAGAGACCATCATGCGGCAAGCCAGCTGACTCGAGCAAACCGATCACCTGCGCCGCCTGACCGCGCGCCTCGGGCTGAAACGGCGAGCGGTCAGTCAGCGTGATGAGTTCACCGTGCCCTTCGGAATGCGTCACCGGGCCCAACCAGCGATCGAGCGACTGCCAGCGGTCGATCGCCTCGTGGAGCGCGCGCTGCAATTGCAGAAGCGCCGAATCGAGCACCGGCACCCCCTCGGTCAACGCCGCCACCAGCGCACCGTAACGTTCAGCCCACTGGGCCCGGGTTCGGCGTACGCCCCCCCCGAAGTCGCCAAGAGCCGCTTCGACCGCCCGCAGGCGGTCGGACAGTTGGGCCTGTCGCAGCGTGTCGGCAAGCCCCCAGGAGCGGACGCCCGATTCGATGGCCTGTCGCGTTGCACGGGCCACGGCCTCGCGCGCCTCGACCCGCCAGCCCCAGCGGGGATGCGTCAGCGCGTCGGCCAGTTCCTCGACGGCGCACGGCTCGAACGCGGCATTCACTGCCACGAACCCGGCCGCCGCCCACGGATAGCGCGACACCGCAGGCCCGATCGAGAAGTTGGCGTCGATCCCGAGCAAGTCGGCGCTCTGGCGCCAGCGCGCGAAACTCGACGTGAGGTCCGGCACGACAACGACGACTTGCGCCCCGACGACGCCCTGCTCGGTGGCTTCCGCTGCGCGCGCGCGCGCCCAGTCGAGCGCGGCCTCGCGCTCGGCGAGCGCGTTGCGGAAGTCGAGACGTCTCCACGGCTGTGCGGCTGGTGCACCGACGGCTGCATCTGCCGTGGTGAGCTGATGCACGCGGCTCAGGCCGAGTCGCTCGACGGTCGCGATCAGCGCCGTCACATCCGGCCAGGGCGAGAACTGGGGCGTGAGCACGAGATGGGGCGACACCACGCCCGCAAGCAGGTGCACCCGCGCGTGAAGGCGACGGGCAAGCTCCGCCTCGCTGACCACCCCGGCGTCCGCCAGTCGATCGAGAACGTCACGTGCGGGCGCCTGCCACCAGCCCTCGCCCGCCCGAAGATCGACCCGCCACTGGTCGGACGGGTCCGCTCCGTGCGGACTCGGGGTGTCGGCGCTCGGCAGCGGGGCGTAAGCATTCAGGAGCCGCCATGCGGCTTGCATCTCCTCGCCCACGCTCTCCCACACGGCGGGCATGCCTCCCGCATGCTCGCGTGCAGCGAGCCGCCACAGGGCCTGCTCGATGCTCGGGTCGACGACGTCCCCCGCGGCAGGCAGACGGCCGAGAAGTCGCAGGTCCTCCCACAGACGGCGGAGCCACTCCTCCAGGGTCAGGAAGGTAGGCATGAGGCAGGCCTCGCCCGCGCCCGGCATTCCACGCATCGCGCGGAGCCAGCGCCCGTGCCAGGCGCGCCGCGCACGGTCGCTCGGTGCCAGCACGACCGTATCGGCGGGAGGCAGCGAGATCATGGATGCAAGCGTCATGATCGATGCGAGGGATCAGGTCGAGATCCATTTTGCCCCGACGATGGTGTGCGCTCCTGCGACCATTCGACACCCACAATCCAGCCTTCGGCGGGGTCGCCGTCCGGCGGCGCAATGGCCTCGCCGAGAGCGATCCGGTGCGCCGCGAGCGCCGCCTGAGCGGCAAGCACGACCGCATCGAGTGTGTCGCCCGTCGCATCGTCCACGCTTGCGGACCGGAGCGATTCAGTCCAGCGCAGGCGTCGTCCGGTCTGTTCCCGCACCCACTCATCGAGTGAAGCCACCAACCGCACGCGCTCCTGACGACGCGCTGGAGTCTGTCCGGCACGCGCATCGTGCTTGTAGGAGCCCACGCCCAGCGCTCGGGCTACGAAACCGGGATAGCCTTCGACCGCCACGCGCGTGTCTGCCGATGGCGCACAAGGAAGCACACTGAGCCCGGCCCGCGCCATCCGGGGCGCCCCTTCGAAGAGCATCAGCCCGACCGGCGGGTTGACCAGCTTCATCGGACTCGACGAGCCTGCGGCGTGGTCGCACCGCCGATGGATGTAACGCGCGCCCATCGGTCTCGCCTGGCGCAGCCGATCGAGGGCCGCCGTGTACTCGGCGCGCGGCATGGCGGCAAGTTGCTGCATGAGCTGACGCCAGTCATGCGGCCAGCTCAAGGCCTCGCGCACCCCGTGCGGCAGCCCGAGCGGGAGATCGAAGGCAGCGATCCAAGGCCCCGGGCGCTCGAGAAACGCCTCGAACGCGGGCCATGCGGTGAACCACTCGACCGCCATGAGCGCGAGGGCCTTGTCGTCGAGTCGCCCCTCGACCACCACGATGGGCTTTCGTGGGCGCGGGGCGGAGGTGAAATCAACCCCAAACAGCCGCAGGTCGGCTGTGCGAGCCCCGTCCCGGGTCATCGACCCATCGCTGACTCACGCACGGACTCAGGCACTGAGTGTGCAGAAGTGCGCCGCGGTGAGGCTGCCTTGGTAGGTGCGCGCCCGGTGCCCCGTGCTCGCCGGAGGCACACTCCACCAGTAGCTCTCTCGCCCACTGGCGTCGAAGTTCGACGGCAGATCGGGCCACGGCAGCACAAGATTGGTGGCGCCCGGCGGCAGGGTGACCTCGGAGTCGGCCGCATCGATCGTCATACCTTCCGCCGTGGCGAGCGCCTGTGCCAGACGCGCATCCACGACATCGACGCCCAGCCGCTCCCGCTGTGCCGCGCTGATGACCTCGTACCACCCCATGACGATCGGCGCCGCGTGCGCGATCAGCGTCTGCTGCTCCTCGGTCGTGGTCAGGGGCGCGGCCACGAGAAAGGGAAACAGGCGCCCGACGCGATCGGCCGAGGGCACAAGCAGACCGAGTTGGGGCGACTCCCCCGTCTGACCCGCGGGCACGATGAACCCCCACGCCGGCATGTTCCGCCAGACGCCCCAGCCGGTCTCGGTGCTGATCGCCTTGAGCTGTTCGAGGCCCAGCGACAGCCATTGGTCCCAGTGCTGCTGGGCGCGCCACGACATGCGGCGCGAGACAAAATCGCCCGCGCCGGGCAGCTTTCCGAACCAGCCAAAGGCGGTGCCCTGGGTCGTGTCGTCAGCTGGACTTTGAGCGGACATCGCGTCAGCCCTCATCGACCGGGGCAGCCGAACTGGCGCAGCGCGGGCAGGGTCAGCGGATGCCGGAACGACCGTGCCCGGAGTTCGATCCGCACCTCCCGTCCATCGGCCGGCAGGCTCACCGTCACGAGCGATCCGCTGGCCGCACCGCCGCCTCCTCTGTCGACGAGACGATGCAAGGCCCAGAAGCCCTCGGCGGAAAAGACGACCGTCTTCTGCGCTCCAACCCGCACGAACGTCCGGCCGCCGTTTTTCTGCCCAGTCCAAGCGAGCGGCTTGAAGTCCTCGCCGCTCGTGAACACCGTGCCATCGGCATCGAGTTCGGCCCGCTCTCCGGTCGTCACGACGCGCACGTCGAGATCGAAGCCCGGCTGGTTGCGCCCCCCGGCAAAGAACGTCTCGCGGATCGCGGCGGCGTTCTGGAAACTGCGCGTGACGTCCACGCCGCCTGCGGCAGCCCCGTCGATGCCCGGCCGCGGCACCCACGGATCGCGCGACATGTCGATCGCCGAGGCGACCTGGTCGAAGGCGCGCTTGAGCGAGCCGTCGGGTCCGAAGACCTGGGCGAAGTCCTGCGGGAAGGCGTCCTGCGTGGCGCCGCGGCGGAA